>DBFNYT010000128.1:0-7085 GCA_048425625.1 Collinsella sp. | reverse complement strand
GCCTGGCGGCTTGCGCAGGAGCTTTTGCGGATCGACAGCTCAGACCCGGGCGCGTATGAGGATGAAATTGAGCGGTATATCAAAGCGCTGGTTGAGGCTCAGCTGGAGCGGTTGAGTCGTCCGGTACTCCATGCCGTGCAGGTTGAGGAACTCGAGGTGCTGCCCGGGCGCCGCAACCTTATAGTCACCGTGCCGGGCCAAAGCGACGAGCCGCGGCTGGTCTATATCTGCCACATGGATACCGTCACCTTGGGCGATGGCTGGGACGCAGACATCGCACCGCTTGGGGCAGTTGTGCGCGACGATAAACTCTATGGCCGCGGCGCCTGCGACATGAAGGGCGGTCTGGCCTGCGCCATTACCGCACTTGTCCATGCACTCGAGCGCGTAGCGGCAGAGGGCGAGCTGCCCCGACGTGGCTTTTCGCTCATCTGCTCGGTCGACGAGGAAGACTTTATGCGCGGCTCCGAGGCGGCCATTGATGCCGGCTGGGTCGGTTCGCGCGAATGGGTGCTGGATACCGAACCCACCGACGGACAGATTCAGGTGGCGCACAAGGGGCGCACGTGGTTCGAGATTGAAATGGCTGGCGTGACGGCGCATGCGAGCCAGCCCTGGAAGGGCGCGGATGCCGTCGCCGCCATGGCCGAGGTCGTCTGCACGTTACGCCGCGCGTTCATGGCGCTGCCCGTACACGATGAGCTGGGGCCATCGACCATCACGTTTGGACAGATAGAGGGCGGCTATCGCCCCTATGTCGTGCCCGACCACGCCAAGGTCTGGGTCGACATGCGCCTGACACCGCCGACCGACACGACCGCCGCGATCAACATGGTCGAGCAGGCCATTGCCGCCGCCGAGGACGCCGTTCCCGGTTGCCATGGCAGCTACACCGTGACGGGCGACCGACCCGCCATCGAGCGCGACCCGAGCTCTCCCCTTCTAGCAGCGCTCAAGCGTGCCGCCGATGGCGTGACGGACGCGGACACGACCGTCGGCTTCTTTACCGGCTACACCGATACCGCCGTCATTGCAGGCAAGACAGGCAACCGCAATTGTATGAGCTACGGCCCCGGCTCGTTGGCGCTCGCACACAAGCCCGACGAGTATGTGCCCCATGCCGATATCGTTCGCTGCCAAAACGTGCTCATCGCGCTTGCCGATAACACGCTCTGGGACGCAAGCGGCCAAGTTGGGGCATAATAAGCCGCGAACAAACCGACTCGCGCGTTAGGACCGCCCATGAAAGCACTTCCGTTTCCCTGCATCCGCCCGGCTCAGGACCGCGTGCTCGAGGCGCTGCCTGCAATGGGCAGCATCCTGAGCGGCAACGATGCTCTGCGCGGAGCCCTTGCCGATGGCCTGATGCTCAAGGACCCGGGTGCGGCGTATTACGTGTACGAATGCTCGGGGGAGCCAGGTCGCGTGACGGGCGTCGTGGCGATCTGCCCGGTTGGTGCGCTGGCGGGCGGCGACGCGGTTACCGCCGATACGACCGCCGCTGCGCGCGCAATCGCCGACCTCAAGGTACAGCCCCGTCCCGTAACGCTTGTCTACGAAGCCTCTCCCGTCATGGATATCATCCTCGGCGCCGCAAAAGAGGGCGCTTCACTCTATGCCGTCACCGACCCCGCCGGCATTACGCACCGCGTGTGGGAGGTCAAGCGCGAGGACGCCATCGGGGCCATCCGCGCCATGCTCGACCAGGCGCCGGAGCCGGCACTGGCCGACGACCCTGCCTACGCTGTCGCACTAGTCGAGGCATCACAGCTCCTGGCCGACGATGCACGTGCCGCCGGCACCTACACGGGCAAAGAGCCGTTCAACTTTGCCGTAGCTGCGCTCTTCCCCGCCGCGCAGGTCAGCGGCGGCGCGGCGCAGGTTCCGACGGGTCTGCTCACGCACCAGGTCGCGCGGTTCTAGCAAGACCAGACCGTCCAGCACAAAAATCGGCAGCCCAACAAACAGGGGGCGGAGATGCAGCAGGTACATGCATCTCCGCCCCTTTTGCGTCGAGAAGTTATGCCGACGACCCGTGCCGCCGCGCTCGCGTTATCCGCGCTGCGGACCCGCAGTAGCCACGAGCGGTTCAAGCCCCAGCTCGCGCGCGTAGTCTTCCTGCGTAAAGACTTCGACCAGTTCAAACGTATCGGCCGCATCGTCAAACGCAAAATGCAGCACTGAGCAGTTGCCCGGCACGCGTTCGCGCTCGTCGGCCGCCGCGCCCCGCACGTGGTCCAAAAACTCCTTGATAGCCGAACCGTGGCTCACCGCGAGCACGCACTCGTGGTCCGGACGTCGCATAAGATCGGTTATCGTCGCCGCCATGCGCTCGCGCACCTGCATCTGGCCCTCGCCGCCAAACTGACGATAGAAATCTCGCCACGGGCGCTCGGGCATAAGCATCACGCGCTCGGCCTCAAAGTCGCCAAAGAACCACTCACGCAGACCGTCCAGGCGCTCGTACGCCAAGCCCGGCCACAGGTTGGCGATAGTCTGCTCGGTGCGATGAAGTGTGGAGGTGTAGGCATGATCGGGTTCAATGTCGCGCGCACGTAAGAACATGCCGGCACGCGCCGCCTGGTCGCATCCCAGCTGCGTGAGCGGCGAGTCACTCCAACCCTGAATAATGCGCTTAAGGTTGAATATTGTCTGCCCATGACGAACCAGATACAGGTCTTTATTCATAGGGGTCCTTTCGTTCGTTACCAATCAAGAAGCGAAAACGCACCGTCGCAATAGCCAAAATGAAGCACGGCACCGTTGTCGGGTAGCTCTCCCCTGCCAGTCACATACTCAAGAAACTCCTGGCAGGAAGAGCCGTGGGAGACTGCCAGCACACAGTCGTGCTGCGGCCTGGCCATGATGTGGGACAGCGCCGCGACCATGCGCGACTGGAGCTCGCCTTCAGACTCGCCACCAAAGGCCACCGGATAATCACCCCAGGGCTGCGGCGGCATCTCGCGATTTGATGTACCCTCCAGCGAGCCCAAATGCCACTCGCGCAGGTCATCGACCAGCTCTATCGAGCGGCCCTCACCAGCAATTAGCTCAGCCGTATGCCGCGCCCGGCCCAACGGCGAGGAATACACACGGTCAAAGGTCACGCCACGCGCCTCAAACGCCGCGCGCGTCGCCAGCGCCTGCTCGCGCCCGCGCGCCGTAAGCGGCGAATCGTGCCCACCCTGCAAAATGTTCTGCACATTGAGCTCAGTCTGCCCATGCCGCACCAAATACAAATCTGCCACACGTCCTCCCCTCGCACCACCGCAAAGGGGACAGGTACCTTTGTGGTGGTTTACCGCCGGATCACACCGCGGTGACGCTCAGCTACACCAGTACGTCGGCAAGCGGGCGCTTGGGTACGTGGTGCACCTGCGCCTCGTCGCGCCAGTAATTAATTGAGCCGTCGGGGTTGGAATCGATCGCATCGATCACCTGCGTCTCGGCCGGAACGCCAAACGCCATGATCAGCTTGAGCTCATACTTGTCGCTATCGAGCCCCATGGCATCGATCGCGTGGGGCGTAAAGGCCTTGAACATGCAGGCAGCCACCTCGGGCGTGGCGCTGCGGGCGGCGAGCATCATCGTCTGCGCGGCAATGCCCGTGTCGACCTCAGTAATAGGAGCGGCGGGCTTACCCGGAACGGCGCGCTCGGCAAGAATCGCGATGTAGCCGGTCGGGCGCTCGCCCTCGGCAGGACCCGACCAGTCCTTAAGCGCGCCGGCCCATGCAAGCTCGTCAAACACGCGAGCGCAGTCCTCGGAACCGCTTACCACATGAAAACGCAGACGCTGAGCATTGGCGCCGCAGGGAGCCAGGTGCGCCAGTTCCGCCAGCTCGAGCAAAAACTCGCGCGGCACGCGCATGGACTCGTCAAAGCGACGGCACGTACGGGCGCGGCGGACCAGCGCGTCAAACGTGTCCAGGCCGAGCTTTTCGCAACCTTGCTTTGCCATCGACTCCGCGCTAGACGGCGCCGCGGGAACTGTTTCGTTCATAGGGACCCCCAATTTCGGGCAATTGTTCTTAGGAAAATCTAACCTAAAACGTAGGCAATAACGAACAGGGCCGCAATGTTCTACACCTGTTGAATAGAAAATCGCGACGTGGGGAACAACGGAAACAATTCGGGGCCTTTGGGTTACGTTTCACCCTCTCCGACCCATACGTCAGCGCCTTTAGGCGATACTGGTCGTAACGATCAAGGCTTACGCCGCACGGAAAGGAGACATTATGGGCATCTTTAAGAATGATGACCAAAAATCGAGCCAGTTTGGATTTGACGAGAAAAGCATGGCAGGCAAGGCCGTCAAGGCCGTGCGCTGGATTTACGCCATCACGGGCGTCTTGGCGCTCGTCGCCGGCATCGCACTGCTGTTTGCGCCCGCCAAGTCCCTCGTCTTCTTAACGACCGTCTTGGGCTTCTACTTTGTGATCACGGCCGCGATCAGGCTGTTTACCGCTGTTTTCGAGCCACTGCTGCCCACCGGCTGGCGCGTGACGAGCATCATCTCCAACCTACTCATTATCTTGGGCGGCGTCATAATCCTGCGCAACCAGGCCTTCTCGACCGCGACGCTCACCACGATGGTGGTTATCGTGGCCGGCTTTGGCTGGATCGTCGAAGGTGTCATGTCCATTCTGGAGTCCGAGCTTTCGTCCAACCGTGCCCTCGCCATCCTGAGCGGCGCGCTCTCCATCATCGCCGGCATGTTCGTGTTTATCTATCCGCTGTGGTCGGCCAAGATGCTCGTCATCTTTAGCGGCGCCGCACTGCTGGTGTTTGGCGTAACGCTGATTGTTCGCGCTATTCAATTTGGCAAACTGGTGCACTAGATGCCGCGAACGCTCTTTATTGATGCAGACGCCTGCCCGGTCACGCGCGAGTCGATTGACTGCGCGCGGCGGGCGGGCGTCGCCGTCGTTATCGCCGGCAACAGCACACAGAACCTGGAACGCCACATTCGCCGCGACGATCCGCGCGACGTCGAGCATGCGCGACGCGGATTTTGGGTCACGACGCTCGATGTGAGCGTGGGCGCCGACAGCGCCGACTTTGCCATTGTCGAACGCCTGCAGGCGGGCGACGTAGTCGTGACGCAGGACATTGGCTTGGCGAGCATGGTGCTCGGGCGCGATGCCGCCGCCATCGGCGTGCGCGGGCGCGTCTACGATAAGGCGACCATCGACATGCAACTGTTTATTCGCCACGAGGAAAAGAAGGTGCGCCGCGCCGGCGGTCGCACTCGCGGTCCGGCGGCATTTACCAGCGAAGACCGGGCCCGCTTTAAGCGCAACCTCACCGAGCTGCTGCGCTAACCAAGGTAGATTTTCGGGACATGCCCGGAAATCTACCTTTTTGTTTTGAGCGGTGTGAGCGCTCGGAATCCATGGCTCAACAAAAAACGGGCTTCAAAATGCCATGCGTCGCCGCATTGCGCAGGCGCCGAGCATGGCTATTTGAAGCCCATTTTTTAGGCCTACTTAGAGGCCGAAGGCGGATAGGATAAGGCCCCAGCCGGCGCCGATGACGTACATCATGACCAGGAACACGGCGTTTTCACGAGCGCTGCGGTTGGTGCGGAACAGGACAAGATAGCCCACGCCAGCGGAAATGAGCGTGCCGGCGAGCATCGGCGCCAGCTGTAGCGCGCCCTCCAGGTACAGCTGCGTAATGACCACGCTGGCCGAGCAGTTGGGGATCAGGCCGACGAGTGCCGAGCCCAAGACGGCGAGCGTCTCGTTGCCACGCAGGAACTGCTCGATCGCGGACTCGCCGAAGGTCTCGAGCACGGCGACCAGAATCAGCGTCACCAGAAAAATGAATACCGATACCTGCACGGTGTGCGAGATGGCGCTGCGAATAATCGACAGGAGGGGCGCGCTCTCGTGAGAGTGGGAGTGACCGTGGCCATCATGGTGTTCATGCTCGCCCCCATGACCGTGATCGTGTCCATGTCCGTGTTCGTACTCGTCCTCGTCTTCATCGCAACCGCAATGGTCGCGCTCGCATAGCTCATGGATGTGATCGGCGCTCACGCCCGCCTCGGCCACTTCATCAATGATGTCGCCCCCGGTATGGTCGTCGTGCGCGCAGCTCACATGAGCCGGATTGGAAGCGGTCCCCAGCACGGTACGGCGAATCGCCGCATGCGCGCGAGCGTTACGACGAAGGCCGCGGATAGCCGCGTCCACGATAAAGCCCGTGACCAGCGCGATCAGTGCCTTCGAAGCCAAAAGCATCGCCATGGTCTGCACGGGAACCTGCTCGGCAAGTAGCAGCGGCAGCATCTCGTCGGAGGTCGAAAGGAACACCGCCACCAACGTGCCCAAGGTCACGACACGACCGGCGTACAGCGTGGCCGCCATTGCCGAAAAGCCGCACTGCGGCACCATGCCCAGTAACGAGCCAACCACGGGGCCCGCGGCACCAGCGCGCTTGATGGCGCCGTTAACGCTGTCACCCGCGACGTGCTCAAGTGTCTCGAGAGCAAGATACGTCACCAACAAAAACGGCGCCAGCGAGAGCGTGTCCTTGCCGGCGTCGAGCAGAATATCAATCAGCAAATCCATGACGGATGGAACCTTTCATGTCTTTCGGCAGCATTGTAAAAGTCCTAGCGGTCAACTAGGGTATTGTAGTTGTCCTAGGCGCGATGCCAATAGTTGCCCATGGTAAACTATCATCTCGCCACATCTCAATGAACCCGAGCCGCGCGGTGCGGCCCGTCCAAGGAGCAGTTATATGAACGTTTCACAAGCACTCGAATACGAGCGTCAGCCGTTTATTCCCATGTTTATCTATGGCGATCATGGCGCCATGGAGTCCGAGCGCCAGAAGGGCGAAGAGGCCCTTAAGGTGCTCGAAACCGAGTACTTTACCGCCGAGGGCGACCCCAGCTTCGACTTTGCCACCGTGCGCGACCTGGCTGACCGCAACCGCGACCTGTGCGACCAGATTGGCGAGGCGCGCCTGCGCAACGTGACGCCCGCGACGCTTTCGCGCGGTCTGTCCGACGCCGACACCTGCGCCGCCATCGGCAAGATGCAAAAGCGCACCGCCGCGTCCGTCATGCGCGAG
>DBFNYT010000127.1:0-5164 GCA_048425625.1 Collinsella sp. | reverse complement strand
CGTAGCGCCCACTTTTGCTTCCGAACAGGCCGCAGCGATGGACTGCGGCCTGTTTTTTGCCCGCGACCTCTTGGGGCCGGCTCGAAAAGAGTGATTTTGGGTTGTTTGCTGCGGGCTATTTGTCGGTGCCCAGCTTGTGCGGCTTGAAGGCAAGCGCATTGACGAGTGCGTCGGTGGCAGACTTGACGGCTGCCGGCTGCGGATCGTTGACGTGATCCTCGGGATGCACGGGCAGGTCCTTCTTGACGGCATCGTGGATCAAGTTGAGGTACTCAGTCACGCCAGTGGTCGATAGGTGCGTGCCATCGCCATCGAACAGGTCGTTGCGGTTGGCGCTGTATCCGTACCAGTCGATAACGCGCACGTTCTTGTAGCGCGTAGCGGCGTTAGCGATGGCCTGGTTGGTAGAGCCAACCCACGGCTGCGGGCTGCGCGTGTTCACAAACACCACAATACGCTTATCTCCTGCATCGTCCATGATGGCGTCGATCTGGTCGTCGGTTACCAAGCCGTTGGTGCCCAGTGCAAAGACCACGATCTTGCCGGCAAGGTTCTGCTGGATATAGCCCTCAAATGTCGCGCGGCCCGCATCAAACTGGCGGCCCTTTTCGGCATCGATATGGCTGTGCGGGAACACACCGTCAAAGGTGTCTACGGCACGCAGCGACACGGAGTCGCCGATCATAAGCAGATCGTAGGAGCCATCGGGGAAGCCGTCGTTGTCCTTGTCGGTGTCGTCGGCCGCCTGCTGGTCGGTGGGCGCGGTGTTCTTGGCTTCCTTGTTGAGGACTTCGGCGCCCTCGCCGCTCAGCGCAGACGTCTCGGGCACAAAGATCAGGCCGCCCAGTGCAACGACCAATACGACAGCGCAGGCTGCGCAGACGGGGACGTGCGTGCGTGCCCAGTTGGCGGGCGTGGTGGTGCCATCGCGGAATTCGGCAACGGTGCGCCCAAAGGCGCCCTTCCTAAACGGCGTCTCGATAAAGCGATATGAGCATTCGGCCACGGCGACCACCAACAACACCTGCAAAATGTACTGCCACCACGGCGTATCGTTGATGTTGGCGACCGGGTTCATGAGCAACAGCAGCGGATAGTGCCACAGGTAGATGCTGTACGAGCGCTTGCCAACCCACACGAGCGGCTCGGCGGACAGCGCGCGGGCAACCATTCCCTGGGGCTGCACGCAGGCCGCGATGACCATGAGCGTGAGGATCGAGCACAGCAGCGTGCCTCCGCGATACTGGAAGGCGGTGTAGCCGTTGGTGAGCGCGACCATGGCGGCAAGGCCAACCAGACCCACGACGCCCAACACATCGATGGATGCGGGCGAGGACCAAAAACGCACGAGGGCGCTCGGCTGTGCCGGGGCGGTCTCGGCTGCTTCGTCGGCCTTCTCGCCAAGCTTGCCCTCGGCGTTCTTGCCGTGCTTGGCGGCGCCAGCTAGGCGATTGAGCCCCAAACGACGAGCGAGACGCACCGGCGCCAGGTCGCGATCGGGGATAAAGGCCATCCAGGCACCCAGCAGCAGCGAGAACACACGGGTGTCGGTGCCGTAGTACACGCGGCTGGGGTCGGCGGCAGGGTTATAGAGCACCATCATGGCGATGGCGGAGACAGCAGCTAGGCCCAGAACCACGCGGCGCGTGTTGGGCTTGCTCACATGCATGGATACCATGGCAAACAGCAGTGGCGGCCAAATCAGGTAGAACTGTTCCTCGATGGCAAGCGACCAAAAGTGCGTGAGTGGCGAGGGGTCGCCCAGAGCATTGAAGTACGAGACGTTTTGGGCAATCTGCCACCAGTTGTTGAAGAACAGCAGCGACGGCAGGATGTCGGGGCGCATCTTGGTGAGCATCACGTGGTTAAAGATGGTGCACAGCGCGCAGGTCACCACCACGACGGTCACCACGGCGGGGACCAGGCGACGGATGCGGCGAATCCAGAAGCTCTTGAGGTCGATGCGTCCGGTCTTAGCGACTTCGTTGAGCAGCGGGCGCGTGATCAGATAGCCCGAAAGCACAAAGAAAATCGTGACACCGAGCAGACCGCCCTGCGCCCACGTGAGGTTGAGGTGATAGAGCACCACCGCGACGACGGCAAGCGTGCGCAGGCCGTCAAGGGCAGGGATGTAGCGGGACTTGGGGCGAGCAGGCGTCTGCTCCGCGGCGGGAGTGTTGGCGCGGCCCGCGTTGTTGGCAGAAGCGCGATGGGGGCTCGCGGTGCGTCGCGGCTCGTTGGCACGGCGTTCGCTCTTCACGCGTTCGTGCGGCGCCGGCTCGTTGCCCGTGCGGCGTCGACCGCGCGAGCCCGATTGCGAGAATTGTTCCATAAAACATCATCCAATGACGAGAATAATCAGCACGCCTTCATTGTAGCTGCCTGCTCCTGTGAATGCTTGCTGCTGGCGCAAGCTCAAGCGCGCGTCCACATCAAAGTGAACTAAAGTTATAGGGGGTGCGAGAGTGCACGATCGACGACTGGCGGTGGGTATAAGGCCCGCAGATGAGGAGGTTTCCATGGCAGATCGCGGCATCGTTGCGGTGTTCGGCAGCATGAACATGGACCTTTCGGTGGCGTGCGAGCGCATGCCGCGCGCGGGCGAGACCGTCGGCGGTAGCGGCTTTATCACCAACGCCGGCGGTAAGGGCGCCAACCAGGCCGTCGCCGCTGCGCGCATGGGTGCGCGCACGTGCATGATCGGCGCTGTTGGGCGCGATACCTTTGGCGATGCGCTTGTGGCAGGGCTCCAGGATGCTGGCGTGGGCGTTGAGTTCGTGGCGCTTCGCGATGACGTGGAGACCGGTACCGCGACCATCATTCGCTGCGAGGGCGACAACCGCATCGTACTGTCACCGGGCGCCAACCATGCGCTTGCGGGCGCGGACGTTGCCTGCGCGCTGAGGCGTCTGGTGGCCCATGAGCTCGACGGCGACACCAGCGAGATTGCCCCGGCTGCCGGAAGCGTCTTTATCGCCCAGGGCGAATGTGACCTTGCAGCGACGGCCGAGGCGCTTGTTTGCGCTCGCGAGCTGGGGTTCTATACGGTCTTTAATCCAGCGCCTGCCTGCGAGTTGCCTGCGGAGGCCTGGCCTGCGGTCGACCTGGTCTGCCCCAACGAGACCGAGTGCCAGGTGCTGACGGGCATCTTGCCCGCGGATGATGCGAGCTGCCTCGCGGCGCTCAATGCCCTGCTCGCCAAGGGTGCCGGAGCTGCGGTCATCACGTTGGGCGGCGCCGGGTCGGTTACGCTCGGCGATGGCGGTGAGCTGCTGCGCATGCCGGCACTTTCGAGTACGGTAGTCGATACCACGGCCGCCGGCGATACGTTTATCGGCGCGTTGGCGGCGGCTCGCCTAGAGGGCTTGCCGCTCTTTGAGTGCATGGCCGCGGGTGCTCGCGCCTCGGCAGTGACGGTGTCGCGCCTGGGCGCTCAGCAATCGATTCCCACGCGCGCCGAAGTTGAACATTGGTTTGGTTAAACGATAAAGACGGAGAAGCGGAGTAGAACAATGGCAATCAAGAAGCTGATCCTTGATCTGGATATGGGTGTTGACGATGCGATGGCGCTGGCCTATGCCATCGCGAGCCCCGAGGTGGAGCTCGTGGGCATCACCACGTGCTTTGGTAACGTGCGCGTCGAGCAATCGGCGCACAATTGCCTGGCGGTGCTCGATCTGCTGGGTCGCCCCGAGGTTCCGGTGTACCTGGGTGCCGACCGTCCTCTGCAGGCGACTGAGCCCTATACGCCGCCGGCGTCCACCGCGCTCATTCACGGCAAGAACGGCATCGGCGGCGCGAGCGTGCCCGCGTCGCCCTACGAGCCGGTGGGGGCGACCTCGGCCGACGGCAACGCTGCGGTCGATTATCTGATCGATGCCGCGCGCACCTATGGTCCCGATCTGGTCTACGTAGCGACTGGCCCGCTCTCCAACCTGGCGCTCGCCCTGGAGCGCGATGCGGCGGCGATGATGTCCATTGGCCGCGTGGTCGTGATGGGCGGCGCCCTTACCGTGCCCGGTAACGTGAGCGCGGGCGCCGAGGCCAACATGGCGAGCGATCCCGAGGCAGCCGACGCGGTGCTGCGCTCGGGCCGTAAGCTCACCATGGTGGGTCTGGACGTGACGCATCGCGTGGTGCTCACACGCCGCGACATTGCCGGCTGGACGGGCTCGGGCACCATGGCGGGCTGCGCATTTGCGAGCATGGTCGAGCACTACATTGGCTCGTACGAGATGAACGCACCCTACCTGGGTGGTTGTGCGCTGCACGATCCGCTGGCCGTTGCCGTGGCGATCGACCCCACGCTCGTAGGTGCGCTCGGCTGCAACCTGCGTGTTGATCTGCTGGGCGAGTACCGCGGTCGCACCATCTGCGATGAGCGCCGCCTGTCCGATCCGGACAAGAGCACGCTTGTGGCACTGACCGTGGATGCTCCGCGCTTCCTGTCCGAGTTCAAGACGCGTATGGCCCGTGTCCTTGGCTAAGTTGTCTTTTTGGGACGGGGCTTTTTTGACTGTTATGATTGGTGCGACCATTCGAACCAGCTAAAAGAGCCCGTCCCAAATTGACTACCGAGAGGATCTGCCATGGAGCGCATCGCGAGCTTTTCCGTTGACCATCTGCTGCTTGAGCCCGGCGTGTATGTGAGCCGCATCGACCGCGATCCGGCGACCGGCGCCGCCGTCACCACCTTTGACCTGCGCCTGACCACGCCCAACAAGGAGCCGGTCATGAACACGGCCGAGTGCCACACCATCGAGCACCTGGGTGCGACGTTCCTTCGCAATCATGCCGAGTGGTCGAGCCGCATTGTCTACTTTGGCCCCATGGGCTGCCGCACGGGCTTTTACCTCGTCGTGTTTGGCGAGGTGACGAGCGAGGAGATTCTGCCGCTCGTGCGTGAGCTGTTCGAGTTTGTCGCCGGCTTTGAGGGCGATGTCCCCGGTGCCGCTCCCGAGGAGTGCGGTAACTACCTGGACCAGAACCTCCCCATGGCAAACTGGCTCGCGCGCCGCTACCTCGACCGCGACCTGGCCGATATCGACGAGAAGCACCTGCACTATCAGCAGGCGTAAGAGCTTTATCGCCCAAAACGCGCGCATTGGGCGCCTTCGCTTATGCGGGGGCGCCTTTTTGTTCAAGACTTTAGTCTGCTGGCCGC
>DBFNYT010000126.1:0-22999 GCA_048425625.1 Collinsella sp. | reverse complement strand
CATTGACTACCACGGCATACCGTGGTATAATATAGACAATGAAAGGAGGTGATACGGTGAACAGGTTGGAAGCCATCTGCAGCATCTGGGCATGCGTCAACGGTACATTAGCAATCGTGATCAGCATTATCAGTTTGCGGCAGAAAAAAACCGCCCCTAGCAAATCCAAGCGCAAGCGGCGGTAGGTAAGAGGATGGGGGCCCGCAAGGGTCTCCATCCGACCCAACCCTATTATACCCGGATAAAATGCGCAAGTCAACATTATTACTGGTATGCCTGACGGCGGCGCTGCTGATCGCAGCCTATCCCCTCCCCGGCGCATGGCGCACTGCGGCGATCATCGGCGCGGCGGCGGCAGGTACGGCGGCGCTGATTACGGCTATCAGAGGCCACCAAAGGAGGCACGACTAATGGCGGATAAGACCAGGCTCCAGCAGATGCGGGAGGAGCAGGGCTACAGCCGGGCGGCGTTTGCCCGCGCGACGGGAATCCCCTTGCGGACGCTCGAAGATTGGGACGCGCAGCGATACGCGCCGACCAATGTCTATCAGCTGCTCAAGGCGGCCCGCGTTCTGGGCTGCCACATTGAAGATATTATTGAGGAAACCGAATAACCCGGCAATGTTCAATAGGCTCGGATCATTACGATCCGGGCCTATTTTTGTGCTTTATTGGAACCAAAATAACCGAATACGTTATTTTACAACAAAAACGGGACGTAGGCACACGGGCGCGATAGGATAAGGGCATAAGACAGCGGCGAAACGTGAGGAGGCTACTCCCTGCGGTATTGCGGGAGCTGCTGGAGCTCGTCGGCGCGCTCCAAGAGCTTATCGCGCCCGGCCCGGTTAAGAGCCAGAAAAACACCGATTAAACGGTCGATCTCCTCCGCTGTCCAGTCTGGATCGGCGGCGTTGGTGACGACGCTGGAGGTCATGCGGGTCAGCACACTCTCAAGCATCTCCGTAGCGCGCAGCCGGTTGGACGACTTGGTGGCCCGGTACGCATCCTTAAAGCGATACATCAGGTTATCTAGCGCATCCAGCCCATTGAGCACCTGCCCATCACGGACGATCAGGGCAGAGCGATCAACCCCACCGCGCAGGTAATCGCCGGTCACGCCAAAATACCTCTCAAGGATGGCCATTGATCGGCTGTTAGGCTCTCGGCGGCCAGACTCATAGCTATTAATCGCATGTATAGATATACCTGTTTCTTGCGCCAATCCTGCCTGAGTTAATCCGCGCTGGTTGCGCAAGTCCTTAAGTGTATTAGCTATGCTCACTGCAGTCACTCCTCTAATTGGGCTGCAGTTATTATAGCACTTAGTATGTACGTATGTACACAAAAAAATTAAAAAACAACTTGACAAGTACGTTAGTACGTAGTAATATATAAATTGTTAAGTACGAGCGTACAATAATCGGAAGGAGATGTAATGATGTTAGTCGCAAAACGAACAGATATCCAAAAACGCCGCGAAGCAAAAGGCTTATCTCGTAAGAAGTTATCCCAGCAAGCCGGATTACCTGATAATGCAGTATGCCGCATTGAACGCGGAGAAAATAAGTATACCCATCCGCTTAGAGCTGCCGCCATTGCCCAAGCCCTCGGATGTAAAGTGGAGGATATCTTTTATGTGGACAAGCAGGAGCAGAGCGCATAAAGGATTTACATGCAATCCCTAATATCATAAGGAATCGATAAATTATCGAGTACCTACCAGTCGAAACCGCCGAGCGGGCGGTCACCGTGAATTGGCCTACACGGTCTGACGAGACAGGCCAGAAAGGAACATTGACAATGCAAGAGTTACAGATTTTTAGGCACCCCGACTTTGGCGAACTTGGATTGCTCGAAATCAATGGGAAACCATATTTCCCGGCAAAAGCCGCCGCCAGATGCCTTGGTTACAAGGACACAAACAACGCTATCAAGCAGCATTGTAGGTGGGTGGCGAAACACCACCTACCTCACCCGCAGAATCCAGAGAAGCAGATCGTGATGAACCTGATCCCGGAGGGCGACCTCTACCGCCTGATCACGCACAGCAGGCTCCCCAAAGCCGAGGAGTTTGAGCGCTGGGTTTTTGATGAGGTGCTCCCGACGATCCGGCGGCAAGGCTCCTACATGCCGGACATTACCGCGATCATCCGGCAGACGGTCGCGGAAACCGTGGCGGAGGTCATGAAACAGATGATCCCGGTTATGATTACGGCGATACAGTCTGCGCAGCCTACGCCGCAGCCAGAGCCTGAGAAGCCAAAACAACGCCGATGGAAAAGGCCGGTCAGCATTATCTCCAGACTGGATACCAACCTGCGGCGCGAAGTGGAGAGCATGCTCTGCGACGGCAGGTATACATACTCTGATGTTGCACAGTATCTTGCAAGTCAAGGCGTGCCGATATCCATCGCATCAGTATGCCGCTATGCAAAAATGCTGTACGTGAACTACAACGATGAAGAAGGGAGGCTCGAAGCGTGAAAGGCATCATTTTTGGCGTGCCGCTGGCCGCCGTGCTGATTGCAGTGTTAGGAGCCATGCAGGCACTGGGCCTGCTATGAGTCGAAACCGCCCGAGCGGGCGGTCTTGCGGAGACGGCCTCCCGCAACCGACGAGACAGGCCAAAGGAGGAAAAAATGAAGTTATCCAAATATGGTTACACAGAAAAGAAAATTAAGCAATACAAAATGAGTATGAGCGCCTTGATCCTGACCATATCACAGGCGCTTGTGAAAGCCGATAAAACAGATATTGAAATCAGGATAGTTGATTTGTTTAGTGCCGAAATTGAAAGATATGATAGCCTTGAAAAATTACTGATCGGCGATTGGGCTCCATATTACGAAGTCAATGTCTATGAAATTAGCGTAATGGAAAATAGGGTATCTCATCTTGAATATCTGAAAGTTGTCATTGCTGATAATTGCGATGATTAAAGTCGAAACCGCCGAGCGGGCGGTCTTGCGGAGACGGCCTCCCGCAACTGATGAGACAAGCCGTGAGAAAGGAGATCAAAATGACCTTAGACATCAAACTACCCGAAGGCTTTGAACTGATCGGGAACTACAACAATCAGTATGTAATTGCAAAAAATGAGCACCCTGGTGCGCCGGAACCGTATGTTGTTTGGGCTGTCGATTATGATAAGCGCGGGGTACACAGCGGCACATATTTTCCATCCTTGCAAATGGCGCAGCTTAGCTTTTGTGAGCGTGCTTTTGGCACCAATTTGATGCAAGATCATGAATCCACAGAAGAGCACCTGCTCTATGCGGTTGCAAATGATGACATCAAAGCTGCTGTTAAGGCAGTGCGTGAATTAGAGCGTCAATCATCCTTCTCAGAGTCAGCAGAGAGGCCAATGACTGAAACAAAGCTTACATCAGAATTGGCGTATCATGATGAAAAACTGCTTGAGGAGATGTACAGGCGGATTGTCTGTGCCGCGCCGAAAAAGGAGCGACGGCACATATTGAACATCATCCATAAATCCATTTACACGGAAAAACGTTGCCCGTATGCTGGCGCGGCATTCAAAGCGCTTGAAAAGGCAGACGACCTTGCCCGCTTCGCAAAGAGATTTAACTTTTCTCTCGATGGGATCTTCTAGGCGCGCCGTAAAACCGATCTCTTGATCCGCTAAAGTCAACAAGATTTTCATTACGGAATACGGCCATCAATGTGGCAAGCTGCCCCGTCGATAATTCATACCGAGAAACTTTATCGCCAATAAAGATATATAAAGCGCTACGGTAGTACGGATGAATTTCATCTACATATTGATAGTTGTCCGCGTTAGAAATATCAAGACCATCCGGTATTCCATATTTACAGTCCAGATATTCTACTACGCATTCTTCCATGCCAAACATCACGAGCCGGAAGAAATCCGCTTCCGTCACGATATAAACCCTTGTTTTGTATTGTAATGTGAATTCTAGGTTTGAAAGCTCTTGCATACGATTTTCAATTTTGGCTACAAGTTCAGGCATCATCCAAGTTCCCAATTTTTGCAGTTGCGCGGCATAAATCGTTTTGGCATCCATCAAAAGGTCGGAGCAATAGCGTTTAAGGTTAGCGATATCTACATAAAGGAGACCGTGCTCATCCGGCAGTGAAGATTTTGACCGAGGCATTAAGACCACATCCTTTTGTTAATTATACAAATTATACCACAAAACAGCCGAAACGGCCATAGCAGGCCGTCGCGCGGGGAATGACCCCCCAGCGCCTGATGATGGCAGGTCAAAGGCAGGTGAGATATCAATGGAGACAATGCTGACATGTCAAGAACTCGCATCCCTCATGGGGATAAGCTACCGGCACGCAAAACGACTTGCAGAGACGGGAGAGATCAAAGCGGATCGGACGCTCAACGCCAACAACCGACCTAAGTACCTGATCCCGCTCAGCTCGCTCGACGCGCCGCTGCAAGATAAGTACCTCAAGCAGCACCGGCCCACAGCGCCGCCTCCGGCATCAAAGGCCGAGGCCAAGCCGCTGGATACATACAGCGCGGAGGAGCGCGAGGAGATCGCGCACTGGCGGCGGGTGGTGGCCGAGTGGCAGGAGTACCGCAGCCAGCCGGGAGCCAGCAAGACGCAGGTGGACGAGCAGTACATCCTGCTATACAACCTGCAGCATCCCGGCGCGGAGCTCTCCACGGATATCCTATACCGTAAGTGGCGAGCCGTCCGGGAGGACGACCTTGACGGCCTGATCGACAAGCGCGGCAAATGGCGCAAGGGGCGGAGCAGCATTGACGAGACCGTCTGGCAGGCGTTTTTGTCGTTTTACCTCGACGAGGCGCAGCACCCGATCCGGCGCTGCTACGAGTACACCAAGCTCTGGATCGGCCAGGAGCTGCCGGAGCTATACGATACCATCCCAAGCTATGAGACGTTCACCCGGCACATCAGGAGTGACGTGCCGATGCCGGTCAAGGTGCTGGGCCGAGAGGGCCAAAAGGCATACAGAGACCGCTGCGCCCCATATATCCGCCGTGTATACGACGATATGGCGAGCAACGAGTGGTGGATCGCGGATAACCACACGTTTGATGTGATCTCCAAGCGGGCGGACGGCACCCGGCACCGCCTGTATCTGACCGCATTTTTTGATGCTCGGTCGGGTGTCTTTACCGGCTGCCACATCACGGACGCGCCGTGCTCGCAGGCGACACTGATCGCCCTGCGCAAGGGCATCCTGCAATACGGCATCCCGGATAACATCTACGTGGACAATGGCCGCGAGTTCTTGACCCACGATATTGGTGGGTTAGGCCACCGGGCCAAGCGGCCCAAGGATGGGCAGGAGCGGTATGCGCCGCCGCCCGTATTTGAGCGGCTCGGCATCAAGATGACCAATGCCATCGTCCGCAACGCCAAGGCCAAGATCATTGAGCGCCGGTTTAGGGACGTTAAGGATCACCTTTCGCGCCTTTTTGCCACCTACACAGGCGGCAATGTCACGGAGAAGCCGGAGTGCCTCAAGCACATCCTCAAGGATGACGGCAGCATCCCGACCGACGAGACGATGACGCAGGCCGTGACGGAGCTGCTGGAGTACTACTTTAACCGGCAGCCATATGGCGGCACAGTGGCAGCCGACCGGGGTAAGCCCCGGATGCAGGTATACAACGAGCACCTGCAGCGCAAGCGGGTCGCCTCGGCGGACGAGCTGGCGCTGATGCTCATGCGGTCGAGCCGCCCGCAGCAGGTCGGCAGGCGCGGCGTCCACCTCGATATCGCCGGACAGCGGATCGACTACTGGACGGCTGATATGGTCAACGCGCTGCGCGGGCAGGAGGTCTATTACCGATACGACCCCGACGACCTCAGCGAGGTCAGGCTCTACGATCTGCAAGACCGATACCTGATGACCGTCCCCGCCGACAATACGGCGGTGCTTACCTACGGTACCAGCAAGGAGGAGGTCAAGGAGGCCATCGGCAAGGTCAGGCGCATGGAGCGGATCACCAAGGAGGCGCTGGAGTACAGCACCCTTCCGGCAATCGGCAAGCAGACGGCCCTCAATCTGGTGCTGCAGCAAGCCCACATCAACCGCGAGGCGCAGATCATCCCGGACGCCGAGCCCAAGATACTGGACGTGCAGCGGGCGGCGGACAACACGGAGCCGCTGCTCAAAGCGGTGGGCGCGGACGATCTGAGCCGCATGGTGCGCAACGCGGAGCAGCGTGAGCGCCAGCGCGGCGGGGAGGAGGACGGTTATGGCCTCTGATCTTACCCGCCTGCGGGACAGGCTCAACGCCTGCGCGGACGACCCAGCGCACGACGTGATGGAGCTGCACCGGCTGCAGGCGCAATATTGCAAGGCACTCCGGCGGCGGATTGTCGCCACGATCAATATATCAGTAGACGATGATGATATCAAGGAGGACGATCACAATGAGTAAGGCCCATAACGCGGAGCTGCAGGCCCGCGTACAGCAGTACTTACGGGAGCATGGGATGAGCCAAGCCAAGCTTGCGCAGGTGACCGGGATCAATAAGGCAATTATCAGCCAATGGTTGCGCGGGCAGTACACCGGGGACATCGCGGGCGTAGAGCAGGCGCTGGAGGAGTATCTGCGCACGGCGGTGGAGCATGAGCAGGCCCGCGAGACGGCGCTGCCCATGGTCGCCACGCAGGACTATATCCCGACGTCAATCTCTGAGGACGTATACAAGATGATCAAGTATTGCCAGCTGGAGCGCGGCATCATGATCGCTCACGGAGACGCGGGGATCGGCAAGACCAAGGCCGCGCAAAAGTTTGTACGGGATAACCCGACGCAGAGCATCTACATACAGGCGACCCCCAGCACAGGGACGCTCGGCAACATCCTCAAGCTGCTCGCGCGGGCGCTGCGTATCCCTGAGACACGCAGCAAGCTCGACCTGCTGACCAACATCCGGGCCAAGCTCGACGGCAGCAACAAGGTCATCATTATCGATGAGGCCCAGCACCTCAAGCTCTCGGCACTAGAGGAGATCAGGACGCTTGCCGACCCCAACACCATCACCGGGCAGGAGGGCATCGGCATCGTGCTGATCGGCAACACAGAGGTCTATGGACGTATGATGGGGCGGCAGGAGGCGCGGTTTGCGCAACTGTTTAGCCGGGTCAAATTTAACCGCTACTATAACACGCAGCGGATTAAGCGCGCGGATGTGGAGATGCTCTTCCCCGCCCTTGCGCAGGCGGGAGAAAAGAGAGCGGTTGACCTGCTGGAGGGCATCTGCCGGAGCAAATTTGGTGTGCGCGGTGCGGTTAATGTATACAATAACGCGGTTAACAGCGACGATATCAGCTATGACAGCCTGTATGCGAGGGCTCGCAACCTCGGCATCGGCATGGTGGTATGAGGAGGGTCAATATGGCAAGATGGACACGATCCGGGCTGGTTTTTGCGGGCGGATTGCTCGCGGGGATGCTAGTGGTCAACATCGTCAATATCATCGGGTATTGGCACGGCGGGATGCCGGGAGGAGAGATCGTCGGCCTGCTGATGATCCCCTTGTTGCTGTATGCGGGATGCATCATCGGGCAGGAGCGCAAGCAGCCCAAGACCTATCAGAGAGGCTATCGCAAGGGGTATCAGGACGGCGTGGACGTCGCAGGCAATGCCCTGCATCACGTCAACTGCCGCCACCAGATACAACCTGTTAATCATGATAGTACGGGGCAATAAAGCCCCGCCTTAATGCAGCCGATGGCGGTCACAAGCCCGCAAGTAATGCAGAGTGAGGCAATTGAGAGGAGGATGGCTATGGCACAGGAGACGCCGATCCACGCAGGAGACCAGGTGGTGATCACCCACGGCCCGGACGCCAAGCAGCATCGGGGCAAGGTGTGGGTGGTAGCGACGGGGCCGGAGCCCTGCCCCTGCTGCGGCAAGCTGGCCGTGACGCTTAAGGGTTACGATGGGATCATTGGGATCGACAATATCGCGCGGGTCAGAGATGACGATTACCCGGCGCGGTATCAGTAACATAACGCAGTCGCGCCCCGTGCGGGCGCGTGGATTGAAACGAGTGTCAAATCGCTGCCAATTGCAACCTTGGGGCCACATGGCCCCACCTAATGCAGCTGCCGCAAGGCAACGGTCGCAAGCCCGGAGAGATGCAGAGCGGGGATAAAATAACATAGGAGGCGATCAGATTGACAGATTGCAAGAGCGATCTCAAGCGGGGCGACAAGGTCGTCCTGATCGGCGGAGACGGCACGCAGTACACCGTCGCTGGCAAGCCGTATTACATGCGCTGGCTGGATCAGTGGCACGTATGGCTCAAGGAGTTAAGCGATCACTGCAACGTGGACAAGCTGCGTAAGGTGGAGGAGGATGGGACGGATGGTTAATTTTTGGCTCGGTCTGTTTGCCGGGGTGATCCTCGGTTGGATATCCCTCTTGACGCTGGCGCTCTGGATCACCTATAAGCACCGGGGTGATAAGCGATGAGGAGGCACAGTACGCAATATCGGTACTATGTGCGGGGATGTGGGCTAGGTATACTTGCGACAATGGTGTGGCTAATCTTAGCGATCCATGACCATATCATCATCGGTTGGATCGTTGCCGATTTGATTATCCTGCTGCCATGCCCACCGCGCGACATACAGGAGGATTAAGACAATGACCTACACACGACGGATCAGCAGCAAGGGCGGGATCACGATCCCGCAGCGTCTGCGGCACGAGGCCGGGCTCATGCCCGGTATGGTGGTCGACCTGACACTGACGCTCAGTGGGCCGCATAGCATCAGTCGCGGCATTACCATCAATCAGCATATGGACACCTGCCCCCGCTGCGGCAGCACGGAGGACGTCCTCGTCGCAAGAGGCATCACCGCCTGCCGCAAGTGCCTGCGGGAGATGCTGGAGGCGCTGGATGAGATGGAGGGCGACAATGGATAACGTTACGCAGCGCGTCAACGAGTACGCCGTCCTCACCCAGCAGATGGCCCGGCTTAAGAGCCGAGCCGAAGAGCTCAAGGCATATTTTGAGCGTCTCGCTGTTGCCGACCTCAAGGACACCAAGCTCAAGACGGTTGAGTACCTGGGCAGCGAGGGCGCGAGGGTCACGGTCAGCGTTACGGAGGCCCCCAAGCTGGGCTCCGGCAACATGCTGCGCGGCCTGCTGGGCGACGTCGCCAACGACTATATTAAGACCGAGACGATCAGCAAGCCGACGGACGACCTCAAGCGGCTGATCGTGATGGCGTGTCAGGGCAGCTACATTGAGGGCAGCCTGGACGAGACGATCCGAGCGATCACGGACGATGAGCAGGTCGCCTCCGTCCTGCATAAGCGCCTCAAGGGGCAATATAAGCGGGACATGGCGACGCTAATCAATGTGGCCGGGCTTGACGCCAAGCAGGCCAGTGAGGAGGCTTACCTCACGGCGGAGATTGTCAACTACGAGTGGATGACGCAAGTGCTCCGGTCGGCAGGATGGACGGGCAGCGTGCAGCAGGCGGTTGACATCATCCGGTCTGCCGCGCACGTCGAGGAGGGCATCAAGGTATCGGTCGAGACCATCTAATATAAGGAGGAGCGGATCATGCAGGCAGCTACAGCGATGATTGACGACAGGCAGCGCCGCCGGATATATGGCGCGGCGCGCGGGATCGGGATGACCAACGATGACCTGCACGCGTTGGCCACTGATGTGGCGGACAAGGATAGCCTCAAGGAGCTTACCGCCCGCGAGGCCGATGCGCTCATCCGGGAGCTCCAGCGGAGGCATCCATCCGCCCCTCCTGCCCCCAAGCACCGCGCGCCAAAGCAGCACCCGGAGCATCCGGGAGGGCCGACGTCGGAGCAGCAGCGCAAGGTATGGGCCATGATGTACGACATCAAGGCGATGGACACAGAGCCCTGCGCCTTAAGCCTCGGAGAGCGGCTGAGCGGTATCATCCGCAAGGAGCTGCATGTCAGCGCAACGGCAAAAGACCCGTTTGCATGGCTCACCTATGAGCAGTGCAGCAAGCTCATCGACATCATTGATAAGGGCTATGTGCCCAACATCTACCGCGCCCGCAAGCGCGGCAAGGGAGGCGGCAGCGGTGGCGGATAACCTGCTCGACCTGCTCACGCTGGACGACCTTAATGAGGAGCAGCGGCAGCTTGCCGAGCTGATCGGGATGGATGGATATAAGGCGCTGGTACGCACCTACGGCGGCATGCACATCGATATCCCGCAGGCCGATACGCTGACGCGGGACAGGCGCAATGATCAGATCATCGCGGCATATGACGGCTACAATGTCGCGGAGCTTGCCCGTAAGTGGGGGCTGTCTGAGAGCCGCATCTACGTGCTGACCAAGGGCAAGCGGGATAAGATCAGAGAGCGGATGCCGGATAACCAGATAATGCTTTTTTAACACTTTACAGCCCATTGTTGCCCGCAAATACAACACGGATTGATTATGAGGTATAACTGAGGCATCAGTTATACCTCATATATTTTTGCGGCGGGGAGAAAACACATGAACGAGTGGGTCAAGGTGCTCTTACCAATCGGAGCGACGGTGGTGATCGCCATCATCAGCTATTTCCTGCGGCAGTCCTTTGCCCGGATTGACCGCATGCACAGCGAGATCACACAATTGCGTCAGGACACCGTCCGGCGCGAGGAGTACGACAAGGCAATCGACGAGCTGCGGGACGACGTCAAGGATATCCGCGACAATTACATCAAGCGCGATGACTTTTACCGCGAGGTTAGTAAGTTGGACCGCAAATTAGACGTCATTATGGATAAGGTAATCGTCATAACGAGGAGGTGGCAAGATGAGCAATGAGGAGCGGGCACGGCTGCGCGCTGGCAATTTTGTCCACAATAACGGATTGGTATTGCGGATTATCAATATCCTGAGATATAAGTACAACCGGCTCACGGGCGTCAAGGACGTGGTCGCCGGTCACGGCGTTGATGAGGATGAGTTTTTGGACTCCGTCAACTTTTTGGCGGAGGAGGGCTATCTCCATCTCCGCCTTGTGGCAGACAAGACGCCCGCGTCGCTGGCCGACAACGATTACCGAGATATGGAGGCCAAGCTCACCGGCAAGGGCATCCGCTTATTGAGCGGAGGTATCCGGGACAATCAGATCGAGGTGTAGAGGATGGCAGAGAGGCGCAACCGCAAGCATAGTAAGATCGACGGCCTCCCCCCTGAGATCAGGGATACCGTGCAGCAGATGCTGCTGGATGGGGATACCTACAGCGAGGTCATCGCATACCTGCAGACGCAGGGCGTCTCAATCTCCATGTCCTCTGTCTGCCGGTACGCGCAGGCGTATCTGGCGGAGCACGAGGCGCTGATGATGGCCAATGCCAACCTGCAGCGCATGATGGACGAGGTCAGTAAGTATCCAGACCTCGACACAACGGAGGCCATTATCCGCATCGTCAGCCACAACCTGCTTAACACTCTGAGCAACACCACCGAGGAGGACTGGCAGGAGGTAGACCTCAGTAAGCTCCTTAAGGAGACCAACGCCCTCGTCAGGGCGTCGGCCTACAAAAAGCGGATCGCCCTGCAAAATCAGGACGCGCTGGATACCGGGCTCGACGCGGTCAAGGGGCTGGTATTTGCCGAGCTCGCCAAGGAGCGGCCCGACCTGTACAAGCAATTGGCCGAGTACGTGGACAAGAAAAAGGAGACCGGGATCGCAGAGGGAGGATAACCATCATGTGGTATGTCTTACAGGTCAAGACCGGGGACGAGATCAAGGTGCGGGACGCGCTGCTCTCCAAGGGCGTGCGGGCGCTGGTGCCGCGGGAGGACAGGATCATCCGCAAGGACGGCAAGTGGGGCCGCAGACTCTACACCCTGATCCCATCGTATGTATTTGTGGACATCAGATTTGCCGCGCAGATATATTACACGATCCGGGCGATCCCCAGCGTGATCCGTTTTGTTGGCACGGGCTACGGCGAGCCCTCCACCCTCTCCTATCTGGAGGCGGAGTGGATCAGGCTACTCGCGGGAGATGGGGAGCCGCTGGAGCCGACCGTAATCCGCGTACCGGAGGACGGCAGGCCGGAGATCGTCGGCGGCGTGCTCGCCCACTTCCCCGCGCAGGTCGTCGAGTACGATCTGCGGCGTAAGCGGGCCAAGGTGGCAATCACCTTGTGCGGGGAGCAGCGGGAGCTGCAGCTCTCCGTGGTGCGCGAGGATGATGAGGATACCGGGCGGGAGCCCGATCCGATATAACCGTAACAATGGATCGTTCATGAGCCGGGGGCGACGGCAATCGCCCCCACACGACCGTTTAAAATTTAAACGGTTTGGAACCAAGATTTAAACGATGCCGGGGAGTCCGGGCGGTTGATGCGTCCCGCGCGGTACGATCTGGTGGACATATGGGGCATTCTGCGGGCCGATTAGGCCCGATGGCGGAGCATATCCGGGCCAAATGCCGGATATTTGCGCATTGCACTGCCGCATCTGGGCGCGGATGCGTTTAAATCGCCGTTAACCCCGTTTAAATTTTGACGCATTGATTTTTGTGAGCAACTTTACCCCTTTCCCCTGACCGGCCTTGCGGGGCCTCTCAGGGGCCATTTTTTGCGATTTGGGAGGTGACCGGGATTGGCAGGACCAAAATTAAGCCCTTTGGACGCCCTGAAAGGGGCGCTGGAGGACGCGGAAGCCAAAATACAAGAGGACAACGGCCAAAATTTAAACGGTCTGTGCGAAATCTTAAACGATTACCTCCGGCGCGGGGATGAGCCGGAGCGCAGGCAGTTATTGCGGGAGTATGAGCGCGGCGGCCAGCTCACCGGCGAGCACGGTATCCGCAGGAGGCTCGGCGCGATTGACATGGAGTTTTTTGGCCGCGCATATTTTGGCCATTACTTTTCTCGGCCCTCGCCGGATTTTCACCGCGATTTAGACGCCATCTGGCGGGATGGCGTCCTGAAGGGGCGCTACCCTTTAACCGGCGCGGACGTCAAGATCATCAGCCGGTTGCCCGGCTCGCGCCGGGTCGTGGCCGCCCCCCGTGGCCACGCCAAAAGTACCAACCTCACATTTAAGGGCACGATGCATGCGGTGCTCTATGGATATAAGCACTACCCGATCATTATCTCCGACAGCTCGGAGCAGGCCGAGGGATTTTTAGAGTCGTTGCGGGTGGAACTGGAGGACAATGCCGCGATCCGAGAGGATTTTGGTGAGCTGGCCGGGCCGGTTTGGCGCGGCAATGTGCTGGTGACCAAAACTAATATTAAGATCGAGGCCATCGGCAGCGGGAAAAAGATCAGAGGACGTAAGCACCGCAACTGGCGGCCTGACCTGATCGTCTTGGACGACGTCGAGAACGACGAGAACGTCCGCACGCCGGAGCAGCGGCGCAAGCTGCGGGACTGGTATAACAAGGCTGTCTCCAAGGCGGGCGACGATTACACGGATATCGTGTACATCGGCACGCTGCTGCACTATGACAGCCTGCTGGCCAACACCCTGCGCAACCCGGCCTATCAGGCGATCAAGTACAAGGCGGTCATCAGCTGGAGCAAGGCGGACAGCCTCTGGAGGGAGTGGGAGGCGCTCTATACCGATCTCGACGACCCTGACCGCGCGGCGCACGCGCTTGCATATTTTGAGGGCCACAAAGCCGAGATGCTTGCCGGGACAGAGGTCTTGTGGGAGGCTAAGCTCTCCTACTATGACCTCATGTGCATCCGTATCTCCGAGGGCGAGAGCTCGTTTAACTCCGAGCTCCAAAACGAGCCGATTAACCCGGACGACTGCATCTTTATCGAGGACTGGCTCGATTGGTACAACGAGGCCGAGATCAATTTTGGTAACGGAGATTTTGCATTTTTTGGGTTTGTTGATCCCAGTCTCGGCAAATCCAAAAACAGTGACTACTCGGCGATCATCACCCTTGCCAAGCACACGCAGACCGGATATATGTACGTCCTCGACGCGGACATCGAGCGGCGGCACCCTGACCGGATTATCTCGGATGTCCTGCACAAGGAGGAGTGGCTACGCAACACCTACGGGCGCGGCTATACCAAGCTCGGTGCCGAGACCAATCAGTTCCAATGGTTTCTTAAGGAGGAGCTTGCCAAGGCTTCCGCCCGTGCGGGCCTGTACCTCCCCATTGAGGAGGTACAGCAGACCACCGATAAGGTGATGCGCGTCCAGACGCTGCAGCCGGACATCAAAAATAAGTACATTAAGTTTAATCGGCGGCATAAGCGGCTCTTAGAGCAGCTGCTGCAGTTTCCAATGGCGGCCCACGACGACGGGCCGGATGCGCTGGAGGGGGCGCGCAGCATCGCCAAAAATGAGCAGCGGTTCTTTATTTTCGATCGCCGCGAATTAGGGATATAAATAGTATAGGAGGCAGGACGATGGAGGCAGCCAGCTTAAGCGATATCTGCAATGTATGCGCCCACAAGGATACCTGTGGACATCAGTATACGGAGGGCATCACATGGCGCAATACTGCACACGGGATTGAGATCAGTATCCATCAGCACCCATATACCCATACCAGCATTACAGTGGAGGGCCTTGCGCGACTGATCGGTGAGGCCATGACGGGGCAATGTCGCAGATGGGAGGCAGAGTAATGTCATCGGTCTACATGGACAGGGCGTCGTATCAGACGCTGGACGCGACAGGCGTTAAGCGCCTGATCGATCGGCACATGCTGGCGGGCGCGGATAAGTACCATCATCTGCAGGAGTATTACCTCGGCAACCACGATATCCTCCACAGCCACAAGGAGCACAGCGCCTCGCCCAATAACCGCATCGTCTGCAACGTCGCCAAGTACATCACGGACACGGCCACCGGGTATTTTTTGGGTAAGCCCGTGGTATATGGCAGCTCGGATGATAATTACCTCGCGCAGCTGCAGGACATCATGGACTATAACGACGAGCAGGATCACAACGCCGAGCTCGCCAAGGGCTGCTCCATCAAGGGGAGCTGCTGCGAGATGCTGTATCTCGATGAGGACGCCGCGATCCGCATGACCCTGCTCGAGCCCGACGACTGCCTCGTCATCTACCCGAC
This sequence comes from Collinsella sp., assembly GCA_048425625.1. Lineage (GTDB taxonomy): Bacteria > Actinomycetota > Coriobacteriia > Coriobacteriales > Coriobacteriaceae > Collinsella. The sequence continues at coordinate 7,948 of DBFNYT010000126.1, read as the reverse complement.
CGGCTCGGAGGAGCCGATGGGCGCGATCCGGCGTATTGTTACAGAGGATAAGGACGGCAACAAGATCACGCGCTATGAGTGGTGGCGCGAGGAGGACGTCTGGTATTTTACCGCCCCGGACGGCGGCTCCCTGCAGCTCTCCGGCACGGAGGATCATTACTGGCACGGCGTGCCGGTGGTCGAGTACCGCAATAACGACGAGCGCATGGGCGACTATGAGAGCGTGATCCCCATGATCGACGCATACAACCGCGTGCAGAGTAACACGGCCAACATGTATCAGTATAACGACGACGCGATCATGGTGCTATCCCATATGGGCGCGGCCACGTCCAACGACATCGTGCAGATTAAGGAGGAGGGCGCGATCAGCCTTGCCAATGGGGGCACGATCAGCTGGCTTACTAAGGACGTCAACGACGCGGGCCTCGAGCACTATAAGGATCGGCTGACGCGGGACATCCACGCATTGAGCGGCGTGCCGCGATTGTCGGACGAGCAGTTTGCGGGCAACCTCTCAGGCGTTGCCATCGCATACAAGCTGTGGGGCCTTGAGCAGGTCACAGCCATTAAGGAGCGCAAGTTTAAGCGCGGCCTGCAACGCCGCGCCGAACTGATTACCAACATCCTGCATATCACCAGCAATCCCACCTATGATTACCGCGACATCGACATCCAATTTCGGCGTAATCAGCCGCAAAATCTGCCCGAGCTCGCAGACGTGGTGACCAAGCTGGCCGCCGACCTCTCCCGCGAGACGCGGCTTAAGCTCCTGCCCAACGTCAGCAACGTGCAGGATGAGATCAATAAGCTCAGGGCCGAGGAGGAGCAGCAGCTTAAGGCTGCCGACCCCTCCACCGGGTATGAGGCGCTGGCCAGGGCGCTGCGGGAGGCTGAGGCGACGCCTCCCACAGCGGATGAGGACGGTGACGGCGCATGAGCAGCAACCGCAATTATTGGGTTGATCTCGCCAAGTCGGAGGCGCTTAAGACCGAGCGCCGGGCCGACCAGTATACCAACGAGCTTATGACCATCTATCAGGAGGCTGCGGGCCAGATTGAGCGCGAGATCGCGGCAATCTATGGCCGGTACGCCAAGGATAATCAGCTCACGGACGCCGTGGCCCGCCAGTACATCAGCGGCAGGGAGTATAGCTCGTGGCGCATGTCCATCGACCGGTACGTCAAGGCCATCTCCGGCCCCGCCAAGGATAGCCGGATGCTGCTGGAGATCAACACCCTCTCGGCCAAGAGCCGGATCAGCCGCAAGGAGCAGCTGCTCGGAGACATCTACCGGCACATGATCGATCTCGCCGGAGACGCGGACGGCAGGATCAGGCGGATGATGCGCGACACGCTGGTCAACAGCTATTACGAGGGCTGCTACGGCGTGCAGCGCGGGCTGCGCCTTGGGTTTGGCGTCGCGCGTCTCGACGATAAGCTCATTAAGCGAGTCCTTGATGAGCCGTGGAGCGAGCGGCAATTTTCCGCCGCCGTGTGGGGCAATACCGACCATCTGGCGATGGTGACACGGCGGGAGATCTCTATCGGCCTTACCAAGGGCAGCAGCATCCAGCAGATGACCAAGGGCGTCAACGACGCAATGGGCGCAGGCCGGTACGCAGCAGAGCGCCTCGTGCGCACGGAGTGTACGCATTTTGCTGCCGAGGCGCGGCTGTTGGCATATAAGGAGACGGGCGTCAAGCGCTACCGTTTTGTCGGCGGCGGCGAGGGCGGGCATTGCGATTGTGCCACGCTAAATGGGCAGGAGTTTGATATTGATACCGCCAAAGCGGGGCTTGACTACCCGCCGATCCACCCCAATTGCACCTGCACCATTGTGGCGGTGCCGTCGCGGCGCATGTTTGCGCCGTATGAGGCGGTGCCGATCCCGGAGAGCATCAAGTATGAGGACTGGTATGAGGATTACGTCGCGCACACGCAGCGGCCACCAAGGAGGAGTAAGTGAGATGCATGAGGACAAGCCGGTCGGCTATGAGGCCGCCCGATGGATGATCGAGACGGAGCTTGAGGGGTTATATAAGATATGCAATCCCCCGGAGATCGCGGCGGGGATATACGAGTATTACCTGCGTGCCTATCTTAACCCCAACCACATACCCCACCGGGGCGAGACAACCGTGGATATGCTGGAGACGCACCTGCCGTACCTCATCAAGTGCTACGGCGAGGACGCGGTCAAGGCCGCGTTGCGTGACCTGTACAACGAGCGGTTTGCGCGGGAGGGACGGACGCTGTGACAGGTAAGCGCTGGGCAGGCGTGGACGCCTACGAGCACATCCAGCTTGTTGAGGCGGGTATCCTGCCGCGAGGGCTAAGCTACTTATCCGCATACGACTACATCGGCCTCCCCGTCCCACCGGACGAGGAGGCCGAAGAAAACACGCAGATATCCGGCGGTTAAACGCCGGTTATCAATAGATTAATTGGAGGCAAGACACAATGGCAGAGACAATTGATACGACCGTCACCACGACGGAGCCGACAACCGATCCTGTAACTGAGACGACGCCCTCCGAAGGCACAGAGCCGGAGGGCAAAGAGGCTAAGCCGGAGAGCAAGTTCCTGCAGCGGCTGGGTAAGCTGCTGGGGATCGGCGGCGATGACGGGGACGGCGACGGAGACCCCGCCGCACCTGAGGGCGGCAAAAAGACAGAGCCCTCCTCCAAGGACGGCAAGACGTACACTGACGCCGACCTGCAGGCACGGATCGACGCGGCCAAGGCACAGTGGCAGGCAGAGCAGGAGGAGCAGGCGCGTATTGCCAAGCTCTCCCCGGAGGAGCGTGCCAAGGCGGAGGCCGACAAGACCAGCAATGAGATCGCACAGCTCAAGGCGCAGCTCCTCGCCCGCGACGTCAGGGATAAGGCGGTAGCCCGCTTAAGCGGCGATGGCTACCCGGTCGGGCTCGCCGACCTGCTGCCGCTAACCAGCGAGCAGGACATGACGGCGGCCTGCGACAAGCTGACCGAGGCGTTTGACGCAGCGGTCGCGGCCACGGTCAGGGAGCGGCTGCGCGGCAAGACGCCGCTTGGCATCGGCAAGGCATCCAACGCCAACGAGGCGATCCGCAACGAGATCAGCAAGAGTATCAGAGGAGGGATGAGCAATGGCTAATGTACTGCAATATGCATCTGTATTTCAGAGCGAGCTCGACAAGGCGGCGGTCGAGCTCTCCACATCTGGCTGGATGGAGCCCAACTCCAGCCTGATCCGGTACACCGGAGGCAAGACCGTCAAGGTGCCGCAGATCGTTATGGACGGCCTCGCTGACTATAGCAACGGGTTTGTCGACGGAGACGTCACCCTGACGTGGCAAGACCTTACTTTTGCGATGGATCGTGGCCGCAGGTTTGCGCTCGATGAGCACGAGGTCAATGACACCAATTTTGTGGTGACGGCGTCGCAGGTGATGGGCGAGTTCCAGCGCGCTAAAGTGGTGCCTGAGATCGACGCTTACCGTTACAGTAAGATCGCGGCGGGCGCGATTGCCCATAAGCGTGCGGCAGGCGGGTATACGCCGACCGCTGCGGATATCCTCACTAAGCTCTACTACGACATCGCCGCCGTGCAGGACGTGGTCGGCAGCGACACCCCGCTGGTAATCACGATGTCCACACTTGTCGCGGCTATTTTGGACACCTCGGCAGAGATATCCAAAAAGCTCGATGTGGTCGATTTTACGCAGGGCGGCGTAACGCTCAAGGTCAGAGCCCTAAACGGCGAGCACCCGATCCGGCGTGTCGGCTCCGGGCGGCTCAAGAGCGCATATATCTTTGCGGACGGTAAGACCGAGGGGCAAAAGACGGGCGGATTTGCCCCCGCCGAAAACGCGCTCGACGTCAACTGGATCATCTGCCCGCGCACGGTGCCGATCGCGGTATCACGTACCGACAAGGTGCGCATATTTGACCCTGAGACCAACCAATCTGCCCGCGCGTGGGCAATCGACTACCGCAAGTATCACGACCTGTGGATCACCGACAATAAGTGGCCGCAGGTGTGGGTTAACTGCAAGCAGGTCCTGCCTGCCAGCCAGTGAGGGGGTGCAATATGATTATATTACAGCGTGACAACGTCGTGCGCAGGGTGGCCTCGGACGAGGCCGCCCGCAAGCTGGAGGAGCAGGGCTTTGCCCGCACCGGCGGCGCGGCGGAGACGGAGCATGAGGTTAACCTGACCATCGACGTAAAGGAGCTTGGCCGCCAGATTGCCAACCAGCTGCGCACCGGGGAGCCCCTGACCGATGAGACTATTGCCAAGGCGCTCCTCGATGAGGAGGAGCAGCCCGCAAAGCCCGCAGCCAAGCCCAAGGGCGGCGGCAAGGCCGCCCCGAAAGCGGGTGCGGGCAATGACGGTAACTGAGCAGATCGACCGGATCGTATTGGGCATCAAGTACGCCTATGACCTGTCCGTCGCGGATGAGACTGCGGCAAGGCGGCGTGTGCTGATGGCTGTTACAAGGATCCTTGCATCCTGCAACCGCGACGACCTGCCGGAGGCGCTGGAGATCGTGGCGGCGCAAATGGCAGAGGCAATGCTGCGGGACGATGGGACGCTTACCCTGCCCCAGCAGGTCTCCAGCGTAACGCGGGGCGACACGTCCATCAGCTATCGGGATCAATCATCCTCTGCCAAGGCTACGCGGGATTACCTGCAGGACTATGAGGATATCCTGTGGCGTTACCGTAAGCCGGGCGTGCCGAGGAGGGAGGAGCCATGATGATCCATCACAGCGAGGCCGACGTCCTCGCCGCCACCTACGGGGACGCATGTACGGTATACCGGCCCGTCAAGCGGATGCTACCCAACCTCGAGACGGTGATCCGGGACGGGCTCGACGGGGAGATCGTGATGAGCGGCGTCCCCTGCGCCCTTTCTTCCCTGTCCGTCGGCAAGCTGCAACACGGGGAGGCAACCTCCGACGTCAAGACGGATTACCTCCTCTTCACCCGCCCGGAGGTGGACATCCGGCCCGGCGACACGGTGCTTGTCACCCGCCTTGGGCGGACGTACCGCACCGTCGCAGGCAAGCCGGAGCGGCAGCCGAGCCACAATAATATCCCGCTGACGCTCACAGAAGACACGGTATGAGCAGTACGGATTATGGATTTGACGGCCTCGATGAGTACGCGGAGATATTTGAGCGCGCTGCGCGAGAGTGGCCAACGGAGTTTGAGCGGCTCGTGCTCGATATTGCGCACGAGCTGCAGGGGCGGCTCTCCTCCGATCTCACGCCCAAGGACACCGGCCACCTGCGCGGCAGCTGGACGGTGGGCGATATCGTCCGTAAGGGCGGCGAGTACGTCGTTGAGGTCTACACCGATCTCGAGTATGCCGACCCTGTCAACTACGGCCACCGCACGCGGGGCGGCGGATACGTCCCCGGCGCGCACATGATGGAAATTTCCATTGCACAGGTGGAAGAACGGATGCCGTCTTACCTGCGCGCGTGGCTGCAGGATTTCATCGTAACGCACGATCTATAGGGGGAAACATGATCAACGTATATAGCCAAATGAAGGACGCCATCGTCCGGGCAATTAAAACGAAACTTCCGGACATGGACGTGTCAAGCGAATATTTTGCCAAGACCGACTACGGGGGCCAATCCGACATCAATGATTACATCTATGTCGGCCTGACGCCCGTCAGCCGGACAACGACCAGCGCCTGCCATACGCGGCACAGCGTTGTCATTGATCTTGCCGCCCACACGGCGTCGGAACGCAATGCCGATTATTGGGCGCTGGCCGACACCATCGATCACGCAATCCGCCCGGTCATCCGTTGGGACGACCGGGCAATTACCGTCCCCAACGTCACATATAAGATCGTCGACCGGATATTGTACTGTACCTTTACGCTGACCTTTTGGGACAGCGAGGAGGCGGTTGAGCAATATCCGCTGGCGGAGACGCTGGAGACGGAGATTATTACACACAAGGGAGGGTAACGAGTGGGATTACCAGAGATTAACATCATATTTGCCAGCAAGGGCCAGACCGCGATCCAGCGCAGCGCGCGCGGGATCGTCGCCTGCATCCTTAAGGACGATACCGAGGGCGGCGCGGACGAGACTGTCTACACATCCCTCGCGGACGTGGATTTTGCGCATTGGACGCAACGCAATTACGAGTACCTCCAGATGATCCTCGAGGGCGGGCCGAGCAAGGTGCTCGTCCTGCGCATTGCAACGGACGCCACGGATTATTCGGCGGCTCTTAAGACGCTCAAGAGCCGCACGTGGAACTACCTGACGATCCCGTCGCTGACGACGGAGCAGACCGCCTCGGTCGTCGCATGGATCAAGGCTGCCCGCGACGCCGACCATAAGACGTATAAGGCGGTGCTGGCCAACACGGCAGCGGATCATGAGGGCATTGTCAACCTGACGACCGGGGACATCGTCACGGGCCTCGCTCCGAGCAACATCTGCACGGCGGCGGAGTATTGCACGCGCATTGCGGGCGTACTGGCAGGTCTGCCTCTTAGCCGCAGCAGCACCTATTACGATCTGCCGGATATCACCTCCGCAGCCGTCCCCGACGACCCGGATGACCGGATCGACGCGGGCGAGCTGGTGATCATCGACGATAACGGCGCGTACAAGATTGGACGCGGCGTCAACTCCCTCACCTCCTACACGGATGGTAAGGGCAAGGATATGAGCAAGATTAAGATCGTCGAGGGCATCGATCTGTACCGCGACGACATCAGCGCAACGTTTGCGGCGCAGTACGTCGGCAAGGTCATCAACAATTATGACCACAAGCAAGCGCTGGTTGCGGCCATCGACAACTACCATAAGCAGCTCGCGGGAGATGTGCTTGATCCGGATTACGACAGCATGGTCGCGGTCGATATCGACGCGCAGCGGGAGTATCTGGAGGCCCACGGCACTGACACTGCAGAGATGGAGGATATCGATATCGCCAAGGCTAACACGGGCAGCACGGTATATCTGGTTTGTGCGGTAAAATTTGTGGACGCGATGGAGGACCTCACTCTGCGCGTCAACATGTAGGGGGGTGTAAGGCATGGGTAATAAGGTACCGGGATACAGGATATTAACCGGCACATACGCGGAGGTGTGGGTCTCCGGCGAGTTAATCGCCGAGGCCAAAAAAATCGAGCTCAAGGTAACCTATAACCGCGAGGACGTCCAGCTGGGGCTGGATGTTGACAGTAAGCTCACCGGCCAGGCTGGCGAGTGGACGATGGCGCTGAGTAAGGTCTACTCCCGCTATGAGGACGTGCGCCAGAGCGTCATCAAGGGCAACGATAAGCGGCTGCAAATCATCACCAAGCTCGCCGATCCGGACGCGGTCGGGCATCAGATTGAGCGCTACTCCGTGAGCAATTGTTGGATTAACGACCTGCCGGTCGTGTCCTATGAGCGCGGCGCGCTCGTGGAGATGGAGGTATCGGGCGGGTTTACGCCGTCTGACCTGATCAATTTAGATCGAATTAAATAAGGAGGATAATAGATGGCTAACAAGGATACCAAAACCAATTTTGAGGCGTGGGTGGCTAAGGCCACCCAGCGCCTTGAAGCTAAGCGCACCCCTAAGCGTCAACAGCTGCACATCCCATCTCTTGACGATGTGATTACCGTGCGCAGTCTGACGTCCAGCGAGATCGCAGATATCGTGGACAATGACACGGAGGACTCCATCCGTCAGGATAAGCGGCTGGTGTATACCGCCGTCGTAGAGCCCGACCTGCATGCGATTGCCAAGCAGCTGCAGGAGGCTGGTCAGATCGTCGATCCGCTTGACGTCACGGAGATGCTCACCCAACATGAGCGCGCGGAGATCGTGATGAAGGTGATGAATTTAAGCGGCGTCACCGGCGACTCGATCAGTGTGGTTGACAACCAAAAAAACTGATTGCCCATGACGACGAGGCGTATCTCCTCCACTATT
>DBFNYT010000125.1:0-5643 GCA_048425625.1 Collinsella sp. | reverse complement strand
GCGGCCCCGGCAAAGCCCGAGCCCCAATCGCTGCCCCAGGCGCCGTTGCCGCTAAAGATGCTGTCGAAGATATCGCCCCAGCCGCTCGCGCCGGCACCGGCGCCGTAGCTACCGCCATACGCGCCGCCCGCGCCCGGCATGCCGCCGAACATGAGCATCTGGTCGTACTCTTTGCGCTTCTTCTCGTCCGAAAGCGTCTCGTAGGCCTCGCTAATCTCCTTAAACTTGGCCTCGTCGCCGCCGGCATCGGGGTGATATTTTTGCGCGAGCTTGCGAAACGCGCTCTTGATCTCTTTGTCGGAGGCGCTCTTGGATACGCCCAGGATGTCATAGAAGGTTTTGCCTGCAGCCATCGTAGCTCCTCTCCTGTTATATCCGCCGCCCCTGCGGACGGCGGCTCATGCTGTCATATGGCACTTGGCCAGAAAGGGCCCCGGGTGTTGCCCCGGGGCCCTTCTCAATTACTCCTCGGTGCCCTCGGCCGTATCGGCCGTGGCATCCTCGGGCGCCGCTTCGGGCTCCGGTGCGGGGCGCTTCTCGCCACCGTAGGTCACCGTCACCATCGCGGAACGCAGGATGCGATCCGCCATGCGGTAGCCCTTCTGGTACACGTCGTTGACGGTCTCGTCGTACTGCGATGCGTCCTCGACACGCCCCACGGCCTGGTGCTCGAGCGGATCGAACGCCTCGCCCTTGGGGTCGATGGGCTCAACGCCCTCGTGCGCAAACACATCGAGCAGCTTGGCATGCACCGCGTCGACGCCGTCGACGAACTGCTTAAAGTCGTCGGCAAGCTCCTGGCTGCGGGCATGGTCGATCGCACGCTCGATATCGTCGACCACCGGCAGCAGCGCGGTGACGAGCTTCTCGGTCGCGCGCTCGCGCTCGGCGATACGCTCATTGGCGGTGCGGCGACGGAAGTTCTCCCAGTCGGCCTGAAGACGGGCGGTACGCTCAGTGGCGTCCTTTGCCTTGTCCTCGGCGGCCTTCTGAGCCTCTGCCGCAGCATCGAGCTCATTGCGCACGTCGGCGAGCTCCTTTTGGGCCTGCTCGAACTTGAGCTTAAAGTCGTTGTCGGCGGCTTCCTCACCGGCGCGGATAGCGGCTTCCACCATCTCGTCCTCGGTCATCGTCGCCTCCTTGTTGGAATCCTCTACCTGGTTCTCGGCAGCCTCGGCGGCCGGGGCCTCGTTGGCCTCGGTATCGTCAACGGCCTCTACGGGAATCTTCACGTCCTTCTCCTCAGAGTCAACGGGGGCGGCGCCAGCGGCGGCCGCCTCCGTGCGAGCTTTACGGGCGGACATGATTACTTGTCCTCGTCGTCCACAACCTCGTAGTCGGCGTCGACGACGTCATCGTCGGCAGGCTGGGCGCCGGCGGCACCGTCGGTCTGCTGCTGAGCGTCGGCGTAGACAACCTGGGCCAGCTCGTAGGCCACGGACTGCAGGGACTCGCCGGCGGCCTTGATGGCCTCGACGTCAGAGCCCTCGAGCGCCTTCTTGGCGTCGGCGATAGCGGCCTCGGCCTTGGACTTCACGTCGGCGGAAACCTTGTCACCGAGCTCGTTGAGGGTCTGCTCGGTGGAGTAGCACAGGCTGTCGGTCTGGTTGCGGACCTCAACCTCTTCCTTCTGCTTCTTGTCCTCCTCGGCATGAGCCTCGGCGTCCTTGACCATACGATCGACTTCGTCGTCGGACAGAGCGGTGGAGCCGGAAATGGTGATCTGCTGTTCCTTGCCGGTGCCCTTGTCCTTAGCGGAGACCTTGACGATGCCGTTGGCGTCGATGTCGAAGGTGACCTCGATCTGCGGCACGCCGCGGCGGGCAGCCGGGATACCGGTCAGCTGGAACTTACCGAGCGACTTGTTATCGCGGGCAAGCTCGCGCTCGCCCTGGAGCACGTTGATCTCGACGCTGGTCTGGTTGTCGGCAGCGGTGGAGTAGACCTCGGTCTTGGAGGTCGGGATCGTTGTGTTGCGGTCGATCATCTTGGTCATGATGCCGCCCATGGTCTCGACGCCCAGCGACAGCGGGGTAACGTCGAGCAGCAGGATGCCCTCGACGTCGCCGGTGAGCACGCCGCCCTGGACGGCAGCGCCGTCGGCAACGACCTCGTCGGGGTTCACGGACATGTTGGGCTGCTTGCCGGTCATGGTCTTGACGAGCTCCTGGACGGCGGGCATACGGGTGGAGCCGCCAACGAGGATGACCTCGGTCAGATCGGAGAGCTTGAGCTTGGCGTCGCGCAGGGCGTTGGTGACAGGCTGCTTGCAGCGCTCGAGCAGGTCGCGGGTGATCTTCTCGAACTCGGCGCGGGTCAGCGTGTAGTTGAGGTGCAGCGGGCCGGACTGGTTCATGGTAATGAACGGCAGGTTGATGGTGGTCTGCTGGGCGGCGGAGAGCTCCTTCTTGGCGTTCTCGGCGGCCTCCTTCAGACGCTGCAGGGCCATGGGGTCCTGACGCAGGTCGACACCGTTCTCCTGCTGGAACTTATCGGCCATCCAGTCGATGACGCGCTGATCCCAGTCGTCGCCGCCCAGGTGGTTGTCGCCCGAGGTGGACAGAACCTCAAACACGCCGTCGGCGAGGTCGAGGATGGAGACGTCGAAGGTGCCGCCGCCCAGGTCGAAGACCAGGATGCGCTGGTCGGTGCCCTGCTTGTCCAGGCCATAGGCCAGAGCAGCAGCGGTCGGCTCGTTGACGATACGCTTGACGTTAAGGCCGGCGATCTTACCGGCGTCCTTGGTGGCCTGACGCTGGGCGTCGTTGAAGTAGGCCGGGACGGTGATGACGGCGTCGGTGACGGTCTCGCCCAGATACTTCTCGGCGTCGGCCTTCATCTTCGCGAGCGTCATGGCGCTCACCTGCTCGGCGGTGTAATCCTTGCCCTCGATGTCGACGACGGCACGGCCACCCTGGCCCTCCTTGACCTCGTACGGCACGGTCTTGATCTCAGAGGTGCACTCGGAGTACTTGCGGCCCATGAAGCGCTTGATGGAGAACACGGTGTTCTTGGGGTTGGTGACAGCCTGGTTCTTAGCGGCCTTACCCACGACGCGGTCGCCGTCGGCACGGAAGCCCACGACGGACGGGGTGGTGCGGTCGCCCTCGGCGTTCACGATGATGGTCGGAGAACCGCCCTCGAGGACGGCCATAGCGGAGTTAGTAGTACCAAGGTCGATACCAAGAATCTTACCCATTAGAAATTCCCTCTCTCTTGTGCGTTCGCGCCGCCCCGGCGGTTGCCGCGCGGCGCTTCTGCTTGTCTTTCAGGATGTAGTGTATCCCCTTATGGGCCGGAATATACAAAATCTAAGTCAATTCATATAAGATTTCTTATTGCCAAGAGTTTAGGTTCGCAAATGCGCAGGTAGATGCGCTGATTGAGTTCTCGGCAAATCTATCGAGATCTATGTAGAGATGGCTGAGGTTTGCGTCCGGGGGTGTCTGGGGCTGCCTTGCGGAAAGCTTGTCCCGGTTTGAGTGTGGATTCCGGGTCGCAGTTTCCGTCTGAAGGCTCAACCGGAAACCGTATCCCGTTTTGAGAGCGGATACCGGGTCGCAGTTTCCGCTAGCGGGCCCAACCGCCCTATATTTCAAGTCACCTTTAGCTAACATTTGCGCAGCTCAACGGCCCCACCTGCGCGTTTTTTAGTAAACCTTGGCATACTCGGCGAACGGTATGAAGATGCCGGTCAGAGGGTATTGCAAACGGTCGCTCCCGTGGTATGTTTTTGCCCGAATCAAACCGGCGCGCATCGCCTGTAGCGTCGGTCAACAGAGAGGAAACTACCATGGCTCATCCCGTAATTGATGCCGACGAGTGCATCGCTTGTGGCGTTTGCGTCGACTCCTGCCCCGCTGGCGTTCTGGAGCTCCAGGACGTCGCTACCGTCGCTGACGAGGACTCCTGCGTCGCCTGTGGCGCTTGCCAGGACGCTTGCCCCGCTGGCGCGATCACTGAGATCGTCGAGGAGTAACAACTCCCCACTTGCACACTCAAAAGTACACCGTGCACAAAAAAGGAGGCTTCCGCATCGCCGCGGAGGCCTCCTTTTTGTTTGTGCGGATAACTAATTTGGCACCGCTGCAGATTGCCGCTTAGGGGCGTTTGCAGCATCGGCTACGATAGGTCGTCTTCGTAGGGCATGAGGTCAGCCAAGTAGCCTTTCTCCTTGAGCATGGCCTCGATCTCGTCGAGGGTCTGCTCGTCTTCCGCCGCGATGCGATGGAAGTGGTAGCCGCTGGTCACCGTTAGCAGCGGAAAGCTCTTGCCGCTCTCGATATCGTGCAGGTAGCGCTCGACATCGCGACGATTGCGGATGTCCAGGTCGGCCGTGATCTTGCCGTATACGCGGTGATTGACGATTACGTTGAGCACGGCGCCGCCCGCGTCGACGATGCTCGTGAGCTCATCGCCCGCCTGCTCCACGCCGTGGCGAACCTTGACCAGACGCGTGGGCACGGCGGGGCTGCTCGGCGCCTCCTGTAGTACATAGCCACGATTGGTGGCGACGATATCGTGCCCGTCGGCGCGCAGCAGGGCGATGTCCTGCACCACGACCTGACGGCTCACGCCCACCTCGTGGGCAAGCGCACTGCCCGAGACGGGATCTTTGGCTCCCTCGAGCACGGCCAAGATGGCACGGCGACGCTCGCGGGCGTCCATTATTTACCGTCCAGCAGACGCAGGTGCTTGAGCGAGAGGTCGAGAATCGGCGCAGAGTGCGTCAACGCCCCCGAGCTGATAAAGTCAACGCCCAGGTCGGCGAGCGCACGGATATTGCTGGCATCCACGTTGCCCGAGCACTCGGTCTTGGCGCGACCGGCGATAAGCTCGATGGCGGCGGCCATGTCGTCGTGGGTCATGTTGTCGAGCATGATGATATCGGCGCCGGCCTCCACGGCCTCGCGCACCATGTCCAGGTTCTCGCACTCGATCTCGACCGTCGCGGTAAACGACGCATGGGCGCGCGCCATCTCAATCGCGCGTGTCACGCCACCGGCGGCGTCGATGTGGTTGTCCTTGAGCATGACAGCCGTCGACAGGTTATAGCGGTGGTTGCTGCCGCCGCCGATCTCGACCGCGGCCTTCTCGAAGACGCGCATGCCCGGCGTGGTCTTGCGCGTGTCGACGAGCACGGTCTTGGTGCCCACGAGCGCAGCCGCCATCCGATGCGTGTAAGTAGCGATGCCGCTCATGCGCTGCAGGTAGTTGAGCGCCACGCGCTCGCCCGAAAGCAGCACGCGCGCGTCGCCGCGCACCTGGCCCACGTGATCGCCGGCGTGTACCTCGTCGCCGTCCGCGACATCGAACAACACGGAGCTCTGCGGATCCAGCAGCTCAAAGGTGCGGGCGAATACGTCCAGGCCGGCGATAATGCCGTCGGCCTTGGCGATAAGCTCCACCGTGGCGGGGCGCGCCGTGGGGCACACGCTCGCCGTGCTCACGTCCTCAAAGGTGATGTCCTCGCGCAGGGCCTGCAAAATCAGATCATCGACGACGAGCTTCATGGTAATGGGATTCATGGTCTACTCCTCCACGGCCTGCGTGCCGGCGGCACGGGCCAAATCATCGATTGCAAGGGTATCGGCGCTCAGGGCGCGGTGACGTCCGTCGAGCGCAGGCTCACCCGCCTGTTCC
>DBFNYT010000124.1:0-8022 GCA_048425625.1 Collinsella sp. | reverse complement strand
CCCGAGCAGGCGCTCGACGCCAGTTCCATCGCGCTGAGTAACCTGCTGGGCCTCGTTTGTGACCCCGTCGGTGGCCTCGTGGAGGTGCCCTGCCAAAACCGCAACGCCATCGGCGTAGCAGCGGCCTTTAGCTCGGCACAGCTCGCCCTCGCAGGCATTAAGAGCCTGGTGCCGTTTGACCAGATGGCACATGTCATGCTCTCGGTGGGCCACGCGTTGCCGGCCACGCTGCGCGAGACGGCAAAGGGTGGCATCGCGCAGGCTCCGGCCGCACTTTCGGCCTGTGCAAAATGTGGTGTGTGCGGATAGCGGCAAAGAATGACTCAAAGGTGGGACAAATGTCCCACCTCTTTTGAATGCCACCGTTTCCGTACCACAAACAGCAGGGCAATCGCTATAATGCAAGCCCAGTAAAAACACGATGAACCGCAAGGCGAAAATCGAAGGATATGCATACGATGTCGCAAAACGATCGAACTCAACTGATTCCCGATCCGCAGCAGCCGAGCAGGCACACCGGCGACGTTCAGTCGCCGCGTCCTATCGCGCCGAGCTACGGTCAGCAGCGTGGTGCGGCAAACGCTTCCCAACGCCCGAACCAACAGCGACAGCAGCGTCAACAACGTCAGCAGCGCCAGGCAAACGGCAATGCGCCCAAGCAGCCCCCCACGCACGCTCGAGGCGATCACGGCCCCGCGCGCAAGTCCGCCGGCAACAATAAGTCGGGTAAAAAGACGACGCTCTTTGTCGTCCTTGGTCTAATCGTCATTGTCTATATCGTAGGCATCGTAGCGTTTTCGCAGGTAGCCTACCCCAACACCACCATTGCCGGCGTCGACGTCTCGTTCTCCAACGCTTCGTCTGCCGCCACCAAGGTCAACTCGGCATGGAAGCACTATAAGCTCACCGTGACAGGCGATGACTTTAGCTGGACCTATCAGCCCGAGTCCGATGAACCCATCGTCGACGGCGAAGCTGCCACAAAAGAGATCATCAGCCACAACGAAGCCTTTGTATGGCCGGTCCGCCTTGTGGAATCCCTAAGCGGCAAAACCAAGACAACCGCTACCTCCAACGAAGTCGATCTTGATCAAGACGTCGACCTGTCCATGCTCTCCGACACCTTTGACCAAAAGAAGTTTGAGAAGGATCTGGGCGCCGCCATCGACGAGTTTAACGAGGGGCGTTCGGGCACGTTCGAGGCCAATAGCTCCTATGACGAGCAAGCGGGCAAGTTTACCGTAGAGAAGGCGCGCTCCAACGAAAAACTCAACCGCGAGCATGTCATTAAGTATGCCGAGCTCGAGCTTGCCTCGCTGGCCGAGACCGTAGATCTTTCCAAGCTCGGCAACGATGCCTATGAGCCGCTCAATGGAACGCTGACCGATGATCAAATTCAGGCCGCATGCGATGCCGCCAACAACTTCCTGGGCGTCAACGTGACCCTCAAGCTTAACGGCGAGGATGCCGGCAAAGTTGATGGCAGCTCCGTATTGCAGTGGATCAGCTTTGCCGATCCGGCCAACCCCACGCTCGATACGTCGCAGATCAGTAGCTGGGCAGCCGAGCTCGCCAACGGCTTTAATACCGTGGGCTCCACTCGTTGGTGGACGCGCGCCGATGGCAAGCAGTGCGCCGTCGAAGGCGGCGACTTTGGTTGGTCCATCGACAGCAGCTCGCTCGCCAAGCAGGTCGAGGACGCCATTAACAACAAGCAGACCGGCGAAATCGAGATCAAGTACTCCCAGAAGGCCGACACCTTTACCGCAAAGGGAGAGCCCGACTGGAAGGCATACATCGATGTCGATCTGTCCGAGCAGCACGCGCGCTACTACGACGAGAACGGCAATATCGTGTGGGAGGCCAACTTTATTTCCGGCAAACCGGGCGAAGACGCCACCCCCGAGGGCGTGTGGCAGATCAACAGCAACGACGGCGGCAGCACCCTGATCGGAGCCAAGGACCCCGAGACCGGTAAGCCCAAATACGAGAGCCCGGTGAGCTACTGGATGCCTTTTGAGGGCAACATGATCGGCTTCCACGATGCCACCTGGCAAAACGACAAGAGCTTCGATAATGCCGAGTCGTACAAGTGGTGCGGCAGCCACGGTTGCATCAACCTGCGCCTGGCAGACGCCAAGGCACTTCACGACTGCATCAAAGTCGGTCTCTGCGTGGTTGTCCACTCGTAGTGCAACGCGCGCATTCCTACAACGTGGAGCTGCTGCGACCAATCTAACAGTTCCGAAAGAATCCGCCTTATGCGCCCGCCCCAACCGGTGGGCGCATATACTTATCGAGGTACTTTCTATAAAGGAGACGCTATGCCGAATGTCCCCACGACCACCCCGGGCCCGGATGATACCGAGCGCACGCTCGAAGATGTCACCGAAACGATTCCTCTGATTACAAACGTACATGCCGATAAGCAGAGCGGACGCGCGAACGATGCGACCGAGATTTCCGATGAAGAGGCATATGCCAAGCTCAAGGCAAAACGTGCCGAACGTCGACGCAAAAAGCTCATCCGACGCGGCATTGCGGCCGGCGTCGTGGCCGCCATTGTGCTCATCGCCGTTGTCGTGACCTTAGCCATCAACGCACGGCCCGCAGGCAACAACGGGCCGGTGACCGACATGGTGACCGAGGGCACGTTTACCACAACGGTCGAGGCGAAAGGCCAGCTCAAACCCATTTCGTCCTCAGTGATCTCCCCTTCTGTCGACGGTACGGTCGATTCGATCAACGTGCAGGCAGGCCAATCCGTCAACGAGGGCGACGTGCTTATGACCATTAAAAACGACGAGCTCGATCGCAACGTTGCCGAGGCGCAGCGTGCAGTTGCAGCCGCTCAGGAAGACCTCGCCAACGCGCAGAAAGCCGCAGCTGCCGCGCAGGCCACCCCAACGACGGACGTCGAGGGAGCTACCGCAGCGGCTGGCGTCTCCGCCGCATCAGCGGACACGAACGCCGTATCGGCCGCGCAGCGCAGCCTCGCATCAGCCCAGGCAAACCTCGACCAGGCGAACGCCAAGGCCTCCAGTCGCACGGTCACGGCCCCGAGCTCGGGTAGCATCGTGGAGCTCAATGCCAAGGTGGGCGCCACGGTTACAGGCGGCATGATCATGGGCGAAAGCGATACGAGCGGCGGCAAGCAGTGCATGCAGATCGCCGACCTGTCAAAGATGAAGGTGACCGTGCAGGTGGGCGAAAAGGACATCGCCAAGATCGCCGTTGGGCAGAGCGCCAACGTCACCTATCCCGCGTTTCCCGATATCGTGAGCCAGGGCACCGTCACGGCTATCGCGTCGGTGGCAAACTCCGACGCCGCCAACGGTGGCGGCGGCAGCGTAACCTTTAACGTCGACATTCTCATCGAGGCGCCCGACGCGCGCCTGAAGCCGGGCATGACGGCCGAGGTATCGGTGGTGACCGAGCAGCTCGACGACGTGGTGATGGTGCCGACGATGGCGCTCATGACCGAAGACGGCGAACACTATTACGTCAACGTGGCAACCGATGACGAGGGCAAGCATACCCGTCGCGTGAAGGTGACCGTCGTGACGCAAAACGACAACGAAGCCGTAGTCGGCAAGACACAGGTAAAGCGCGACAACCAGGGCAACGAGATCAACCCCAACGTGCCGGTTACCAAGCTGCGCGATGGCGACACCCTCGTCATGGACACCGGAGCGGACGCAACGGCTGAAGGCGGCTACAGCACGGATTCGGGCAGCATGTCTGACGACGAGGGCATGTAATGCGTCCCGTTATCGACATCCGCAACGTGCACCGCATTTTTGAGAGCGAGGCGGGTTGCGCCCACATCCTGCACAACGTGAGCCTGGCGGTAGAACCCGGCGAGTTCGTCGCCATTACCGGCCCTTCGGGCTCGGGCAAGTCAACGCTCATGAACATCCTGGGCTGCCTGGACAAACCGACGGCGGGCGACTATTACCTGCAAGGGCTCAACGTGGCCGAGCTCGATGATGACGAGCTCACCGAAGTCCGCGCCCTGAGCATTGGCTTTGTCTTTCAGAGCTTCAACCTGCTGCCGCGCCTGTCGGTTATCGAAAACGTCATGCTGCCGCTGGCCTACACCAATGTGCCCCGTAGCCAGCGCGAAATGCGCGCCGTGCACGCGCTGCAGGCTGTCACGCTGCCCGTCGACCACTGGGACCACCGCATATCCGAGCTCTCGGGCGGCCAGATGCAGCGCGTCGCAATCGCGCGCGCCCTCGTCAATGACCCGCCCATCATCCTGGCCGATGAGCCGATGGGAAACCTGGACTCCGCTACCGGAGCGCTTGTGATGGAGACCTTCCATAAGCTCCAGAAGCGCGGCAAAACCATCGTGCTTATCACACACGACCCCGGCATCGCCGCCGAGGCCGACCGTGCCGTGACCATCCGCGACGGTCGCATTCACGATGGCGCGTATATTCCACATGCACCGCGGACCCTGCGCAGCGCCGTGGATAGCCTGCCCATGATTTCCGCCTCCGCCAACCCGCCGAAAGGAGAGATGGCATGAGCGCCCGCGATCTCATCCAGGAAGCCCTTCACTCGCTCGAGGCCAACAAGGGGCGCAGCCTGCTCACCATCCTGGGCATTGTCATCGGCATCGCCTCGGTTATCGCCATGACTTCGCTCATCGGCGGCATCCAAAACAGCCTGGTCAACAGCCTGGGCCTCAATGCGGCACGCATGGTGCAAATCTATTCGTCGCAAGAACTCACAGAGTCGGACATCGAGAAGCTTCAAAAACTGGTGCCGCAGATAGAGCAGATCGGCATTGTCGACAGCGCGTATACCGAGTACAAGACCGGCGATAAAAGCTATACCGTCATGGCACAGGGTGTCGATAGCGACATGCTCGACGCCGTGGGGGCCGGAAAGCTCGTTGCGGGGCGTACCTATTCCCAGGCCGAGTCTCAATCAGGCTCGCGCGTGGCGCTCATCAGCCGCGGCGGCGCCGATCAGCTTTACGGCAACGAACAGGATGCGCTGGGGAAAACCATCAAGGTGTCCAACGGCGAGGTGCAGATTGTCGGCGTGATTGACGGCGGCAGCGACTCCATGGGCTCGCTCACGCTGTATATGCCACGCGAAACCATCTCCGGCCTGTTTGGCGACGAGAATCCTTCATTCCCCAGCGTGACGGCGCTCGCCGCCGAGGGCACGGACATGGATGAGCTCTGCAAGACCATCGAGTCCAAGGTGCGCGCGATGAAGGGCATCGAGGAGGAGGATGAGTACAACAGTGTATCGGCGACCTCCATGAAAAGCGCCATCGATGCACTCAACTCCTTTATGGGCGCGTTTTCGCTCATCATGGGTGCTGTCGCCAGCATCTCGCTGCTTGTCGGCGGTATCGGCATTATGAATATGATGCTTACCAACGTAACGGAGCGCATCCGCGAGATCGGCATCCGCCGCGCTCTGGGCGCAAGTCGTCGCGATATCACTGCGCAGTTTTTGGCCGAATCCTCGGCGCTGTGCGTCACCGGCGGACTGCTAGGTGTCCTGATTGGCTATCTGCTGGCCTGGGCTCTTGCGATGTTTGCCGCAGGATCAGGGGTTCTCGGCGAGCTCGGTGCCAGCGGGCAAATCACACCGAGCTTTTCAATCGCCACGGTACTGCTGGCCTTCGCCGTCTCCGTCGGCATCGGCGTAATCTTTGGCTTCTATCCCGCTCGCCGCGCGGCAAAGCTCGACCCGGTGGAGTGCCTACGCTACCAGTAAGCCACCACCAACAAGTTGCGGTGAATTAGGGACTGAATATGCTATCTAGCAGCAAAAACAGACACTATTTCACCGCAACTTATTGAAGGGCTGCTTGCGCCAGTTCCGGGCGTCCTCCTCGAGCTATTGGCGGATGACGGTCTTGTACGGCTCGAGCTTGCTCGGGGCGCTCCTCCTCGCGGGCGGGAGGACGCGCAGGCGCGGCGAGCGCCTAGCGCGCGAACTCCCGTAAGAGTGCGTCTTCCACTTCCCGAAGCGAAAGGCCCCCGTCTCCCTCGGCGGGACGGGTGACCACGATGCAGCGCGCTCCCACGTCGCGCGCGGCGGCAAGCTTCTCGGCCGTGCCGCCTACGGTTCCCGAGTCCTTGGTCACAAGCCACTGGGCTCCCACCTGCCGAAGCATCGCCTCGTTGAGCTCGCGGGTGAAGGGCCCCTGCATGCCGATGACGTGCGACGGCGAAAACCCCGCGTCGATGCACTTCGTTATAGCACCGGGCAGCGGGAGCACACGCACGAAGAAGCGCTCCGAGAAATCAGCGACGCGCGTATAGGGAGCAAGCTCCTTGCTCCCCGTCGTGAGAAGCGCGCGACCCGGGTTCTCGGAGAGAAAGCGCGCCGCGCAGGCGATCGACGCGGCCGACACGACGCCTTTGGGCAGCGCCTCGGCCGCACGCGCAAGGCGCAGACATCGTACACCCACGGCAAGCGAAGCGGCCCGGATGTTGCCGCTGGCGAGCGTAGCGAAGGGGTGCGTGGCGTCGACGACGATGCGCGCGCCGGAAAGCTCGCGCTCCATGTCGGCCTCGTCGAGCCTGCTCGCATGCACCTCGATGCCCGGAAGCTCGCCCAAAAGCTCGCCTCCGTACTCGGTTGCCGCGTAGGCACGGGCGGGGATGCCCGCCCCGCTCGCCCATTCGCACAGAAGGCGGCCCTCGGTGGTGCCGGCGAAGATGCGCAGCGCCGGCGCAGATGCGGGCGCCGTCACTTCGGGCCGCCTGGGCGCGTGATCTGGTAGAGCAGCGCGTTCATAATGGCGGCCGCCACGGTCGAACCACCCTTGCGACCCCTCGCGACGATGGCCGGCGCGCGTCGCGCGAGTAGCTCCTCTTTCGCCTCGACCACGTTCACAAACCCGACCGGCACCCCAACGACGAGCGCGGGCGCGATCTTCCCCTCGTCCATGAGCTCGGCGAGGCGCAGAAGTGCTGTGGGAGCGTTGCCGACGGCCACGATGAGCGGACCCTCGATGCCGCAAGCTTTGTCCATGCTCGCAACGGCGCGAGTCGTGCCCGCGGCGCGCGCAGCCACGGCGACATCAGGGTCGGCCATGTAGCACACGGCCTTGCAGCCGAGCTTCGCGAGCGCAGGCTTGCTTATGCCTGCGAGCGCCATGTTCGTATCGGTGAGCACCGTGGCCCCTGCGCGCAGTGCGTCGAGCGCACAGTGCGCGGCGTCATGAGTGAAAACGAGGGAATCGGCGTACGAGAAGTCGGCAGTGGTGTGGATGACGCGCTTCACGACGGGTTCTTCGAGCGGCGGGAACGTGCGGCCGCCGAGCTCTTCGGTGATGATCTCGAAGCTGCGCCGCTCGATGTCGCCGGGCGCCATCTCCTTGGAATCCATCTAGTACTCCACTCCTTCCCTTGCACATATCCCCTGCTCGTAGGGGTGTTTCTCGCACCGCATCTCGGTTATGTAGTCGGCCTTCTCCACGATCTTGCGGGAAGGCGCGCGCCCGGTGAGCGCTACTTCGACGCCGCGCGCGGACATATCGAGCGCGCGGTCCACGAGCGCCTCGTCGACAAGCCCCTTCGAAAGCGCATCGAGCGCCTCGTCGAGCACGAGCAGCCCCTCCTGCGCGCCCTCGAGCTCGGCAAGCGCGGAAGCGAGGTTCCCATCGTGCAGCTCGCACGTAGCGGCAAGTTCTTCCGACGACATCGACCAGGTAAACTTGTCGGACACCTTCCCCGCGAACACGGGCACGCCGAAATGCTCGGCGAGCAGGCGCGCCTCCCCGCTTTCGCCGTCTTTCAGGAACTGCACGACGACGACGCGGCGGCCTGCGGCGAGCATGCGAAGGGCGAGGCCCATCGCCGCCGTGGTCTTGCCTTTGCCGTCGCCATGATACACGTGAATCATACGCCCTCCTCGATAATGCGGTAGACATACTCCATGTCGAGCGCTCCGCGCACGACGTCGGCCAGGCGGTCGAACTCGCGCGCACGGTGATCGGCCGCGGACGCCGCGCCCGCAGCACCCACGACGCTCTCGGGCAGG
>DBFNYT010000123.1:0-6090 GCA_048425625.1 Collinsella sp. | reverse complement strand
TATTCGTCGCTGCCCGGCTTGCGACGGTTGGCCTTTTTAATGGCGTTGAAGTGCTTATCATTGAGCCTGCGCTGGCGAGAGCGCTGAGGCACCTTGGTCTTTACGCGTCGGCGCGGTGGACGTCCGCGACGCTCAAGCTCAGCGCGCAGCTTACGCAGGCAGCTGCTACGGTTTTGGAACTGACTGCGGCTCTCGCGCGCCGTCACGGTAATCCCCGTGGGCCCATGCTTCATGCGCACCGCCGAGTCCGTCGTGTTCACGCCCTGCCCACCCGGGCCCGTCGCGCGAAACACCTGCACCTCGCAATCGCGCGCCAACTCCTCGACCGACATCTCGGCATAGCGCGCATACTCGCGCCATCCCATCTTGTTCTCATCCATATCAACACCTCCCCTCATACAAAAAATGTGACAAAGGGACAGTCCCTTTGTCACATCTCATACCAATCGCTTGTGTTGCGCGCTTAGGCGAAGGTGATCTCGCCGGTCTCGCAGTCCATATCGGCGATACGGGCCAGGCTCTCAACGCGGAAGCCGCGCTCGCGGAGCTTATCGCCACCGCCCTGGAAGCCCTTCTCCACCGCAATGCCAATACCGGACACCTCGGCACCCGCAGCCTCACAGATCTTGATAAGACCCTCGAGCGCGCAGCCGTTGGCCAAAAAGTCGTCGATAATCAGGACCTTGTCGCCCTCGGACAGGAAGCGCTTGCCAACGATGACCGGGTACTCCTTCTGCTTGGTAAAGGAGTAGATGGTCGTGGCATACTGCTCGCCGTCGAGGTTGATGGACTGCGCCTTCTTGGCAAAGACAACCGGCACGCCGCCAAAATGCTGGGCCGCGATGCAAGCCATGCCAATGCCCGAAGCCTCGATCGTCAGGATCTTGTTGATCTCGACGCCCTCGAACAGATGGGCCCACTCGGCGCCCATGTGGTCGAACAACTCAACGTCGCACTGGTGGTTGAGGAAGGCATCAACCTTAAGGACGTTACCGGCCTTTACGATGCCGTCATGGCGAATACGATCCTCAAGCTCCTGCATGGCGCAACCCCTTCTCGCGGCAACGATACCGCGCGATTAATAAACGTTGTTCGATAGTCTACCACGGACCGACCCCCGCCCGCCCCACAAGCCGCATCGCACCACAAACCAGTCTTTTTGGGACGGCGCGAATCGTGGCAGACAGCCTCCCAACACGCTAATGGCGGGTGCGCATCTTCACCAAACGCACCATGGCGAGCGCAAAGCCCACAGCGGCCACAGCCATCAACACATAGAACACCGAACGGAAACCAAACAAGAACACATCCGGACGGCCTGCAACGAAACTGGTCACGGCCTCGCCCATCGCCACGCTCATCTGCCCATACAGGATATGCGACGCCGCCGTAATGCCCACTGCCATACCCGCATAACGTGCCAGGCTACCCAGGCTGCCCGCAAAGCCGAGCGCTTCGCGCGGAGCCGAGCCCATGTACAGCGAGTTGTTAGGACTCTGGAAAATCGACGTACCGCACGACATAAACGCGACACAGCACACGATCACAGGGATAGAAGAGTGCTCATCGAGCGTGCTTACCGCAAAAAGACCGCATACGTACACGCCCAGGCCGACCGCCGTGGGGCCCTCGCAGCCAACACGGTCCGAAACCGTACCCGAAAGCGGTCCGATAAAGGCATTCACCATCGGCAGTGCCAAAAAGAGCAGTCCGGAAATGTCAGAACCAAAGCCGTGAGCGTCCTGAAAATAGAACGGCAGAATAAACTCGGATGCGCCAATGCCAACGAACACGATGAGCATGCAGGCAAGGTTGATGGTGAAGGCCGAATTTGCAAAGCAGCGACGAGCAGCCTCGATCAGGGACATGGGGCGCTCGCCGGCCTCCGGCTTAACATGCGGCAGCGTGTAGAGCCCCACGATAAACGAGATGACGCCAATAGGCAGGTTGATGAGGAAGATGCTCTCCCAGGGAAAGCTTGCCACCAGCATGCCACCCAGCACGGGGCCACACATCATGCCGAGGGCCACGAAGGTCGCAAGAATACCCATGGCACGACCGCGCTCGCGAGCCGGAAACGACTCGGTGATGATACCCATGTTGTTAGCCATGGCCGCCGCGCAACCGACGCCCTGAACGATGCGTGCCAGGATAAGAACCTCGAGCGAGGCCGAAAGGCCGCACAGCAGCGAACCGACCGAAAAGACGATGACGCCCAGCTGAAACACATTCACCTTGCCGCGCACGTCGCCCAGACGGCCAAACGGCAACATAGCCACGCAAGTCGCAAGCAGATACACCGAGCTTACCAGCTGAATGCGATCGAGGCCCACGCCCAGCTCCTTTTGCATCACGGGCAGCGCCACGGTCACGACGGTCGAATCCAGACACACCATAAACGTCATGATGAGCACGGTAAACAGAATCGCCCATTTGTTCTTGCCATGGGTGTCGCCCTCAAGGGCAATGTGCTCGCGGCGCAGCTGCTCTGCGGTTTTCTCCATATCCATCCTTTCGAGTGGCGCAACGCAAAAACGGGGCCCCAATCGCCTGCAAACAGTCGCGATTGGGGTCCCGCCTACGGAATCGGAACGAAAGGTCGCCGAAGCTTTCTGCCAGCATCGGCGCCTCGCACGAACGCTAGCCTAGCACTGCTCGAGTGCCTGCTCAAGGTCGGCAATCAAATCGGCCGTGTCCTCGAGGCCGCACGACAGGCGCACCATGTCGGCGGAGATGCCACAGGCGATGAGCTCCTCATCGTTCATCTGGCGATGCGTGGCATTAGCGGGATGCAGGCAGCAAGTGCGGGCGTCGGCCACGTGCGTGGCGATCTGGGCGAGCTTGAGGCTCTTCATAAAGGTCTCGGCCGCCGCGCGACCACCGTTAAAGCCAAAGCTCACAACGCCGCAGGTACCGTTGGGCATGTACTTCTGAGCGATGTCATAGTACTTATCGCCCTCCAGGCCCGGATAGCTCACGAAGCGCACCTTGGGATGGCTCTGCAGGAACTTGGCAACGGCCAGGCCGTTCTCGCAATGACGCGGCATGCGCACATGCAGGCTCTCGAGCGAGCTGTTCAGGAAGAAGGCCGCCTGCGGATTCTGCATAGGACCAAGATCGCGCATGAGCTGAGCGGTTGCCTTGGTAATGAAGGCACCCTCGCGACCAAACTTCTCGGCATAGGTCACGCCGTGGTAGCTCTCATCGGGCGTGGTAAGACCCGGGAACTTGTCCGCATGAGCCATCCAGTCAAACTGGCCGTGGTCAACGATCACGCCGCCCAGGTAGGCAGCATGTCCATCCATGTACTTGGTGGTGGAGTGCGTAACGATATCGGCGCCCCACTCAAAGGGACGGCACATCACGGGCGTCGGGAAGGTGTTGTCGACCATCAGCGGCACGCCGTGGTCATGTGCGGCCTTGGCAAAGCGCTCAATATCGAGCACAGCAAGGGCGGGGTTGGCAATCGTCTCGCCAAAGACGAGCTTGGTATTGGGCTCAAAGGCTGCCTCGAGCTCCTCATCGGTGCACTCGGGGGCGACGAACGTGCAGGTCACGCCCATGCGGCCCATGGTGTGGGCGAGCAGGTTATACGTACCGCCGTAAATGGCAGAGCTAGCAACCACATGATCGCCGGCACCGGCCACGTTAAAGATCGCGAGGAAGTTCGCAGCCATGCCCGAGCTCGTGAGCATCGCAGCGGTGCCGCCCTCCATCTCGCAGATCTTGGCGGCAACGAGATCGCACGTGGGGTTCTGCAGGCGGCTGTAGAAGTAGCCCGACTCCTCCAGGTCAAACAGCTTGCCCATGTGCTCGGACGTGTCGTACTTCCACGTGGTGGACTGGTAGATGGGCACCTGGCGCGGCTCGGCATCTCCCGGGTGATAGCCGCCCTGAACACATGTAGTACCGATGGTCTGCTCGCTCATATCTAGCTCCCTTGCCTGGGTTTTAGTTTTATTCGGTTCACGATACCGCTACCCCGCACCCCTCTCAACCCATCCCCAAGGTAGGTTAATGGACAAATTGATCAGGGGTATTTATCTCAAGCTTTGGGCATTTGCTCGATAGATAAAAACGAGGCATACATGAAGCTCTCGATGATTACATGCCCCGTCACGGGTACCATAGGCGGGTACACCGTGACCAAGGAGACAACGATGAAGCAAATCGATACGGCCCAGCTCGGCATCACCGCCTGTCAGGCTCAAGCTGCCGAATATCACGCCCGTGGCTTTAACTGCGCCCAGGCCGTCGCCTGCACGCTCGCGCCCGCCGTCGGGCTCGACCCCCAGGTCGCCTTTACCCTCACCGAGGGCTTTGGCGCCGGCATGGGCGGCATGACCGAAACCTGCGGCGCCATCTCGGGCGCCGTGGCCATCATGGGCTTTGTAATGAGCGACGGCATGGAAAACCCCAAGACCAAGGGCCAGACCTACAAGCTGTCGCGCGAAATCGCCAAGCGCTTTGGCGAGAAGAACACGACGACCGTCTGCGGCACGCTCAAGGGTATCGGATCGGACAAGGGTCCGCTCCGCAGCTGCCCCGGCTGCATCGACGATGCCGTCGAGATCGCCTGCGATGTGCTAAAGCAGCTCGCCGAGTAAACGGCAGCAACAGAAAAACGACAGCCGGCGCGCTTGGGATCCATCCAAAAGCACGCCGGCCGTCGCCGTTAGAACTCGGCAAATTCGGGAGCGCCGACCTCAATCTCCTCACGCCCCGCCATAAGCTCGCGCATCTTAGCGCAAAACGGCTCCTGCTCCCCCGCCTTAAACACCAAATGAAGTGACACGGCGTCCGCGTAATCGGTATCCGAAACCTTGGCACCCGAATCCTGCGCCAAGCGAAGCACCTGCTCGTACTGCGGATAGGCCACATGCACGTCAACCGGCACGACGCTTGTCATCTCAACGATCTGCCCGGCCTCCTGAGCCGCGGCCACCGCCGCCTGCGTCGCAGCGGTATAGGCGCGCACCAAGCCACCAGGCCCCAACAGCGTGCCACCAAAATAGCGCGTCACCACGCAGCAAACATTTTTGAGCTCTGCGCCGCGCAACACCTCGAGCGTCGGCATACCGCTCGTGCGGCTCGGCTCACCGTCATCGCTCTGGCGCTCGCGTCCATCGACCAAAATCCACGCGGGGACATTGTGTCGAGCGTCGTAATGACGCTTGCGAACCATCTCGATAAAGGCATTCGCCTCATCCTCGGACTCAATATGGACCAGCTGAGCAATAAACCGACTCTTGCGGTCCACAAACTCGCCCGAAGCCTCAATATTCGATTGCAGAGTAAAATAGCTGTCCAACAAAGCCCCTCAAACACAAGCAAAGCAACAAACAGCCTCAATAATACGGCAAAGGCCGTTTCGGTTGCCCCGGTAAAAAGAACGGAGATGCCAATGACCAGGCAAAAACAGCGATATGCCAAGGACGGCACCGCCGGTGATTCCGTCAAGGAAAGCGAGAACCCGCCAGCGCGAGCAAGGTGCCTTGAAAGACGAGATCGCAACAGTAATGAAAACGCCGATGAAAAGGCAAAAACAGCGAGACGGCGTCAGCTGAGTCGATTTGGCCCGAAAGAGGAGGAAGCACGCCTTATGGCGGCGACCGACGAATGAGCGCCAAATCGGCCAGCTGACGCCGTCGCAGCGTCAACAAAGTGCTGAGTGGGCCTATAAGCCGGGTTCTGTCGTGAACGGTCATTTATCTTGTCTGCACGTTACCGCGCAGCTCCACGCACGCTACCCGAACGCGGACCGGGCCGGCCCATAGCGTTCCTATTCGCGCTTGCTCCGGATGGGGCTTGCCAAGCCGCCGTGTTGCCACGACGCTGGTGGTCTCTTACACCACCGTTTCAGCTTTTCCCTTTACGCCTTGCGGCGCAGGTGGGAGTCTTCTTTTCTGCGGCGCTTTCCGTCGGATCACTCCGCCCGGCCGTTAGCCGGCATCCCGCCCTCTGGAGCCCGGACTTTCCTCACGCGTGCCGCAAGCAGCACATCGCGCGACCGTCTGGCCCACTCAGCAGTGCAAGAGTGTAGCACACCGCCACCGCAGGCAATGGCACAACACAAGCGCTCGACACGAT
>DBFNYT010000122.1:0-7596 GCA_048425625.1 Collinsella sp. | reverse complement strand
GCGGCGAAAGCCGCGATGAGCGGTGGGGTGGCGACTAGTTGGTCGTACCGGAATCGTCGCCCGTGCTCGTGCCCGAGCCCGAGCCCGAACCAGAAAGTGCGACCGTCAGCGTAATCGTGCTGTCGGTGGACTGTTTGCCGGTGGGGGAAACACCCGTAACGGTGGCATCTTCGTTGCCGCTCACGGGATTGCCGTTCTGGTCACAGAAGCCAATGTTATAGAAACCGGCGTTGTTGAGCGCGGTAACGGCGGCGGAAATGCTCTTGCCGTACAAGTTGCCCGGGACGGCGGCCTTGCCGGACTTCTTGGCAATGACGACGGTAATCGTGGCGCCGGGCTTCTGCTTGCCGCTGGGGTTCCAGCTGATCACGGTGCCCTCGGTAACCGAGTCGTTCTCCTGGTAGCTCACGTCGACGCCAAAGCCTGCCATATCGAGGGCGTTGCGCGCCTGGGCCTCGGTCATGTCGGTCAGATCGGGGACGGACGTGGTATCCGGGCCGCTCGAGACCTTGTACGAGATGGTCGTGCCCTTCGCGACTTCCTTACCGGCTTCGGTGCCCTGCTCAAAGACCTGGCCCTCATCGGCCTCGTTGGCCTGCTCGGAGGCGTTGCCCTTCAGGCCAACGCTTGCCAACGCGGCCTCGGCCTGGTCCTTGGTCAGGCCGACAAGCAGGGGAACCTCAACCTTCTCGGAGGGCTTGGGGCCCTTGGAGATTACTAGGTTCACCTTAGTGCCCTTGGCCTTCTTGGTGTTACCGTTGGGCGTCTGCTCGGCGACCTTGCCCTCGTCGACGTCGTCGTTGTAGCTCTGATCGACGGTGCCAACCTCGAGGCCGGCCTCCTTGATCAGCTCGACGGCAGTCTGCTGGTCCTTGTTAAGCACATCGGGCACCGTAACCTGCTCGCCCCCAAAGAGCCCGGTGGCGAAGGCCACCACAACGCCAACCACGGCGATTGCGGCGACTACGGCGGCGATAATCTTGTTCTTGTTGGACTTGGGCTGATCGACCTCGTAGGAACCGGTGGAACCCGAGACGGCGCTGCGGGGGTTGGTCTGTCCGCTTACGCCCGATACGGGGCGAACCATAGCGCGCGTGGAGTCAGACAGCTCACGGGTCTTGGTAGCGCCCAGGTCGCCCGCGGCGCCAATGATGCGCGTGGGCTCCGAGACGTTGACGGCACGGCCCGACAGGTAGCTGTTGAGCACCTGACGCAGCTCGTCGGCGGTCTGGAAGCGGTTTGCCGGGTCCTTCTCCATGCACTTGAGGATGATGCGCTCAAGGTCGGCGTCGACACCGGAGTTGATCTGGCTCGGCGGAATAGGCAGCTCGTTGACCTGCTTGAGTGCGACCGAGATAGCGTCGTCACCGTCAAAGGGAACGCGGCCGGTGGCGCACTCATACATCACGACGCCCAGCGAGTAGATATCCGAGGTGGGGCCGAGGTCCTGACCGCGGGTCTGCTCGGGGCTGACGTAGTGGGCGGTTCCCAGCACGTTGTTGTCTTGCGTGAGGTGGCTGTTCTTGGCGCGCGCGATGCCAAAGTCCATCACCTTGATGTTGCCGTCGGGCAGCACCATGATGTTTTGCGGCTTAATGTCGCGGTGGATGATCTCGTGCTTGTGGGCGACCGAAAGCGCGGAGCTGATCTGCGAGCCGATCTGGGCGACCTTCTTGGGGTCGAGGGCGCCGTGGCTCTTGATGCCGCTCTTAAGGTCGGTTCCGCGCAGGTACTCCATGACGATGTAATAGGTGTCGCCGTCCTTGCCCCAATCGTAGACGCCCACGATATAGGGGGAGGAGAGACCGGCTGCTGCCTGGGCCTCCTGCTTAAAGCGTGCGGCGAAGGTTGCGTCGCCAGCATACTGCGGCAGCATGATCTTGACGGCTACCGTGCGGTCGAGGACCTGGTCCTGTGCACGGTAGACGGTCGCCATGCCGCCTGTTCCCACCTTATCCTTGAGGAGGTATCTTCCCCCGAGGACCCTCTGTTCCATTCCTGCTCCTAACATAACTATTCGCTCAACGATATGTGTAGTACCTACGATGTGGCCGCTGGGGCCGTGTGGCGCGTTGCCGCTAACTCTTCGGCCGCGGCGCGCCTCGGGTGTCCGATTCGATCATGGGCATCACGCTCCCTGTGCGGCAAGCGCCGCGGTCAGGACGATGCCGGCGATCTTGGCGGCCTTGACGTCATGCTTGTCGTAATCCTCCAAGGCCACCGAGATAGCGACCGTGGGTGAATCGTAAGGTGCAAAGCCAACGAACGTCGAGTTGACGTTGGTGCCGCCGGTCTCGGGCGAACCGGTTTTGCCGGCGACCTTGACGCCCGGAATCTGGGCATCGGTACCGGTACCGGACTGGACGACGGCAAGCATGGCCTGCTTGACCTGGTCGGCCGTGGCGGAGCTGACGGCCTGCCCCAGCGAGCGGGACTGCGTGGTCTTGACCACGGTTCCGTCCGGGGCAAGTACCTGGGCTACAAAGTACGGGTCCATGACCACGCCACTGTTAGCGATGGCGGCGGCAATCACGGCGTTTTGCATGACGGTGGTCTGCGGGCCGGGCGTATGGTCCATGCCGACAGGCTGGCCGGCGCCGGCCCAGGCGGTCTCCCACTCGGTCATGAGCGACGGGTCGGCCATGATGGAGGCCGCGGAGGTCAGGTCCTGGCCGAGCTTTTGGCCGTAGCCAAAGGCGTTGGCAAACTGCACGAGCGTGTTTGCGCCAACTTCGTTTGCCACCTGGCCAAAGACGACGTTGGAGGACACGGCAAAGGCCTGCTGCAGGCTGATGGTGCCGTAGCTCTCGTTGGCATAGTTGGTGACTGGTGCGTTGCCGATGTCCATGGAGCCGGGCGCCTGGTAGGTGCTGGTAAGGCTGGCGGTACCGGTCTCGAGTGCCGCGGAAAGCGTAACGACCTTAAACGTTGAGCCCGGCGTGTACAGCGCGTCCATGGCGCGATTGTACATGGAGCCGTCCTCGCCGCCGCCCGTCTGCAGCAGGGCATCGATGTTGGTGTTGTCGTAGGTGGGCGAGCTGGCACATGCGAGCACCGCGCCGGTACGCGGGTCGATGACCACTACAGCGCCCTTAAAGCCCTTGAGTGCCTGCTCGGCCGCCGTCTGGATGCGCGAGTCGATGGTGAGCTTGGCGGTGTTGCCCGGCTGGGTCTGGCCCGCGAGCGACGCGATGGCGTTGTTCCAGCTGGAGTAGTCCTTAGAACCGGTGAGCGTGTCGTTCATGACGCTCTCGATGGCGGTGGTGCCATACTGCTGGCTCACGTAGCCAACCACGTGCGCTGCCAGGTTACCGTTGGGGTAGGAGCGTACGTAGGTGCCGTCCTCCTGCTGCAGCGACTCGGCCAGCGTCACGCCGTCGGACGTGATGATGGAGCCGCGCTGGATGTACTTGGAGCGGGCGATGGTGTGGTTGTTGGTCGGCATGTCCTGATAGTCCTTGGCCTTAATGACCTGGACATAGGTGAGGTTGCCGATAAGGATGGCGAACAGCGCCGTAAAGGCGAGCACCGCGCGGGTTAGACGGTTGGCGAGCGCAACGCGGCCGAGCACACCAGATTCAGGCGTGTCGAGCAGGCGACGGCGCATGCGCGAGCCGACGGAATGGCTGCCGCTGCCGTAGGAAGACGAGGTGGCAAAGCGCGTGCCCGTCGGGGCGGCGGCAGATGCGACCTGATCATCGGTGATGGCGGCCATGGTGCCGGTGCCGGTAAGCTCGGCCTCGCGTCCGGTCGCCTCGTCACCGGCGCGCAGCAGGAGCGCGACGATGATGAAGCTCGCCAGCAGCGAGGAGCCGCCCTGGCTCATAAAGGGCAGGGTGACGCCGGTCAGCGGAATCAGGCGGGTTACGCCGCCAACGATCAAGAAGGCCTGGAAGCTGATGGCGGCCGTAAGGCCCGTGGCGCTAAAGGCAGCGAGGTCGGATTTAGCGCGGGCAGCCGTGGTGAGGCCACGCACGGCAAAGAGCATAAACAGGATGAGCACGGCGCCGCCGCCCAAAAGGCCCATCTCCTCGCCGATAGCCGAGAAGATAAAGTCGGACTCGACGACAGGGATGTTGTTGGCCATGCCGTTGCCGATGCCAACACCGACCAGACCGCCATCGGCAAGCGAGAAGAGCGACTGGACGATCTGGTAGCCCTGGCCCTGGGCGTCCTTAAACGGATCGACCCAAACCTGGAAACGCACCTGAACGTGCGACAGGAACTTGTAGGCGCCCACGGCTCCAACGGCCAAGAGCGCAAGACCGATAACGACATACGAGAATCGTCCCGTGGCAACGTAGAGCATCAGCAAGAAGATGGTGTAGAACAGCACGGCCGAACCCAGGTCGCGTTCGAAGACGACGACGAGCAGGCACACACCCCACACGGCAAACAGCGGCAGCAGCAGTCGCAGACGAGGGATCTTAAAGCCCAGGATCTTGCGGTTGGAGATGGAGAGCAACTCGCGGTTCTCGGCCAAGTAGCCGGCCAGGAACAGGACGATAAAGACCTTGGCGAACTCGCCGGGCTGGATGGTAAAGCCCGCGATGCGAATCCACAGCTTGGAGCCCGAGATCGTGGTGCCGATAAAGATAGGCAGCATCAGCAGAATGATGCCGATGATGCCAAAGGTGTACTTGTAGCGCATGACCACGTCGAGGTTTTTGACTAGTGCAAGCGTTCCCACCATGAGCGCCACCGAGACAAACAGGATGATGAGCTGTGAGATCGCGAGAGCGGGGGCGAGACGCGTCACGAACGTGATGCCGATGCCCGAAAGTATAAATACGATGGGCAGGATGGCGGGGTCGGCACCGGGCGCCAAGATGCGCACGGCAATGTGGGCCGCGGCAAAGGCGGCAAAAAGGCCGATCGGCACGGCGAGCGTCTCAAAGGAGATGGCGGCGCCCGCGGTGAGCACGTACATCGCATACAGCAGGATGACGGGGAACGCCGAGGCGATGAGCAAGAGCAGCTCGGTGTTGCGGCGACTCATAAGCGGCACTCCCTTTCTAATTCTTATCGGAGGCTTCGGCCTCGGCGGACTGTTCGGCGGTTTTCTCGGAATCTGATTCGGAGGTCGATCCCTGATTGGTGTTGTCGCGAATCGTTTGCGCGTCGATCACCTGGCGGGTCTGCTCCTCGTCGATCTGGTGGCGGTACTTGGATATCGTGTCCTGCGCATCGTCGACACTTGTTTGCGGAATGCCCGCCTTGAGGCGGTTTTGCGTGTCTTCGGGCAGGTCGGACAGCTTGATGCTGGTTTCGCTTTCGAGCCAGTGGAGCTTGAGTCCGAGTGGCTTGCCGGGCAGGCCGCGCCAGACGGCGACATTGCCCTGGTGGGTACCCAGGTAGTACGAGCCGGTGACACCCGTGTAGGCCCAGATGCCAGCTGCCAGCACAAAGACGAGGGCCAGGATGGCGGCGATAGTAACGTTGCGGCGACGCACGCGTTGCGCCTCGCGCATAACGCCATCGTCAACCAGGTCAACGACTACTACGGTTACGTTGTCGTGGCCGCCGGCGGCAAGCGCCGCGTCCACTAGGTTGTCGACGCAGATTTGCGCGGTTGAGGACTGCGTGGCGATGTTCTCGATATCGCTATCGGGAATCATGCTCGAAAGGCCGTCGGAGCACAGGATCAGACGGTCGCCTTCCTCGATATGCAGAGTGAAGTGGTCGGCATACATGGCGGGGTCCGAGCCCAGCGCACGGGTGATGACCGAACGGTTGGGGTGGACGCGAGCCTCGTCTGCCGTGATCTCGCCGGCGTCCACGAGCTCCTCCACGTAGGAGTGGTCGCGGGTCACGCGGATGAGCGTGCCCTCGTGGAGCAGGTAGGCGCGCGAGTCGCCCACGTGGGCGATGGCGAGCGTGTCGTTTTCGATATAGGCGCAGGTGGCTGTGCAGCCCATGCCGGGCTTGCCCAGGCCGTTCAGGGCCGCCTCGATTACGGCGGCGTTAGCGGCCTCGACGGCTGCGGCCAAGCGTGCTGCGTCGGCGGACTGCGGGGCCGTTTTGGCAATAGTCTCGACGGCGATAGAAGAGGCTACCTCGCCGGCGGCGTGACCGCCCATGCCGTCGCATACGCAAAAGAGCGGCGACTGCACCAGGTAGGAATCCTCATTGTGCGGGCGCACACAGCCAACGTCGGAGCGGGCGCCCCACATGAGTTGCGTGGTGGTGCCGGCATCATAGGTCGAGTCGGTCTCGATGCGCTCCTCGGTCAGGGGCTCAAAGCTCATGGTCGAGCCGGGGTCTTTGAGCTTGGCCTCAACGGCGGCAACGTCGATCTCGGCTGTGTCACCGGGAGAGACGGTGTCGGTCTCGGTGTTTGATTCGGAATTGTCGGTGTCCGGGGAGTCGGGCTCCTCGGACACGCGGGCGGTCGACTCGTCGTCTTGCGGGCTGACGTCTATAGGCTCGGGCGCCGGCGTAGACACGGGCGCAACCTCGGATGCCGGAGCTATGGGAAACGCCGGCGCGGCGGGCTCGGGTGCCGCAAACACCGCGGCGCTCTCGTTGATTGCCGCGGCGACAGGCTCTGCAAAGTGAGCTGGCGCCGAGGTTGCTTCGGGCGCTGTGGGCTGTTCCGCGGCATGTGCGCCGATGGGCGCCGCTACGGCATCCTCTTCGTCCTCGTTATCGGCGAGATCCGAAATATCATGCGTTACATGCGAAAGAGGCAGGGAGAACACGGTGTCCTCGGGTTCCACGGGTGCGGAGCCCGCCGGAGCGGCGTGGGCCGGCGCAGCTCCGGCGGCAGCCGGTGCCTCGGTCATAGTCGCGGACTTGTTCTCCTCGTCGATCATCGACGGTTCACCTTCATGACCACATCGCCAATCTGGACTTCGTCGCCCTCGCGCAGCGTTGCGGGCTCCACAAGCTGGCGGCCGTTGACGAGCGTGCCGTTAAGCGAGTTGAGGTCCTCGATGATGAGCGCCGGGCCCTGCAGCGAAAAGCGCGCATGCGAGGCCGAGACGAATGGTTCGTTGATGCAGATGTCCGAAGATGGCGAGCGACCGACGATGACGGGGCCGAGCATGTCTACGTGGATGCCGCGGATACCGCGCGGGCCCTTGTCCACATCGATCGTCCAGATAGCCGAGTCGCGGCGCTGTCCGCGCACAAGTCCCACGCCGGTCTTCATGACGGCGAACAGGAAGATATAGAGCAGGGCGACCAGGACGATGCGGCCTGCAAAAAGGACGATATCGATGTTCATAAGCGACTATCCCCTAAATTCAAAGGTGCTCAGGCCAAACGTCAGCAGATCGCCGTTGCGCAGCGGGCAGCGCGTAATGCGGCGGTTGTTGACGAGCGTGCCGTTGGTGGAATTGAGGTCCTCGATCGACCAATCCGAGCCCGTAAAGGTGAGCTGGGCGTGGCGGCGCGACACGTTGGGGTCGCGCAGGGCAATGTCGGAAACTGAGCGCTCGCGACCGATGGTCACCTGTGCGGAGGTGATGCTATGGCTCTCGCCGCTCACGACGTCGACGAGCTGGGCGAGCGGGCGCTGCGGGGCGCGAGTGCTCGCCATGTTGGAGGCGATGCCGGCTGCGGCGCCTAGGCCCACGGCGGCACCGGTCGCGG
>DBFNYT010000121.1:0-16441 GCA_048425625.1 Collinsella sp. | reverse complement strand
GAGCGACTTTGCGAAGCAAGGGGAGCGAAGATAAAAACCCAGCCCGCCGCGGGGCACCCGGGGACCGCAGGGACGGGAGCAGCTATACTACTCTCAGTAGTTAAGGGTCGCGGATCCGCCGCGTCACCGCTCTCAACAGGAGGTCTTTGTTTATGGCAGATCAAAAGCCGGTTGTCGGGATCATCATGGGCTCCAAGTCCGATCTGGGCGTTATGGAAGGCTGCACCGCCGAGCTCGAGGCGCTTGGTGTGCCCTATGAGCTCGTCATTGCGAGCGCACACCGCACGCCGGCGAAGGTCCACGAGTGGGCCTCGACTGCTGCCGATCGCGGTATCAAAGTGATTATCGCCGCCGCCGGCAAGGCCGCTCACCTGGGTGGTGTCGTGGCTGCCTTTACGCCGCTGCCGGTCATCGGCGTGCCTATGAAGACGAGTGACCTGGGCGGCATGGATTCGCTGCTGTCGATGGTGCAGATGCCTTCGGGCGTGCCCGTGGCCTGCGTTGCCATCAACGGCGCCAAGAACGCCGCCATCTACGCCACGCAGATTCTGGGCGCTTGCGACCCCGAGTACCGCAAGGTTATCGAGAAGATGAAGCAGGAGATGGCCGACGCCTAGGCGTTCCGCCGTTTCACCGCAGTATAAGGAGAGCCATGTCCGACTATCAGGGAAAACGATTCAAGGCTTCTCAGATTCCCGATCCGTCGAAGCCGGGTGCTGCCCATGCGGCACGGCAGGGTCGGACATCCTCTCCTCAGCAGCCGCGCGCGCCGCGCCCCGTGACACCGGCGTCCCATCGCCGCCAGGATACGCCGGCTGCGTATCGCCCTTCGTCATATGGCACGGCAAAGAAGCAGGCCCGGACGCCGAGGCAAACGAGCGGCGCGGCGTCCAGCTACACTGAGCCGCCGCGTAAAAAGCGCCGCTCCATCATTCCTATTCTGCTCATTATCGTGGGCATCGGTCTGATTGTCGCCGCCGCCGCTATCTTTATCAATGCTCAGATTGGCTATAAGCAGGCAAGCGATTCGTACCAGAAAATCGAGAAGCAATATGTAAGCGATCAGGACGCCAGCGGCGTGCCGATTATCGACTTCGATGCGCTTGCTCAGACAAACCCCGAGATTGTGGGTTGGATTTATGTGCCGGGAACCAACATCAACTATCCCGTGGTGCAGACCAACAACAACTCCAAATACCTCAACACGCTGTTTGACGGTACATCTAACGCGTCCGGTGCCATTTTCTTGGATAGTGATGATACCGCGCCGGGAATGGTTGACCAGCAGACCACGATCTACGGCCACCATATGAACGACGGGTCGATGTTCAACGTGATTTCGGACACCACCGACCAGGCGACGTTCGATAGCATCGAGTTTGTGTATTACATCACACGGGATGCTACGTATAAGCTGCGACCACTGGCGACCAAAGTTGTCGAGGACACGTATGCCAAGGCTCGCACGCCCAATTTTGAGGGCGATGACGGGCTCAAGAACTATCTGTCCGAGATGCTCGACGGTGCCTCTGCCGTGGCGAGCGATGCCACCGATCGTGCCGCTTCGGCAACCAAGGTCGTAACGCTTGTTACCTGTCGTTCGTTATCGCTGAGCAACACGCGTGCCGTCATGGTGCTCACGTCGGTCGAGGAATAAGTTGTTCGAGAGTAGCTAAAAAAGCCCCGTTCCAAATTGGCTACTCGATGACGGTAAGGGAGAAATGATGCTTGAGAACGGCAAAACGATGCCTTCGATTGATGCTTGGCTGCGCGAGGCCAAGGTCGATTCGTCGGCACCTGCGTGCGGTATGTATCTGACACATAACGGTGTGGTGCGCGCGACGCCCAAGGCCGAGGCGCGCGGTGTCGAGACCGATGGCGTGGCGCCGGGCCACAAGGTGGGCGGCATGGTGTTTGGCTACGACGCCAGCAAGGTACAGGCCGCCATCGAGGCGACGCGCGCGATGCCGGGTGTCGGCTATGTGCGCGTGTGGCTGGCAAGCGGCGAGCTTGCCGTAGGTGACGACATCATGCTCGTGCTCATCGGCGGGGACATTCGCCCGCACGTGGTCGATGCGCTGCAGGCGCTTGTCGGCACCATCAAGAATGAATGCGTGAGTGAGGTCGAGCGCGAGGCGTAGAGGCTTGCGTCGATAGAAGGCTCGTTTATAAAAATGCCCGCCGGTACGTGTGATACCGGCGGGCATTTTGCGTATTTGGTGCGGTGGACGCTACACGCGCGTCGCATCCTTGGGGCTCATGGTCATGCTCTGGAAGCGATTCTCCATAAAGTCATTATCGAAGTACTTGCCGTAGAACTGCGCAACGGGAATATCCGGTTCCGTGCCGTTGACGCGCTGATACCAATAATCGAGCGACTGCAGCGTCATAACGCCATCGACCAGCATAATGATGGTGAAGATGACGGTAGCCGAGTAACGGCTCTTCCACGGAATCATGTTGATGAGCTTGAGCAGCCTCGGCAACAGCAGCTTGATCCAGATGAGGCCACCCAGGCCCCACAGGCAGGCGAAGCCCGTGCAGGTACGTCCGCCGGTAAGGACGGCGAGCGGATCGGGCATGCCAAAGAGCTTCATATGCGAGTAGCTCCACGAGACCACGCCAAACGAGGTCTGCATAAACCAGCCCACGAACACCTCAAAGCTTGCGCCGAGCAGCGCGCTCACCAAAAAGATAATGATGGGGTTCTTTTTGTAGAAGCGGTTGAGCACCATGGTCATGAGTACGGCGCCAAATCCGTAGATGGGGCTGAAGGGGCCAAACAGCATGCCGGCGCGGTTCTGGTAGACGCCCGGGTCGTTGACCGTCATGTGCCAGATGTCCTCGGCGATCAGGCCGAGTATGCAGCAGACAAAGAATACCCAGAACAGGTTGAAGTAGTTGAGCTTAATGTAGCCTTCGCCGGTTTCATCGCGCCCGAGCATGCCCTCGGCGGCGGCGTCGCGATCGAGCATTTCCTGCAGGCGGCGCTGCAGCTCGCGCTCCTGGCGCAGCGTGGGGTCGACGGTGGCCGAAAGCGCGACGAGGATGCCGAGCTGGATGGCAGGGCGCAGCAAGAAGGGCCCGATGCCCTGGAGCATCACGTCAACCAAAAGCTCGATGACGGTAAACGCGATAAGGATATAGGACAGACGGGCAGCGTTGCGGCGCTGGTTTTTGATAAGGTTCAGGCCAAAGATGATCAGGATGACGGCACTGGCAGCCGAGAGCATGATGCCGGCGACAATCAGTCCG
Source organism: Collinsella sp. (assembly GCA_048425625.1). Taxonomy (GTDB): domain Bacteria; phylum Actinomycetota; class Coriobacteriia; order Coriobacteriales; family Coriobacteriaceae; genus Collinsella. The sequence goes on along the minus strand of DBFNYT010000121.1, from coordinate 13,186 downwards.
ACCGCGACGAGCGTGTTGTCGCCGAGCTTGGCGGCGGCGTTGCCGTTGATGAGCGCGGTGATGACCTGCCACATAAAGGCGCCGACCGAAGGGAGCGTGCCCACGCCGGACAGGATGCACAGGACGGCGTACACCTTAATGATGAGGGGGATCTTCTTGACCTCCGTGGCGCTGGGGACGCTGGGGTCGAGTTCGTTTCGATCCATATAGAACCTTTCTCGTTTTGCTGTAGGTACAAGGATACGCCGCCGACCTGCTAAAAGACAGGACAAACGACCCAATTGCAGCAATGTAAGCCCTAGCGGTGGACGAGACGCGTTGCAACGGAAGTATGCGGGATCGTCGGCCCCGAGGCGGTTGCCCAATAAAATGTTTGGCTGCAAAACGGATTATAAGCTCGGTGGGCTTTTAAAAAGCGCTGTTCATGCGCGGGAGTGCTTGTCTTGCCGTGCGTATAATAGGGCAGGTAACGCCAAATAACGAGGCTCTGAGGGGATGCCATGTCTCAAGAAACCATCCGCGCGGCCGAGCGTGCCGCGGGACAGGTGAACGCCATGTCGACGTATGATCCGGACTCCGACCAGCTGCATGAGGAATGCGGCGTTTTTGGTGTCTGGGCGCCCGATCGCGACGTGGCTCGACTGACGTACTTTGGCCTGCGTGCACTGCAGCATCGCGGCCAAGAATCGGCGGGAATCGCCGTTGGTGACGGCGGTACGGTTATGGTCCGCAAGGATCTGGGCCTGCTCGACCGCGTGTTCTCCAATGCCGACTTGTCGACGCTCTCCGGTCAGCTGGCCGTGGGTCACGTGCGCTACGGCACCGCCGGCGCCAAGAGCTGGGAAGCCTCTCAGCCGCACCTCTCTACCATCAATAGCGTCATTATCGCGCTCGCGCACAACGGCACCCTCGTCAACACCGACGAGCTGCGCCGCCAGCTGATCGAGCTGGGCGTACCGTTCCTCTCCAACTCGGATTCCGAGGTCGCGACCAAACTCATCGGCTACTTTACTCAGCGTACTGGCCATCTGCGCGAGGGCATTCGCAAGACCATGGAGCTCGTGCGCGGCGGCTACGCCATGACGCTCATCAACGAGCAGGCGCTCTACGCATTCCGCGATCCGCACGGCATTCGCCCGCTCGTGCTGGGCAAGCTGGTGGATGAGGGCCTGGACCAGGCCGATGCCGCATCCGTTTCGCAGCTGCCGTCGCAGGACGGCGCCGCGACGGTCGACGCCACCACCCATGTCACGCGCGCCGGCGGCTGGGTCGTTGCCTCCGAGACCTGCGCGCTCGATATCGTGGGCGCCGAGTACGTCCGCGACGTCCGTCCCGGTGAGATTTTGCGCATCAGCGCCGAGGGCCTTGTGTCCGAGCAGGGCGTGCCTGCCGCCGAAGAGCCTGCTAACTGCATTTTTGAGCAGGTCTACTTTGCTCGCCCCGATTCCATCATGAACGGCAAGAGCGTCTACGCCTGCCGTTATGACATGGGTCGTCAGCTGGCACATGAGGAGCCCGTCGAGGCCGACCTGGTCATCGGCGTGCCCGACTCCGGCCTGCCGCCCGCGGAGGGCTATTCGCACGAGAGTGGCATTCCCTTTGGCGAGGGCCTCATCAAGAACCGCTATGTGGGCCGTACGTTTATCGAGCCTACGCAGGAGCTGCGTGCCATGGGCGTGCGTATGAAGCTCAACCCGCTGCGTGACAACATCGAGGGCAAGCGCCTGGTCGTCATCGACGACTCCATCGTGCGCGGCACCACCATGGTGCAGCTCGTCAAGATGCTGCGCAACGCCGGCGCCAAGGAGATTCATATCCGCATCAACTCGCCCGAGGTCATCTGGCCGTGCTTCTACGGTATCGATACCGACGTGCAGTCGCAGCTTATCAGCGCCAACAAGACGGTCGACGAGATTTGCGAGTATATCGGCGCCGATTCGCTGGCCTTCCTTTCGGTCGAGGGCCTGCTTAAGGTCATGCCCAAGGGCGGTTACTGCGATGCGTGCTTTACCGGCCGCTACCCCGTGGCGATTCCCGAGAGCTTTGGCCGCGACAAGTTTATGGAGGGCTTTAAGCCCCGCAACCTGGACAAGCCGCTGCACTTTGATGACGACGCCGTGGTCGAGAAATACGACGATCGCAGCTGGGAAGAGGAACACGGCGAGGCCTAAAACCTGCCAAAAAGGGACAGGTTTATTTTGGTAGGTTTTACCTGCTGTTTTGTTGATATGACGGCGCGCGTTGTTATGGCGCGCGCCGAAATGAACGCAACTATGAGCACCGTTTGGCGCCCGGGCGGCGCCACGGTAGTGGGAGAGGAAGGCTCAGATGAGCGACAGCAAGCATGTGACGTATGAGGATGCCGGCGTCGATACCGCCGAGGGCGGCCGCGCCGTTGACGCTATTAAGCAGATGGTTAAGGACACCAACCGTCCCGAGGTCATCGGCGGCATCGGTGGCTTTGGTGGCCTGTTCTCGGCTGCCGCGCTTAAGGATATGGAAGACCCGATTCTGATTAGCGGTACCGACGGCGTGGGCACCAAGCTCGTGCTCGCCCAGATCATGGACCGTCACGAGACGGTGGGCCAGGACCTGGTTGCTATGTGCGTCAACGACATTCTGGCTTCGGGTGCCGAGCCGCTGTTCTTCCTGGACTACGTTGCCATCGGCCACATCGAGGCCGAGCACATGGCAAAGATCATCAAGGGTGTGGCCGACGGCTGCAAGCTCGCGGGCTGCGCGCTCGTGGGCGGCGAGATGGCCGAGCACCCCGGCGTCATGGCTCCTGCCGACTACGACCTTGCCGGATTTACCGTGGGCGTCGTCGACCGTCCCAAGATGCTCGACCCCGCGAATGTCCGTCCCGGCGACGTGATCCTGGGCCTGCCTTCCACCGGCGTGCACTCCAACGGCTACTCGCTCGTGCGTAAGGTCATTGGCGTCGACGGTATTAAGCCGGGCACGCCCGAGGCCGCCGCTAAGGCCGAGGAGCTGAGCCGTCCGCTCGAGGAACTCGGCGGCGCATCGCTGGCAGACGCCCTGTTGGCCCCCACGCGCATCTATGTCAAGCCGATTCTGGAGCTGCTGCGCGGTGGCGCTCCGGTGCACGCCATCGCCCATATCACTGGCGGCGGTATTACCGAGAACCTCAACCGCGCGCTCGCCGACGACGTCGACGCCGTGGTCACCCGCAACGGCGCCGAGATGGGTTGGGACGTTCCGCCCGTCATCACCTACGTGTCGCGCCAGGCCGAGCTCGCGCCCAACGAGGCATGCAAGACCTTCAACATGGGCGTTGGCCTGTGCCTGATCGTCGCCCCCGAGGACGAGGCTGCCGTGACCGAGGCCCTGGTCGCGCTGGGAGAGAAGCCGTTCCGCGTGGGCGAGTGCGTCGAGGGCTCCGGTAAGGTCGTGTACTCCGATGAGCGCTAACGAGCAGATGGCTGCTGCCGCGAGCCTGGGCTTTGTGCCCTACACCCGTCCGACCGGCACCGATACGGCCGAGCCGCTCAAGATCGGTGTGCTCATCAGCGGTTCGGGTACCAACCTGCAGGCGCTGATCGACCTGATCGCCGCCGGCAAGCTCAACGCTTCGATTGAGCTTGTGGTGTCGAGCCGTCCTTCGGCTAAGGGTTTGCAGCGCGCTGAGCGCGCGGGCATCCAGACGCTCACGCTGTCCAAGGATGTCTATGCCGACCCCATCGCCGCCGACGAGATCATCGCGCACGAGCTGCTCGAGCGCGGCTGCGAATATGTGGTCATGGCCGGTTACATGCGCATGGTGCACACGCCGCTGCTGGCGGCGTTTCCCAACCGCGTGGTCAACTTGCATCCGGCACTGCTGCCGAGCTTTACCGGCGCGCATGCGATCGACGATGCCTTTGCGCGCGGCGTCAAGGTAACCGGTGTGACCGTGCACTTTGCCAACGAGATCTACGACAACGGCCCCATCATCGCCCAGCGCGCGCTGGCTGTCGAGGAAGGTTGGGATGTCGACACGCTCGAGGAGCACATCCACGCGATTGAGCACGTGCTGTATCCCGAGGTCGTGCAAATGCTCGCCGACGGCCGCGTCCACGTGCTGGAGAGCGGCAAGGTCGCAATTGACGCGCCTCGCGGCTAGCGGCGCACAGTACAATTTAGCCGAGTAGTCAGGGTGGTCATTGGCGCCAAGGCGCGCGTGGCCACCTTTTGTTTTGGGTAGTCATCGGGAACGGTCTTTAACGACTGGTCATTCAAGAACGTCACAGGTGACTAGATGAGAGAGGTGAGCGCATGGCGGATAACGAAGCGCTGTTTACGCCTGAGCTGGTGTTTTTTGATTGGGAGTGTGCAACACCGGATGAGGTGTTTGCGCGGCTCGAGGGCGAGCTTGCACCACGTGGCTACATTGCCGACGGTTGGCTCGACGCCGTTCTCACGCGCGAGGATGCCTATCCCACGGGCCTTGCCATGCCGGCGGCAAACATTGCCATTCCGCATACCGATCCGGGGTTTGTGACCAAGCCCTATATCGCGGTGGTGAAGCCCACCGCGCCCGTGACATTTAACGCTATGGCTGGCATGGGCGCTCCGGTGCCGGCGCAGATCGTCATTAATCTGGGCATCGCCGAGCCGGGCGGCCAGGTCGAGGCCCTGCAGGCGCTCATGAACATCTTTATGGACGCCGATGCCGCAGCCGACGTGCTCGGCCAGACCACGTCCCAGGGCATGGTCGACGCCATCCGCCGTCATTTCTAAGGTGGGGCTGAGTCGGCACTTGGGGACTGTCCCTAACTGCCGGCTGCCAGAGCTGTCCCCTTTGCACCAAAATGGTGCAGATTAATCTGTCCCCAATGCACCAAGCGTGCCGCGGGGGCTGCGTTGTGACACAATGGCGTTTGTTCGATTCGTTATGCGAAAGGCCAACTATGGCAAATAAGAAAAAGAACTCCGAGGCCGCGCCGACGCCCGAGCAGCAGGCCCGCGCTGCCTCCAGCTCTCGCAAGAAGCAGCGCAAGACGTACGTGTCTAAGACCGTCAAGATCGTCTTGGTGGTCATCGGCGTGCTGGCGATGCTGCTTTCCGTCTCGGCGATGGCGTGCTCCGGCCTTATGTCGCAGGCCGAGGACACCTCGGGCTACAAGCTGACCGGCGGTGTTGCTGCCACTATCAACGGCACCAACCTTACCGAGGACACCGTGACCAAGCAGATCATGAGCATGCGCACGTCCTACGGCTACACCAAGGATGAGGATTGGGCGCAGTATCTGGTTGACAACGACCTCACGCCCAAGAAGTACCGCAAGCAGCTCATCGACTCCTACACGCAGCAGATCCTGCTTCAGCAGGCACAGAAGGAGAACGGCGTGACGGTGTCGGACGAGGAGGTCGAGAAGGCTTGGAAGGACGCGTGCAAGAGCGCGGGCGGTGCCAAGGCCTTTAAGAAGACCCTCAAGACCTACGGCTATACCGAGGACACCTACAAGGATTCGCTCAAGGAGAGCCTGGCGCAGCAGAAACTCAAGGATGCCGTAGCGCCCACCAGCAAGCCCAAGGACAGCGAGATCGTCGATTACATCAACGAGAACCTGTCTAACTACAACGATGCTCGCCGCTCGTCGAACATCCTGATCAAGGTTGATTCCGACGCTTCCGACGAGGACAAGGCTGCCGCCAAGGCCAAGGCACAGGAGTGCCTGGACAAGATCAACTCCGGTGAGCTGAGCTTTGAGGACGCCGTTGAGCAGTACTCCGACGATACCAGCTCCAAGGAGAAGAAGGGCGATGTGGGCTGGGATAAGCTCACCACTTTCGTCGACAGCTACCAGACGGCGCTCGAGGGGCTCAACAAGGGCGACGTGAGCGAAGTCGTCGAGTCGACCTATGGCTACCACATCATCAAGTGCACCGACTACTTCCATGTCGATAATCAGGTCGATGACATCAACCAGGTGCCCAAGGCCATCAAGAAGTATGTCTCCAACGTGGTGAAGACGCAGGCGGCCAGCACCGCGTACAGCGAGTGGCTGGAGCAGTACAAGAAGGACGCCGACATTACCGTCAACCCCATGCCCAAGGACGTACCCTATAACGTGAGCCTGAAGGGCGTCACCAAGAGCTCGACCGACGATTCGTCGACGACTGAGTAATCATGGGGCGGTGCTCGCGCGAGTGCCGCCCACGCAATTAGAGAGGATTTGCAGATGACCAACGAAGAGCTGCAGAAGGAAATGATCGCGGCCATGAAGGCCAAGGATAAGGTTCGCCTGTCCATCATTCGCCAGGTTAAGGCCGAGGTGAAGAATATCGAGGTTAACGAGCGCCGCGATGTGACCGAGGAAGACGTCAACAGCATGATCAAGCGTCTGATCAAGCAGACGAGCGAGACGCTGGAGATGTCCATCAAGGCCGGCACCGACCAGGAGCGTACCGACAACCTGACCGAGCAGGTCAAGATCCTGGAGAGTCTGCTGCCCGCGCAGGTTTCGGGCGAGGAGCTCGAGGCCCTGATCGAGCAGGTTATCGCCGAGCTGGGCGCCACGTCCAAGAAGCAGATGGGCCAGGTCATGGGCGCTTTGGGTAAGGCCACTGGCGGTAACTTCGATAAGCCGACAGCAGCAAAGATTGTCGGTGCAAAATTGGCGTAGGGGCCGAGCGGTACATAGTTGATGTTGAGGGGGCGTGGCCATTGCGGTCGCACCCCTTTTTGCTGGGCTGGGTACTCATTGGGGACGGGCTTAAATGAGTGCCAATGAGCGGGCACTCATTTAAGCCTGTCCCCAATGAGTGGGTTAAAGGTTGCGGGTTCTTTACGGGAATGTAGTGTGGGCTGCGGAAACGTGGTTCTTTCCGTACAATAGTGCAATTCGTGTAAGCGCAGGAAAGGGACATTCATGGCAGACATGATCGAGATCAATCATCTCAACAAGTACTTTGGCGACCTGCATGTGCTCAAAGATATCAACCTTACCGTCAAGCGCGGCGAGAAGCTCGTAATGATCGGGCCTTCCGGCTCGGGTAAGTCGACGCTCATCCGCTGTGTCGATTATCTTGAGGAGCCCACGTCGGGCGAGGTCGTCATCGACGGTACGCCGCTCACCAAAAAGAATCACCTGGAGATGGCTCGCAAGTACAGCTCCATGGTGTTTCAGCAGTTCAACCTATATCCCAACATGACGGTGCTCGGCAACCTGACGCTCGCGCCCATCAAGCTGCAAAAGAAGAGCAAGGAGGAGGCGACCGAGATCGCCATCGCCGCGCTCAAGCGCGTCGGCATGGCGCATAAGGCCGGCGAGTATCCGCAGAATCTCTCGGGTGGTCAGCAGCAGCGCATCGCCATCGCCCGTGCCCTGTGCACCAAGCAGCCCATCATCCTGTTTGACGAGCCGACCTCGGCGCTCGACCCCGAGATGGTCCAGGAGGTTCTGGACGTTATGATTGAGCTCGCGCAGGAGGACATCACCATGATCTGCGTGACGCACGAGATGGGCTTTGCGCGCCAGGTGGCCGACCGCGTCATCTTTATGGAGGACGGGCGCATCCTGGAGGAGGGCACCCCCGAGCACTTCTTCGATAATCCCGAGAATCCGCGCTGCCGCGAGTTCCTGTCCAAGATCTTGCACTAGGTGCGGGTGATGGATATGACGGATATGACGAGGGCGGCTGTTTCGCGCCGTCACTTTTTGCAGCTGGCGGGCGCCGGCATGCTCGCACTGACGGGCGCCTCGCTTGTCGGCTGTGGCAACTCCAGCGGTACCGAGAGCTCCGACACGGGATCCAAGCTTGCGGCCATCAAGTCGCGTGGCCATCTGAATGCCGGCGTTAAGAAGGACGTTCCCGGCTATGGCTATTACGACACCGCCAAGGGCCGCTTTGAGGGCATGGAAGTTGATTTGTGCTACCAGATCGCCGCTGCCGTCTTTGGCGTGAGCTATAAGGAGGCCCGCGCCCAGGAGCTTGTCGAGTTTACCGACGTAACGCCCAAGACACGCGGCCCGCTGATCGATAACGGCCAACTCGACGTGGTCGCGGCGACCTACACCATCACCGACGAGCGCAAGAAGAGCTGGGATTTCTCGACGCCGTACCGCACCGACTACGTGGGACTCATGGTCAAGAAGCGTTCGGGCTTTACCTCGATTGAGGACTTGGACGGCAAGGTCATTGGCGTGAGCCAGGGCGCCACCACGCAGGGCCTGATCGAGCAGATGATCAAGGACAACGGCTTTAGCTGCAAGCCCGAGTTTAGGGCCTTTAGCGGCTACCCCATCATCAAGAGTTCGCTCGACGCCGGCAATATCGACGTCTTTGCCATGGACCGCTCCACGCTGGCCGGTTACATGAACGAGACCGTTGAGCTGCTGCAGCCCGAGGTCAAGTTTGGCGAGCAGGGCTACGGCGTGGCGACCAAGAAGGGCTGCGACCTTTCGGCCGTGGTCGATCAGGTGATTTGCGATCGCCTGGCCGACGGCTGGCTCGACCAAGAGGTCAAGACCTGGGGTCTCGTATAGGCGCATCGTCCAAGGAAGGAATCAAATGCTCGAAGGATTATTTGACGCCGACCGTTGGTCGACGACATTTCAAAACATGGGGCCCTTCTGGGAGGGCTTTGGCGTGACGCTGCAAGTGGTCGTTGCCGGTCTGCTGCTGTCGCTGGTGCTGGGCACGCTGCTGGGCGTGTTCTCTACCACTCGCTCGCGCGTGCTGCGTGCGATCAGCCGCGTGTACGTGGAGTTTTACCAGAACACCCCGTTGCCCGTACAGGTGCTCTTTATGTACATGGCCGGTCCGCAGTTTTTGCAGGCCATAACCGGTGCCGACCAGCCGGTGCGCATCGCGCCGTTCGTGCTGGGCTTCTTGGGTGTGGGCCTGTATCACGCGGCCTACATTTCGGAGGTCATCCGCACTGGTATCGAGGCGGTTCCGCGCGGTCAGATGGAGGCGGCGCAGAGCCAGGGCTTTACCCGTGCGCAGGCCTACTGGTACATCGTGCTGCCCCAGACATTCAAGATCATTTTGCCGCCGCTGTGTAACCAGGCGCTCAACCTGGTCAAAAACACGTCGGTGCTGGCGCTTGTGGCCGGCGGCGACCTTATGTACCGTTCCGACAACTTTGTGAGTTTGTACGGTTACCTGCAGGGATACATCGTCTGCTGCCTTATGTACTTCATCATCTGCTTTCCGCTCGCCATGCTGGTGCAGTGGCTCGAGCGCCGCTCCAAGGAGCGTCCGCGCGGCGTGAGCCTGGCCGAGCTGGGGCTCGACAACGTAGAGGAGGCCTAGCGCATGGAAATCTTCAACGCGACCAACCTGCTCTACATCTGGGGCGGCTTTGTTAAGACGATCGAGATCTCGGCGCTGTCGATCTTTTTCTCGCTCATCTTTGGCACGGTGCTGGCGCTCGTTAAAAGCTATGCGCCCCGTCCATTCCGTATTTTGGTGAGCGCCTATATCGAGCTGTTCCGTTGCACGCCAAACCTGCTGTGGATCCTGTTTATTTACTTTACGGTGCAGGGTTTGGACATTGTGATTTCGACCATCGCCTTTACGCTGTTTACCAGCGCCGTTATGGCCGAGATTGTGCGCGGCGGCCTCAATTCGATTCCGCGCGGCCAGTTTGAGGCAGCGCAGAGCCAGGGCTTTGGCTTCTTTGCCACCATGCGCTACATCATTCTGCCGCAGACGTTTAAGACGATCATTCCGGCGCTGTTTAGCCAGTGCACGACTGTCATCAAGGACAGTTCGTATCTTTCGGGCATTAACGTGGCCGAGCTCATGTACACGGCCAACGTTGTGATGGCCCACGCAATCGATCTGTCGCAGGTGCTTATGCTCTACGGCCTGGTTTTCGCGATGTACTTTGTGCTCAACTTTGGTATCTCGCTGCTGGTCCGAGCGTATCAACGTCGTATTGTGGCAGCGTAGAATGTGACAAAGGGACTGTCCCTTTATCACATAGAGAAAGGAATCGCGATGAGCGATCTGGAGAATAAGAAGAATCCTGTGGTCATTACCATCGCGCGCGACTTTGGCGCCGAGGGCCACGAGATTGGTCGTATCCTCGCCGATGAGCTGGGGATTCCGCTGTACGATAACGAGCTGCTGGTGCGTGCTTCGCTGCGCGCGGGCGAGTCGCTCGACAAGATGGCCGCCTACGACGAGCGCCTGGCCGTGGAGAACATGGCGTTTCTGCCCGACCGCTACGATGCGCGTTCGTACTCGGACAAGTTGTTCCAAAAGATGAGCCAGGTGATTTTGGATCTGGGTGAGACCGAGAGCTGCATTATCGAAGGCCGTCTGTCCGATTATCTGCTGCGCAACAACCCCAACCACATCGCCGTGCTGGTGACTGCGCCCTTTGAGGACCGCGTCGAGATCGTGCGCAAGAAGCGCGGCCTCAACAAAAAGAAGGGCGCCAAGCTGGTCAAGCAGCAGCAGAAGGCGCGCGAGGCGTTCTATAAGCGCTACAGTGCCGGAAAGTGGAAGATGACGAGCGGTAAAGACATCGTCGTCAACCGCGCCAAGCTGGGCCGCGAGGGTTGCAAAGACGTTATTGCCGCGGCCTACCGCTACAAGGTGGCGCAGCTCGAAGGCTAACCGACCAAAACCATCACAAAGGTGCCTGTCCCCATCGTGGTGGTGGGGCGGCCGGCATAGAAAAAGTCCCCGCCGGGCGTGTGCTCGACGGGGACTTTGCCGTTTGGTGGCTAGCGCTGTAGGTGATTACTCGCCCAGCAGGCTCTTGGTGATGGAAGCGGCGGCCTTCTTGCCGGCGCCCATCGCCAGAATGACCGTAGCGGCACCGGTGACGATGTCGCCGCCGGCCCAGATGCGGGGATCGGTGGTCTGGCCAGTCTCCTCGTCGGCGACGATGTAGCCCCACTTGTTGAGCTCCATCTTGCCGCCGATCTTCTTTGCGAAGGGGTTGGCGTTGGTGCCGATAGCCGAGATCGCGACGTCGCAAGGGATCTCCTCGATGGCGCCCTCGATGGGCACCGGGCGACGGCGGCCGGACTCGTCGGGCTCGCCGAGCTCCATCTTCTGGACCTTGACGGCGCACACGGAGCCGTCCTCGCCAGCGACAAACTCGAGCGGGGAGACGAGCGGCAGAACCTCGACGCCCTCGGCCTTGGCATGGTGCAGCTCAGCGCGACGGCAGGGCATCTCGTCCTCGGTACGACGGTAGGCGATGATGGCGTGCTCGGCGCCCAGGCGCTTGGCGGTACGGACGGCGTCCATAGCCACGTTGCCGCCACCAAAGACGACGACGTTCTTGCCGTGCTTGGTGGGGGTGTCGTACTCGGGGAACTTGTTGGCCTTCATCAGGTTCACGCGGGTGAGGTACTCGTTGGCGAAGAAGACGTTGGGCAGGTTCTCGCCGGGGACGTTGAGGAACTTGGGCAGGCCAGCGCCGGTCGCCACGTAGATGGCGTCGAAGCCCTGCTCGAACAGCTCCTCGGCCGTGGCCATGTTGCCCACGACGGAGTTGTACTCAAACTTGACGCCCATGTCCTCCAGGCCGTCAATCTCGCGCTTGACGACTGCCTTGGGCAGACGGAACTCGGGGATGCCGTAGACCAGCACGCCGCCGCCGGTGAAGAATGCCTCAAAGACGGTAACGTCAAAGCCGTTGCGGGCGAGCTCGCCGGCGCAGGTGATGCCGGACGGGCCGGAGCCGACGACGGCGACCTTCTTGCCGTTCTTGGGAGCCATCTTGGGCGTGGACGCGAGCTCGGGGCGGTCACCCAGGAAGCGCTCGAGCTGGCCGATGGCCACGGGCTCGGACTTCTTGCCACGGATGCACTTGCCCTCGCACTGGTTCTCCTGCGGGCAGACGCGGCCGCAGATGGCGGGAAGCATGGAGTCCTCGCGGATGGTATCGAGAGCGCCGCCGAAGTCCTTCTCGCGGATCTGCTCGATAAAGCGGGGGATGTTGATGTTGACGGGGCAGCCCTCAACACAGAACGGCTTCTTGCAGTTGAGGCAGCGCTCGGCCTCGGCCAGCGCCATCTCCTCGGTGAAGCCCTTGTCGACGGGGCGGAAGTCGCAGACGCGCTCGGCAGCCGGCTCCTCGTTATCGGGGGTGCGGGGCGACTTCATATCGGCAACGAAACGACCGTTAACTAGTGGCATGCGCAGCTCTTTTCCTCATAGGCCTTGAGGGACTCGCCCTCTTCGGAACGGTAAGCGGCCTGGCGGGCACGAAGGTCATCCCAGTCGACCAGGGTGGCATCGAAGTCGGGGCCGTCGACGCAAGCGAACTTGGTCACGCCGCCCACCTCGACGCGGCAGCAGCCGCACATGCCGGTGCCGTCAACCATGATGGGGTTGAGGGACGCGGTGATGGGGGTGTCGTACTTCTGGGCGGTGAGGGTCGAGAACTTCATCATCGGAACGGGGCCGACGCAGAAGACCTGGCTCACGGCCTTGTCCTGCAGCAGGCGCTCCAGCGGAGCGGTAACAACGCCCTGCTCGCCGTAGGAGCCGTCGTCGGTGGTGATGTGGATGTGGTCCTCGTCGAGGAGCTCGCGGAACTGGTCCTCCATGAGCAGGAGGTCCTTGGTGCGGGCGCCCATGATGGCGTGAACTTCGTGACCGGTCTCGACCAGGTGCTTGGCGACCGGGAAGGCAATTGCCAGGCCGACGCCGCCGCCAATGACGGCGCAGGGGCCCTCGGCCATCTCGGTGGGAACGCCCAGCGGGCCCACGACGTCGCGCAGCGACTCGCCGGCCTCGTAGGTGGACAGCATCTCGGTGGTCTTGCCGATCACCATGAAGATGAACTCGACCCAGCCCTCGTCACCGTTCCAGCCAGCCAGGGTAAACGGGACGCGCTCGCCCGTCTCGTTGGCGCGAACCATGAGGAACTGTCCAGCGTGCGCATGCTTGGCGATTGCAGGCGCCTCGATGCGGAACTTGAACACCTTCTCCGAGAACTGCGTCTTCTCCAGGATCTTATACATAGAACCCCTCTCTTGTTAGGGCCGCCGAACCGTGCCTCCACGGAAATGGACGGTAGCCCGAATAAAACCGTACGCGCACAGGCGTTGTGCAGACATACGGTGCAAATTATACCCTCATGGACATGTCGCCTACGTGTATCTTCGGCGGTTGGGAGCAGGGTTTATCCACTTTGGCCTACCAAAGGGGGAGAGGTTTATTTTGGTCGGTTTTATCAGGTAAAACGGCAAAGGGGGCCGGCCTC
>DBFNYT010000120.1:0-7263 GCA_048425625.1 Collinsella sp. | reverse complement strand
CGAACCGGCCATTTGAGTTATTTTGCAAAATAGAGCTTGGGATGACTGCGGCTGCTTTCGATGGCCGCCGTCATGATGCCCTCATTGTCTCCATCAACGATGATGCCATCGAGGTCATCGATCTGCGCGGACTGATAAAAACTGGTCTTGTTGAACTTTCCCTGGTCAACCATCATATAGCCCTGGTTTGAGTTGGTCAGATACATGCTCTTGATCATGGCCGAGAAGTCATGCTCGACGGTAAAGCCGTGGTCGGGATGGAATCCGTCCGCGCTGACAAATGCCTTGTCGGCATGAAGCTTGCTCATGCAGTCGAGCGTTAGCGCGCCCGCGAGATAAAGGTGACCCTTTCGCACGGAGCCGCCTAACAGCACTACCGAAGCATTGGGCAGATTAAAGCTGGCATAGTTTGCGATAGCAAGATCGCCGGTGATGATGGTGATATCGCGTTTGTCCATGAGGGCCTTAGTGAAGTAAAAGGCCGTGGTGCCGATGTCGATCACCAGAACGTCGCCATCGCCAACAAGAGTTGCTGCGGTCGCGGCGATTGCCTCCTTGGCCTCGACTTGGACATTGATGCGCTCTTCGGGATACGAAATGGCATTGGAACGAGAAAGCGATACCGCTCCGCCACGTACGCGACGCAATTTGCCTTCCGATTCCAGCGAGACGAGGTCGTGTCGCGCGGTAACTTCCGAAACCGAAAAGCGGCGAACGATGTCGGATACCGAGATATTTGGCTTTTCGGCCAGCCAGTTCATGATAAATCGCTGACGTTCGGCCGGGGAAAGGTCTGAAGTTGATGCCATAAGTCGCTCCTTTTGAACGAAAGGCAAAAGAAATGCCTTTCGTAATCGAAATATAACGTATCGATATGAAAAGAACAAGGCGAAATCGAGCGAACGAGATGAATGACACGCCTTGCTTTTATTTGTAATTAGTAGTTGGCCTGACGTGCAGAATGCCTGCAACAGCCAGTAAAGAGTCTTGCCTGAAAGGTGTTCGAAAAAAAGTGAGATACGTTCACGCCCGATAATCGACCGTTCACGGAAAGTTGGCAATTGAGCTTTCGATATCTTTTGAAGTAGTTTATAAAAGAAAGCCGAAAAGCTTTTGAAACAAAGAAAAAGGCTTTCGATAGCAATAATGCTAGATGAGAAAGGACCAACATGGCGATCAAGGTGTTTGCCGACGGCGCTAACCTCGAGGGCATGCTTGACATGCACGACAATGGCAACGTTCAGGGCTTCACGACCAATCCTTCCCTTATGAAGGCCGGTGGCGTGACTGACTACCGTGCTTTTGCCAAGACGGTTCTTGAGCACATCACCGATGTGTCGGTCTCTTTTGAGGTGTTCGCCGACGACGAGGCTGGTATGGAGGCCGAGGCTCGCGAGATCGCAACCTGGGCGGACAACGTCTACGTTAAGATTCCGGCGCTCAACACCAAGGGCGAGTCCACCGCCGCGCTGGTCAAGCGCCTTTCCGCCGATGGCATCAAGGTGAATGTCACCACCATCTTCACGCCCGAGCAGGTCGACGAGTTCGTCGATGCCGTCTCTGCCGAGACCCCCTCTATTCTGTCTATCTTTGCCGGCCGAATCGCCGATACCGGTGTCGATCCGCTGCCCCTCATGGCGGAGTCCGTAAAGAAGGCTGCCGTCAAGCCCGCCGCCGAGGTTCTCTGGGCATCCACGCGTGAGGTGCTCAACATCTTCCAGGCAGAGTCTGTTGGCTGCCAGATCATTACGGTCCCCAATGCCCTTCTTGCCAAGCGCAAGAATTTCGGGAAAGATTTGCTTGAGTACTCGCTTGATACGGTCAAGGGCTTTGCCCGCGACATTCAGGCGCTTGGTTTTCATATCCTGCCCGAGGAGTAGGGGGCGAGCATGCTGACCGATCTTCTTAAGCCCGAGCTTGTTGCCTGCCATGTCGAGGCCTCCGATTGGGAGGAAGCGATCAAGGCGTGCGGCAAATTGCTCGTAGACGCCGGCAAATGCGACCAGAGCTATGTCGACGCCATGATTTCATCGGTTCACAAATTCGGTCCCTATATGGTTCTTGAAGAGGGCATCGCCATGCCCCATGCCCAGGCCGATGGCAACGTGAGCGAAGCGGGAATCTGCATCGTCACGCTTGATCCTGCGGTTGCGTTTGGACATGAGGATTTCGATCCGGTTCACGTGCTCGTGGGCATCTGCGCGCCCGACCCCAAGGCCCATCTTGGCTGCTTGGCGGAGCTTTCGCAGATGTTCGAGGATGAGGACTGCGTTGCCAAGCTCAGCGCGTGCGATACGCCCGAGCAAGTTCTGGAGACCATGCGTTCATTCTTTTAGGCCTTAATGGCACGGCGATGCGTCGCCGCTTTTGGATAGACGGGAAAACCGTCACGTGTAGGAGAGGAAGGTTGCCATGCATATCATCACCGTATGCGGAAACGGCATCGGGTCCAGCCTGATGCTCGCTGGCAAAGTCGAGGAGCTTTGCGAGGAGGAGGGCATCAAGGCCGACGTTGAGTCTATGGACCTGAACGGTGCTTCTTCCGCAAATCCGGATCTGTTCATCACCGTTAAGGAGCTCGCTCCCGAGCTTCACGGTAACGTCGTGATCGTTCGCAGCTATGTGAACAAGAAGAAGATCCGCGAAGACGCCCTCGAGGCAATCAAGGCGGCCGCCGCTAACGCCTAAAGCGGCACAAAAAAGGGCGGTTCCCTGTGGAAGAGGGAAACGCGCCCACGTTAAAAAGAAAGGAAGCCCAGATGCAAGTCATCCTTCCCATACTTGAGTTTATCCAATCGATTCTGACCAAGCCAGCATGGATTATGGGCCTGTTCGCTTTTGTCGGCCTTGTCGCGCTTAAGCGTCCCGCCCACAAGGTGATGACGGGCACCCTGAAGCCGATCCTTGGCTACATCATGCTGTCTGCCGGCGCCGCTGTTGTTCAGGAGAACCTTGCTCCGCTGGGTACCTTCATCGAGACCGGTTTCCACATCACCGGCGTCGTGCCCAACAACGAGGTCGTCGTTTCGATGGCCCAGAGCGTCCTCGGCGTTCAGACCATGATGATCCTGATTCTCGGCTACGTCGTGAACATTATCATTGCTCGCTTTACCAAGTTTAAGTACATCTTCCTGACGGGCCATCACAGCATGTTCATGGCTTGCCTGCTGTCTGCTGTTCTGCAGGCATCTGGCTTCGAGGATGTCCAGCTTATCATTGTGGGCGGTATGTTCCTGGGCCTCGTGAGCGCCATGCTTCCCGCCGTCGGCCAGCGTTTCACCGAGAAGGTTACCGATGGCGACGAGATCGCCATGGGTCACTTCGGCTCGCTTGCCTACTATATCTCCGCTGCAGTCGGTACGCTGTTTGCTAAGGACGCCGAGGAGAACAGCACAGAGAAGATCGAGGTTCCCGAGAAGTATGCCTTCCTGCGCGACACCACCATCTCCACGGCTCTTACCATGGCCTTCTTCTACCTGGTGACTGCTTTTGCCGCTTACATCGCAGATCCTGCGGTTGTTACTGAGACTGCTGGCGGCGACAACGTGATTGTTTACGCCCTGACCTGTGCTCTGTCCTTCGCCGTCGGCGTCACCATCGTCTACAACGGCGTCCGCATGATTCTCGCCGACCTGGTCCCGGCCTTCCAGGGCATCTCCAACAAGCTGATCCCCGGTGCCATCCCCGCCGTCGACTGCGCCGTCTTCTTCCCCTACGCTCCCACCGCCGTCATTCTCGGCTTTGTCGCTTCCTTTATCGGTGGCGTGGTCGGTATGTTCATCGTGGGCGCTACCCTCGGTATCTTCATCATCCCGGGCATGGTTCCTCACTTCTTCTGCGGTGCTACCGCCGGCATCTACGGCAATGCTACCGGTGGCCGCAAGGGTGCAGCTCTTGGCGCTTTCGTCAACGGCCTGCTCATCACCTTTGCCCCTGCTCTGCTCCTGCCTGTTCTTGACGTCTTCGGCTTCAAGAACACTACGTTCGGCGACTTCGACTTCTCCGTTATTGGTATTACGCTCGGCCGCGCTGCCGAGGCCTTCGGTACCACCGGTGTCTACGCGATTCTCGCTGTCCTTCTGATCGTCGCCTTTGTCCCCAACTTCATCCACACCAAGGGCGCTGTGATCAACCACGTTGAGGAAGAGTAATCCAGGCACACTTTAAGCCCTAATCGGGCGGAGCTCCGATAACCGGCTCCTACACGGAAGCGGTGACGTCTCAAATGAGGCGTCACCGCTTTTTGTTTTGAAGTGGTTGTGAAAACGTATTGACGAAGCATCGTCTCTGCGCCGTGAGCGGAATCAAACGCAATGAATGGCAAAAACGTTTTGCTGCTGGGGTGTCGATATAAAAATGGTAAAACCGTAAAACCGTTCGCCGAGAAGATAAAAACCCGCAGTTCACGCCTTGATAAACATAGGTAAAGTGTTTAGCAGTTTCCGGCCTTATGCAAACGAAAGGAATCAGGCAGATGGCAATCAAGGTGTTCGCTGACGGTGCAAACCTCGAGGGCATGCTCGACATGTACGAGAACGGCAACGTTCAGGGTTTCACGACCAACCCGTCCCTTATGAAGAAGGGCGGCGTGACGGATTACCGCGCGTTTGCCAAGGAGGTCCTAGCCCACATCACCGATGTGTCCGTGTCGTTTGAGGTCTTTGCCGATGACGTCGAGACCATGGAGGTCGAGGCCCGCGAGATTGCTACCTGGGCCGAGAACGTCTACGTCAAGATTCCGTGCGTGACCACCAAGGGCGAGTCAACCGCCGAGTTGGTGCGCAAGCTTTCGGCCGACGGCATCAAGGTCAATGTCACCACCATCTTTACGCCCGAGCAGGTCGACGAGATGGTCGAGACCGTTGACGCCGGGACGCCGTCCATCATCTCGCTTTTTGCCGGTCGTATTGCCGATACCGGCGTCGATCCCATTCCGTTTATGACGGAGTCGGTCGAGAAAGCCGCCGCCAAGCCCAACTGCGAGGTCCTGTGGGCTTCTACGCGCGAGCTCATTAACATCTACCAGGCAGAGGCCTGCGGCTGCCAGATCATCACGGTGCCCAACAGCATCCTGACCAAGCGCAAGAACATCGGCCGCGATCCGTACGAGGTCTCGCTCGACACCGTCCGCGGCTTTGCCAAGGATATCGCCGCTTTGGGCTTCCATATCCTGCCGTAGCGCGAACACTGACTACGCCGCGGGCTGCTCGCCCCGGCTTTCCTTTCCCTATCGCTCATGCGCTCCGCGAGGGTCGCGCTAGGCAAAGGAAAGGCCGGGGCTGCCGACACAAGCTTGCCAGCAAGTTGGCGCTTGGCTTCCATATCCTGCCGTGGGCAAAGGTACCCCCGCCTGCGCCGTGCAAAATTGAGAGTATTCAGCAAGGTAAAGGTCTTTATCAGTTAACCGAAGCATGGAACGGCCCCCGTTTTGGCTCTGATGACGCTAAAACGGGGGCTGTTCCATGCTTTTTCGTCTCTGAGGGGCATCCGGAACGGTGGAATTTGCAGAATACTCGCGATTTTGCACATCGCTACAGGGGGTACCTTTGCTTTGGCGGTTTACTTGCCCTGTACCATGGTGAGCGAGATCTTCTTGCGGTCGCGATCGACCTTTTCGACCCACACCTTGACCGTGTCACCGATGCGCACCACGTCGCTCGGGTGCTTGACAAAGCGGTTGGCCAGCTTGGAGATGTGCACAAGGCCGTCCTGGTGCACTCCCACGTCGACGAAGGCGCCAAAGTCGACGACGTTGCGCACCGTGCCCTTGAGCTCCATGCCGGGTTCCAGGTCGTCGATGGAAAGTGCCGAGCGGCTAAAGACCACCTCGGGCGCGTCGTCGCGCGGGTCGCGGCCGGGCTTCTTGAGCTCGTTGACAATGTCGATGAGCGTCAGGGTACCGCAGTTCAGGTCGCTTGCTAGCGCCGAGATGCTGCCCAGGCGGCGCTCGATGTCGGGCACGCCGCCGCGGCTGAGCTCGCTTGCCGCAACGCCGGCACGCTCCAGGACGGCCGTGGCCACCTCGTAGCTCTCGGGGTGGACGCTTGTCGCGTCGAGTGGGTTCTTGCCGCCGCTAATGCGCAGGAAACCCGCGGCGTTGAGATATGCCTTGGGCCCCAGCTTGGGGACCTTCTTGAGCTGGCGGCGATCGGTAAAGGCGCCGTTTTCCTCGCGGTAGGCCACGATGTTTTTGGCCACGCTCGGCGTGATGCCCGATACGTATCCCAGCAGACTTGCGCTCGCGGTGTTTACGTCGACACCCACGCGGTTAACGACGTCCTCCACCACGTGGCCCAGAGTGCGCGAGAGCTCGGCCTGGTCAAGGTCATGCTGGTACTGGCCCACACCGATGGACTGGGGCGGAATCTTGACGAGCTCTGCCAGCGGGTCCTGCAGGCGGCGGCCCAGGCTCATGGCGCCACGCACGGTGACGTCCAGGTCGGGGTATTCCTGGCTGGCGAGCTCGGAAGCGGAGTACACCGACGCGCCGGCTTCGTTAACGATGGTGTAGCGAAGGCTGGGCGCCTGCTCGGCAATGAACTCCGAGACGACTTCCTCGGTCTCGCGGCTGGCGGTGCCGTTGCCGATGACGATGGTGTTGACGCCGTCCTTTTTGACGAGGCGGGCGAGCTCGCGCTTGGTGCCGGCGACGTCGTGGCGCGGCTTGGTGGGGTAGACCACGCCGTGGTCGAGCAGCTTGCCGGTCTCGTCCATGACGGCGACCTTGCAGCCGGTGCGGTAGCCCGGATCGAGCGCGAGCACGCGGGCGCCGCGCACGGGGCGTGCCGAGAGCAGGCCCTCGAGATTCTTGGCAAAGACATTAATGGCCTCGGTCTGGGCGCGAACGGTGAGCTTGGCGCGGGCCTCGCGCTCCAGCGAGGGGGCCATGAGGCGCTTGTAGCCGTCAGCGATGGCGGCGTCAAAGACGGGCGCGAAGACGCCCTGGCGTCGGGGCCAACGGCTGCCGAGGCGCGCCGTGGCGGCGGCGCCGTCGACGTTCACGCGCACACGGAGCTTGCCCTCGCGCTCACCGCGGTCGATAGCCAGCACGCGGTGGTTGGGAATACGGCGCAGCGGCTCATCATAGCTGTAGTACGGCTCGTAGGGGGTCTTCTCGGCGGGGTCGGTGGCCTCGACGACGATGTCGGCGGTGTTTTGCGTAAAGGCGCGCAGGTCGGCGACGTTCTCGGGGTCTTCGGCCACCGTCTCGGCCACGATGTCCGCCGCGCCGGCGAGCGCCTTCTCGGGCGTGTCGAAGCCGGC
>DBFNYT010000119.1:0-13648 GCA_048425625.1 Collinsella sp. | reverse complement strand
AAAGGAAAGCACTTAATGTGCTTTCCGTCTTGCGCAGGACTGTAGAGCAGCAAACTTAACCCGCCCCGGCCCCCGATGGGCCCAGACCGGCGGGATAGACCAGTTCAGATGGGGCTTTGATGCATGGGTGGTCTGTTGTTGTGCAAATGGGTATCATATTGTGGTTACTGCGTCGAATCTGTGATGCATGTTTGTACGTTCCCGGCGGTCGGTTTGCCAGAAGCGCCCCGTCGGTTGTTCCAGACCCGTTTCGAAGAAAGGAAACCACACTAACCTATGGCAGCTAAAAAATCATCTCCCTTGAAGATCATTCCGCTCGGCGGCCTTGACGGCATCGGCAAGAACATGACGGTCTTCGAATGCGGCGACGACATGGTGCTCGTTGACGCTGGCCTCATGTTCCCCGACGATTCCCAGCCCGGTATTGACCTGGTGCTTCCCGACTACACCTATGTTCTGGAGAACGAGGAGAAGCTCCGCGGTATCGTCGTCACCCACGGCCACGAGGACCACACCGGTTCGCTTCCGTATCTGCTGCAGGACCTCAACAACAAGGTGCCCATCTTCTCGAGCAAGCTGACGCTTGGCTTTATCGAAGGCAAGCTTTCTGAGTTCCGCATCCGCGCACCCAAGTTCCGCGAGGTTAAGGGCGGCAGCCATGTCAACCTCGGCGGCATCTCGCTCGACTTCTTCTCGATGACGCACTCCATCCCCGGCGCTCTGGGCGTGTTCATTCGCACCAATCAGGGCACCGTTATGCACACTGGCGACTTTAAGCTCGACCAGACGCCCATCGATGGTGTCACGCCCGACTATGCCGCTATCAGCCGCTTTGCCAAGCAGGGCATCGACCTGTTGCTGTCCGACTCCACCAATGCCACGGTTCCCGGCTTTACCAAGTCCGAGGCCGAGGTTGGTTCCAACCTACTGCATGCCATCAAGAACGCCCCGGGTCGCGTGTTCGTCGCTTCGTTCTCGAGCCATATCCATCGTTTGCAGCAGATCTGCGATGCCGCCCGCAAGTGCGGCCGTAAGGTCGTTGTGACCGGTCGCTCCATGCTCACCAACACCCGCGTCGCGCGCGAGCTGGGCTACCTCAACATCGACGATGCCGATATCATCGATGCCTTCGATATCGATAACCTGCCCGACGACAAGATCGTCGTCATGTGCACCGGTTCGCAGGGCGAGCCGCTGTCGGCCCTGTCCCGCATGGCCAATGGCGAGCACAAGACGCTCTCTATCCACGAGGGCGATACCGTCATCCTCTCGGCAACTCCTGTTCCCGGCAACGAGAAAGCCGTCCAGCAGGTCGTCAACAGCCTGGCCAAGCTCGGCTGCGACGTGTGGGATAAGAACCGCGCTCTTGTCCACGTCTCGGGCCACGGCAGCCAGGAGGAGCTTAAGCTCCTGATGGCCATGGCCAAGCCCACGTACTTTATGCCGGTTCACGGTGAGGCCGTGCATCTGCGCGCCCATGCCCAGCTGGCCCGCAAGATGGGCATCAAGGATGATCACATCTTTATCCTCGATAACGGCGACACGCTCGAGATGCGCGGTGGTATCGTCAAGCGTGGTACGCCCGTCGAGTCCGGCGTCGTCTACGTCGACGGCCTGCGTATCGGCGATACCGACCCCATCGTCCTGCGCGATCGCCAGAAGCTCGCCAATGACGGTATGGTCACGGCCGTCGCCATCGTCTCGCTCAAGCACAAGAAGATTGAGGCCATCGAGTTCTCGGGCCGCGGCGTCTCGTTTGCCATCGACGACCAGTTCTCCGAGGATGCCTCCGCGTCTATTATGAAGACGATTGAGAAGGGCAAGTTCAGCTTTACGAGCAGCGGTTCCGATGCCATTCGCAAGGCCGTGCGCGACTCGCTCTCTAACTTTATCTGGAGTCGTACGCGCACTCGTCCGATGATCATCCCGGTCGTCATGGAGGTTTAGTTTGGCGCGCGGATCTGCACAAAACGCCAAAGGCAATAAAGCCAACAACCAACCGGCATCTGCTAAGGGTGCCGGTTCCCATCTGCGTGCCAATAAGGGCCACGAGTCCGAGTTCGATGATTTCGAGCCCTTGGTCGAGCCCTCGGCCAACCGCGATATCGCCGGCGTGGTCATTGCCGTTTTGGCGATCGCGTCCTTTATTGCCGTGATTTCGCCGGCGACTGCGCCCGTTACGGCTGCGGTTGCCGGTTTCTACCACTTGGGCTTTGGCCTGGGCGCCTACGTGCTGCCGATCGTCATTTTGCTGTTTGCCGCCACGCTCTTTTTAGGCGAGGACTCGCCGCTCAACGCGCGCTCTGTTGCGGGCGGCGCCGTGGTCTTTATCGCCGTCGTCTCCATTCTTTCGTTGATGGTGCCAGGTACGAGCGACTCGTGCGACCTTATGTTCACGCCGCAAAATCTGTCCGCCTCGGGTGGCTACATCGGTGCGTTTATTGCGAGTGCGCTGCAAAATGCCCTGGGTAAGCCTATCGCGATGGTAGTCCTGCTGGGCCTTGTCGTCGTGGGCTTGGTCATCATTGGCTTTTCGGTGGGCGGCGTTTTGCGCTCTGCCCGCGACCGTGCGGCAGATTTTGCCGAGCGCCGTCGTGCCGACGTCAACGCGAGTCCGTGGGGTGACGATGAGGCCCTGTCGGTGCCTGGTGTCGCCCGTCCGCATCTGAGCATTCTTCGTCAAAAGGGCTCCGATGCGGCCGTGACTACGGTTATGGGTAGCGAAGTCGATCCGATTCTGGACGATGAGGACGTGGACGAGGATTCGTTTGTCGACGTGTCCGATGCCGTGGAAGCTGAGCGCGCTAAGACGACGCTGTTGCCGCGCCGCCATGCCAAGAAGGGCAAGGCTGCGCCCAAACTCAATACGAGTGAGCCCGACCCGTCTTGGTCCGAGAGCGAGATTGAGCTCACCGAGGGCGATGACGAGGACGACGAGGCTCCGATTGAGACCGCAAAGACAACTTTGCTGCCGCGTCGCCATGCTAAGCGCGAACAGGTAACCGGCCAGCTTTCGATGGAAGACGACCCCGATAAGATCGACGAGTCCGAGCCGCCGTTTGCCGTGAATCCTGTCTCGGCAACACCTCAGATTCCCGACTTCTTGAAGCATCCCAAGGTTGCCGATACGGCTGTCGCGGGCGCTGCCGAGGCGCCTACTCCTAGCGATGGGGGAGCGGTCAATGCCCCCGCGGATAACGAGGGCGAAGAAGAGGACGGCCTCAAGCTTCCGCCGCTCGAGATCCTGCACGCCAACCCGCAGTCGGCGTCCTCCGCGTCATCTGACAAGGAGCTGGAACAGACTGCCGAGTCACTGCAATCCACCTTGCTTGAGTTTGGCCGCAGTGCCCGCGTGGTCGGCTGGATCGCCGGCCCCACGGTGACGACCTTTAAGCTGCAACCTGGCGAGGGCGAGCGCGTGAGCAAGATTTCGAGCCTC
The DNA here is from genome assembly GCA_048425625.1 of Collinsella sp. Classification (GTDB taxonomy): domain Bacteria; phylum Actinomycetota; class Coriobacteriia; order Coriobacteriales; family Coriobacteriaceae; genus Collinsella. The sequence goes on along the minus strand of DBFNYT010000119.1, from coordinate 10,209 downwards.
GAGGACGATATCGCGCTTTCGCTCGCTGCTCAGTCGGTGCGCATCTTTGCCCCGATCCCCGGTACCTCGCTTGTGGGTATCGAGATCCCCAATCGCAAGCGCCAGAACGTCAACCTGGGCGACGTGCTTCCCTATGTGAAGGGCGGTCCGCTCGAGCTGGCCATCGGCCGCGATGCCGAGGGCACGCCGGTCGTCGCCGACCTTGCCAAGATGCCCCACCTGCTGATCGCCGGCACGACCGGTTCTGGTAAGTCGGTGATGATCAACTCCATCATCACGACCCTGCTCATGCGCGCGCTTCCCGAGGACGTTCGCCTGATCATGGTCGACCCCAAGCGCGTCGAGCTTGCGGGCTATAACGGTTTGCCGCATCTCTATGTGCCCGTGGTGACCGAGCCCAAGCAGGCCGCGAGCGCTCTGCAATGGGCCGTGTCCGAGATGGAGCGTCGCCTGAAGGTCTTCGAGCGTCTCAACGTGCGTAAGATCTCGACCTACAACGAAAAGCAGGCCGCCGGCGAGTTTGAGCATTACGACAACCCGCCGCAAAAGATGCCCTACCTGGTCATCATCATTGACGAGCTCTCGGACCTGATGATGGTCGCCGGTAAGGATGTCGAGGCCTCGATTGTGCGTATTGCGCAGCTGGGCCGTGCCGCCGGCATTCATCTTATCGTGGCCACGCAGCGCCCCAGTTCCAACGTAGTGACGGGCCTTATCAAGGCCAACATCACCAACCGCATCGCCTTTAATGTCGCCACGGGCATCGACTCGCGCGTCATCATTGATCAGATGGGCGCCGAAAAGCTCACTGGTTTGGGCGACATGCTGTTCTCAAAGGTCGACTGGGGCAAGCCTCGCCGTATCCAGGGCTGCTTTGTCTCGGACGATGAAATCAACGAGATTGTCGAGTTCGTCAAGTCGCAAAGCGAGCCCGACTACCATGAGGAGATCCTGTCGGCTGTGGCGCCCGCTTCCATGTCCATGGCGGGTGGCGGCATTGTCCGCACCGGAGTTGCCGAGCCGCAAGACGATGATCCGCTCATTTGGGAAGCCGCCCATATTGTGGTGGAATCGCAGCTGGGCTCCACATCTGGCCTGCAACGCCGCCTTAAGGTTGGCTATGCGCGCGCCGGGCGTATTATGGACATGCTGGAAGAAAAGGGTGTCGTCGGCCCGCCCGACGGTTCCAAGCCGCGCGAGGTCCTATTGGACGAGGAGGGGCTTGCCGCGCTGGAATCTGTCGACGCCGAGATGGCACGTGAAGATTGTGAGTTTGGAGGATTCTGATGGCTGCACGCTTTGGTGACATGCTGCTCGAGCAGCGTCGCCGAATGGGGCTTTCCATTCAGCAGGTCGCCAACACCATCAAAATCAGGCCGCAGATCATCGAGTTTTTCGAGACCGGTAACTTTGCTTCGATGCCGCCGCGCGGCTATGCGCAGGGCATGATTTCGAGCTATGCTCGCTTTTTGGGCCTCAATCCGCGCGAGGTCGTCAATGCCTACTTTGACGACCTGATGGCATACGAACGCGAAACGTCGCAGCAGGGCGGTCGTTTTCAGGACGCCGCCGGCTACGTCAATTCGCGTTCCTCGGTCGATAACGGGCGCTTCCTGATGGTTCAGGGCGGTCGTTCGACCCGCTATGGACAGCGTCCTCAGCAGGCCGGTTATATTACTGAGACGGGTTCGGGCGAGGAGATTCGCTCACAGCGTGACCGGTTCCGCAGTACGCCGATGCCCGAGGATCGTGCACTTCCCGCTGCCCGCGGTGTGGCGCGTGACCCTCGTGCCGGCTACGGCGACGGCGGCTATTCCGATCGCGGTTACCGTGGTGCCTCTACGGGACGCTCTCGCGGTGGCTATGCGGATGCCGATACCACGCAGGTGACGCCGCGTCTTCGCTCTCAATCACAGCCGTATGGCCAGCGCTCTTCGACTCCGCGTTCGGGCCAGCGTGGCTATCAAGGCCGCGGTGAACTTGCGCCCCGCTCGGGTCAGCGCAGCCTTCAGGGCCAGGGCGGCTATCGCGGCCGTTCCGATAGCAATCGTGGTCGTATGCCTCAGGGAGGCGGCCGCAGCAGTTCCAGTCGTGGACGCGGCGGATCCCGTACTCCTCAAAACAACGGGCTCGATCCGCGTATCGTCTACGCCGGCATCGGTGCCGTGGCGTTGCTGCTGATCGTGCTCATCGTGGTGCTTCTGCGCGGCTGCGCATCTTCGGCGCCCGAGACCACGCCCGAGACGCCCACTGCCACCAAGACGACGACTAAGAAGTCTTCTAAGAAGACCGAAACGGTCGACGAGGACGAAGACACCGATGAGGCGACGGATGAGTCGACTGATTCGGACGCTACCAAGACGACGGCCAAGAAGGAAGAGAACGAGGTCACGAAGGTCAAAGTCTCCGTTGCCAAGGGAAAGACCGCGTGGATTGAGGTCAAGGTCGACGGCAAGTCGGTCTATGGCGCCCAGGCGACTGGCCCCTTTGAGCAGGAGTACACGCCCGAGTCCTCAATCGAGATTACCACGTCCAAGCCTTCCGATGTCACCGTTACCAAGAACGGTGAAAAGGTCCGTTACGATACCAAGACCTCGGGCGTGGCGCGCGTGACGATCACCGTTCCCAAGAAGGAGACGTCTGATTCCGAGAATGGTGAAAGTTCTGATGGTACCGACACCACCGATGGTACCGATACCACCGACGGTACCGATGCCCAGTCCACGGATGGCGCCGATACCGCAACTGACGGTCAGACGCCCAGCGATTCTACCGACTATTCGTACGATAGCTACTAAGCCGCTCGTACGCGAAAGGAAACATCATGGCTAAAGATTCCAGCTTCGACGTCGTGTCCGAGGTCAACATGCAAGAGGTCGACAACGCCTTCCAGCAGACCACGCGCGAGATTTCCCAGCGCTATGACCTTAAGGATTCCGGCGCCACGATCGAGCTTTCGAAGGGCGACAAGCTCTTTACGATCAATGCCCCGGCCGACTTTGTCTCCAAACAGATTGTCGACGTGCTGAGCTCCAAGCTCATCAAGCGCGGCATCGACCTCAAGGCTGTCTCGTGGGATGCTCCGCAGGCGGCATCGGGCGGCACCGTGCGCGTGCTCGGCCATATCGTCGAGGGTATCGACCAGGCGACCGCCAAGAAGATCAACAAGGACATCAAGGACCAAAAGCTCAAGGTCAAGGTGACCATCGAGGCCGACAAGCTGCGTGTTTCCTCTGCTTCGAAGGACGCGCTGCAGACCGTGATTCAGTTCCTGCGCGACCAGGACTACGGCCAGCCGCTGCAGTTCACCAACTACCGCTAATATCAATCGAAAGGACCGCTCTCCAACATGGATACACCGTTGGGCTCCGTGCTCTACATCACCCTCGGGTGCGCTAAGAACGAGGTTGACACCGACCGCATGCGTTCTCTTTTGACCGCCGCGGGCTACGAGGAGGCATTCGACCCGCAGGATGCCGATATCGCTATCGTCAATACTTGCTCGTTCCTCGCCTCCGCAACGTCCGAGAGCATCGAGACCACGCTCGAGCTCGCCAACGAGGTTCAGGACGGCGTTCGTTCTTGCCCCATCGTCATGTGCGGCTGCGTGCCGTCGCGCTATGGCGACGACCTGCCTGACGAGTTGCCCGAGGTCGCTGCCTTTGTGAAGGCCGACGAGGAAGACGGCATCGTGGCGGTCATCGATGGCGTGCTGGGTGTCGAGCGCGAGATTGCCGCCTATATTCCTCAGGTCAAGCGTACCGTCGAGGGTGCGGTTGCCTACGTCAAGATTTCTGATGGCTGCAACCGCTTCTGCAGCTTCTGCATGATCCCTTACATTCGCGGTCGCTATCATTCGCGTAATGCCGAGAGCATTATCTCCGAGGTGCGCGACCTGGTTGCCGGCGGTGTGCGCGAGATCGTGCTGATCGGCCAGGACACGGGTATTTGGGGCGTCGACTTTGCCGACGAGGACGTCGCCGAGGGCTCGCCGCGCAATCTGGCGCAGCTGCTGCGTGCCGTCGCCGAGGCCGTGCGCCCGCACAACGTCTGGGTCCGTGTGCTCTACTTGCAGCCCGAGGGCATGACTGACGAGCTCATTGAGACCATTCGTGATACGCCCGAGGTGCTGCCCTATATCGATATCCCCGTGCAGCACTGCGACGCTCGCATCCTCAAGGCCATGCGTCGCTCCGGTTCGCGCCAGGAGCTCGAGGATCTGTTCCGCGACCTTCGTGAGCGTATCCCCGGCATCGTGATCCGTTCCACGGCCATGGTCGGCTTCCCGACCGAGACCGACGACGAGTTCCGCGACCTTATCGACTTTATGGACACCGTCGGCTTTGACTACACGAGCGTCTTTGCCTACTCGCGTGAGGAAGGTAGCCTGGCCGCCAAGATGGAGGGCCAGGTCGATGAGGAGGTCAAGCTTGAGCGCGCCCAGGAGGCCATGGACCTGGCCGAGTCGCTCGGTTTTGCCGCTACCGCCGCACATGTGGGCGAGCGCGCCCAGGTGATCGTCGACGGTATCGAAGAGACCGAGGACGGCGCCGAGCTGATCGGCCATGCCTGGTTCCAGGCGCCCGATTCCGATGGCGCGGTGCATCTGGACGCTAGCGAGGCGTCCGTGGGCGATATTCTGACTGTCGAGTTTACCGATAGCTTCTGCTATGAGCTTATCGGCCATGTTGTGGAGTAGGAGAGCGTCGTGGCAAACGAGAGCAATAAGGAACTGACGAGTGTCTGGACGCCCGCCAACATCGTGACGTGCGTGCGCATCGTCTTTATTCCGGTGTTCATGATCGTGTCGGCGCTTTCTCACACGAGTGTTGCCGGTACGGATTGGAGCACCTTCGACGGACCGCTCGCCGCCGCTGCCTTCATTCTGTATGTGATCCTGTCGTGCACCGATAAGGTCGACGGTTATCTGGCGCGTTCGCGCAACGAGATCACCGACTTCGGTAAATTTTTGGACCCCATCGCCGACAAGCTGCTCGTGTTCTCTGCCCTGCTGCTGTTCTTGGATTTTGGCGCGGTGACCGTGTGGTCCGTGTTTATTATCCTTTTCCGCGAGCTGCTGGTAAGCGCCCTGCGCATGGTTGCGAGTGCCGCCGGCGTGGTCGTTGCGGCCGATAAGCTCGGCAAGTACAAGACGGCAACCACGATGGTCTCCATCTGCGGTTACCTGTGCGTTTTTGCGATGGCCGGCTTGCACCTTGGCCCGGTGGCCCTGACGCTCGGCATCTACTCGGTGTCGCGCTTCCTGTACGCCGTTGCCGTTGTCTTGACCGTTATCTCGGGCGCCCAGTACTTCTGGAACTGCCGCAAGATCGTCTTTTCGGTCTAGGTCCTGGTGGGTATGACGGACTCTTTTGAACAGATTTTCACACATAACGAGGAGCTGGCGCGCGATATCGTCGAGCGCGCGAGCGCTCGGGGTATGACGGTTTCGACGGCTGAGTCGCTGACGGCGGGTATGATCGCCTCGACGATTGCCGATATCCCGGGCGCCTCGGCGGTGCTGCTCGGTGGTGCGGTGACGTACTGCGACGAGATTAAGCGTCGCGTGCTCGGCGTTGAGCAAGAGACGCTCGACCGCTATACCGCGGTGTCGCATCAGACCGCGCGCGAGATGGCGGTGGGTTCGCTGGAGCTGTACCAGAGCGATATTGCAGTGAGCGCAACGGGTTATGCCGGCCCCGGCGGTGGTACTGAGGACGATCCTGCGGGCACTTTCTTTATTGGCTGGGCGCATCGTTCCGCCGATGGGGGAGTGCCGGTCGTGGACTCTGTGCGCTGCCACTATGAGGGCGACCGTTCGTGTGTTCGTGCCCATGCGGTCACGGAGGCATTGGGTCGCATTGTCTGCGTGCTCGATTCTATGGAATAGACGTGTTTTAAGGGGCCTCCGGGCCCCTTAATTGTGGAGATAGGGACCTTAGGCTCATTTGGCGTTTGTGCTGGTTGTAGACGTATTCTTGCCTTCCTTGCTCTTATTTGGCCCTTTGTGGTCAAGCGTTTGGTCAGTGTTTGGGCGGCGTTTGGTTGGGTTTTGGAAAGACTGCCTGTATATGATTGGCCTGAACGGTTGACCACGAACAGCCGTTCGTTTATTATCGATTCAGGTTGTTAAGAGGAGGGCTATTCATGGCCAAGAATTCAGGTCCCGTACGTACCGTTCATGCTCGCACGACGGGTAAAGAGCGCGATGAGATGATCGCCACCACCAAGGCCGAGATCGAGAAGAAATTCGGCCAGGGTTCCATCATGAGGTACGGCGACGGTGGTCCCGAGCTCGAGGTCGAGGCCATTCCCACGGGCGCTCTGGCCCTCGACGCCGCGCTGGGTATCGGCGGCGTGCCGCGCGGCCGTATCGTCGAGATTTACGGTCCCGAGTCCTCCGGTAAGACGACGCTTTCGCTCGAGATCCTGGCCGAGGCCCAGGCAATGGGTGGCGTTGTGGCATTTATCGATGCCGAGCATGCGCTCGATCCCACGTATGCCGCGCGCATCGGCGTGGATATCGACGAGGTGCTCATTTCTCAGCCCGATACGGGCGAGCAGGCGCTCGAGATTGTTGACATGCTCGTGCGTTCCGGCGCCATCGATGCCATCGTCGTCGACTCCGTCGCCGCGCTGACCCCGCGTGCCGAGATCGAGGGAGAAATCGGCGACACTACGGTCGGTCTTCAGGCTCGCCTGATGAGCCAGGCGCTCCGCAAGCTCGCCGGCTCGCTGTCTAAGTCCAACACGACGTGCATCTTCATTAACCAGCTGCGTGAGAAGATCGGCGTCATGTTCGGCAATCCCGAGACTACGACGGGCGGCCGCGCCCTTAAGTTCTTCTCTTCGGTGCGTATCGACATTCGCCGTATCGACAGCATTAAGCTTAAGGACGAGGTTATCGGTAACCGCGTGCGAGCCAAGGTCGTTAAGAACAAGGTGGCAGCTCCGTTCCGTTCTGCTGAGTTCGACATCATGTACGGTACGGGCATCTCTAAGGAGGGCTCGATTCTGGACATGGCTGTCGAGTGCGGCATCTGCAAGAAGATGGGCTCCTGGTTTGCCTATGGCGAGGACAAGCTCGGCAACGGTCGCGAGGCCGCCAAGGCTTTCCTGCGCGAACACCCCGATTGCGCCGACGAGATTGAGCATAAGGTCCGCCTTGCCTGCGGACTTGAGTTTGATGACGATGCTCCGTCCGAGGTCGAGCTGACCGATCAGCCTGCGCCTGAGGAGTTTGACGAGCTTTACGCCATCGATGGTTCCGCCATGCTCGATGATGACGACGAGTAGTGGTTACGCTCATGTCGTATACGGTGACCGAGGCCACGGTCGTCTTTCCCGATAAGAAGGCGGCCTCCTCGTTCTCGAGCGGATATGCGTCCAAAAAGCCTTGCGCACATATCGATTGTGAGCTTGAGGGCGGTTTTGAGCGGTCCATTTGGATTCCCGTGCGGGTCGCGCGGCTGTATGTCAAAAACCGCCCCGATCTTCCCTGTGATTGGGACAACTTTCGTGAGGCGGTGCAGATCATCGAGCGTAAATGTGCACTTACCATGGTGACCGAGATGTTATCGCGCCGCGACCATGCGACTGGTGAGGTCCGTGACAAGCTGGCTCGCTACGGCTTTCACCAGCCCGCGATCGATTTCGCCGTCGAGCGCGCCACCGAGTATCACTTTTTAGACGAGAACCGCTTTTGCTCGTACTTTATTGAGGAACGCAAACGGCGCGGTTGGGGACAGCGCAAAATCGAGACCGAGCTCAAGCGCCGTCATGTCGTGCTCGATGACATTCCCGGTTATCCCGAGGAATATTTTGCCGTCGAAGACGATTTGACGCGTGCGTCAGCCCTGCTCGCCAAGCGGCGTGTTCCAGAGACGCGCGGATTCGAAAAACTGGTTCGGTTTTTGATGGGCAAGGGCTTCTCGTATCACATCGCCGCCGATGCCGTTAAGGCACGCCTCGATGCCGAATGCGAGGAATGTGCGCTTTAGGCGTATGCGTTTTGTGGCCCTGCCGTTCACCGCGTTTTAGCCGCAGTACTGGGGCCATTTATTTGACAGTTGTTGTGGTTCAACGTACGATAAACACTGTCATTTGCTTTGTGATATGTGCTCATCTGTGATGAGTTTGTTTATATGTTTATCTGTATCCGACCCGCATAAGCTGCGCCCATATTACTCAAATGTCGCGAGCCGTTCGTAAGGACGGTTCGCTTTGTTGTGTAACGAATCCATAAAAAGGAGTGAGCATGCCTATCATCGCAGCGCTCGTTGGCATCGTTTTGGGTGCTATCGCCGCCATTGCCTACATGCGCACCGCCAAGCAGGGTAGTCTTCACGAGGCCGACGAAAAGATCCAGTCGGCACACGCACAGGCTGAGTCCCTGATCGGTGATGCAAAGCGTCAGGCCGAGACCCTCAAAAAAGAGGCTCTGCTCGAGGCTAAAGAGGAGATCATCAAGAACAAGCAGGCCGCCGAGGCCGAGGACAAGCAGCGTAAGAATGAGATTCGTACGCTCGAGAACCGCGTGATGCAGCGCGAGGAATCCCTCGATCGCCGTAACGACGCTCTCGACAAGCGCGAGCATCAGCTGTCCAGCCAGGCCGGTCAGGTCGAGAAGCGCTCCCGAGAGCTCGAGGAGCTCTGCGCAAAGCAGACCTCGGAGCTCGAGCGCATCGCCGACCTGACCCGCGAGGACGCCCACAAGGAGCTCCTCGATAAGGTTCGCGGCGAGGTAACCCACGAGGCTGCCACGATCATTCGCGAGTCCGAGCAGCAGGTTCGCGCCGAGTGCCACAAGACCGCCCAGGAGATTCTGTCCTTGGCGATTCAGCGCTGCGCTGCCGATCACACTGCCGAGGTCACCGTTACCTCCGTGCACATTCCCTCTGATGACCTCAAGGGCCGTATTATCGGTCGTGAGGGTCGCAACATCCGGACATTCGAGCAGGTTTCCGGCGTCAACCTCGTGATCGACGACACGCCCGAGACCGTCGTTCTTTCGAGCTTCGATCCGGTCCGTCGTGAGACCGCCCGTGTCGCCCTCGAGAACCTCATCGCCGACGGCCGCATTCACCCTGCCCGCATCGAGGAGATGTATCACAAGGCTGCCGATCTGGTTCAGCAGCGCGTGCGCGAGGCTGGCGAGCAGGCTGCCTTCGATACCGGCATCCATGATCTGCACCCCGAGATCGTCAAGACCCTTGGTGCCCTGCGCTACCGTACTTCGTTTGGTCAGAACGTGCTTCAGCACTCTCTCGAGGTCTCTGATCTGTGCGGCGTGATGGCTTCCGAGCTTGGCCTTGACGTTGTGACCGCCAAGCGCGCCGGCCTGCTGCATGACCTGGGCAAGGCAATCGACCACGACGTCGAGGGTCCGCATGCCGTCATCGGCGCCGAGCTTGCCCGCCGTTATGGCGAGAAGCCCGTTATCGTCCACGCTATCGAGGCTCACCATGCCGACGTCGATCCCAACACGGTGCTCGATGTCCTGGTACAGGCCGCCGATGCTGTCTCTGCCTCTCGCCCCGGTGCCCGTCGCGAGTCTGCCGAGAACTACATCAAGCGTCTTGAGAAGCTTGAGGAGATCGCCAACGCCCATGACGGCGTCGAGCGTACCTATGCCATGCAGGCTGGTCGCGAGGTCCACGTCATGGTTCAGCCGGACAAGATCTCCGATGCCCAGTCCACGGTTCTGGCTCACGATATCGCCCATCAGATCGAGGAAGAGATGGAGTATCCCGGTCAGGTGCGCGTTGTCGTGATTCGCGAGAGCCGCGCTGTCGATATCGCTAAATAACATGAGCGACGCGAACGAGCTTATCTCATTTATCGCGTCGATGTCGGGGGAGGGCAACCTTCGCGTCGAGGAGAACCTTGGCGAGGGGTATGTCCGCCTCCGCGTTTCGGAGGCCGAGCGGCGCCAGGCAAAGCACGACATTCAGCATGTCGAGGATATCGTCATCGAAATGCTCCGTAATGCTCGCGATGCCGGCGCCGACAAGGTCTATCTCGCCACGACAAAGGAAGACGGCGTCCGCACGCTTGTCTTTCTGGATAACGGTTCGGGCGTTCCGCAGGATATGCAAGAGCGAATCTTCGATGCCCGCGTTACCTCAAAGCTCGAGAGCATGAAGATGGATCGTTGGGGCGTTCACGGTCGTGGCATGGCATTGTTTTCGATCAAGCAGAACACCGACG
>DBFNYT010000118.1:0-14113 GCA_048425625.1 Collinsella sp. | reverse complement strand
ATAAACCTTACGCCTAAATCTATCTGCATCCCAAAAGATGTCCAACAAACCGCCTTAAAATGCGTTGACTCTGTACCCAGGCGCGCCTATTGTGCGATGAGCATCTTCTCAGTGCGACGCCCACGCCAACACCCGCAAAAAGTTGCACAATTTATTTCCCATGTCTGTTCATAGTTTGTTAGTCAAACGTGAATATCAGTGCAGATCGCTGCTTCATTTGGGCTTCAGGAACGCCCCTAATCACTGCCAGCGCCCCAATAACCTGCGCCAACGTGAACAACATCCCAAAACAACCCCCTTGAGCACGCTAAATGAACGATATGTTGTTCACCATAAGCCAAATCAGTTTCACTAACAGCTTGTGCTAGGATACCTAACGTTACATGAGTTCAGCTGTGCTCGCGGCTCCAGCAAGTCGCAAAGCGCAGGGTCGATCAGCATCCGGCCGTAACGGCGGTGCCAGAAACACCATGAGCTCCAATAAAGATGTCATGCGACGTTTATTTATTTGTAATGAGTTATATCTCAAATGCAAATATTTATTTGTTTGCATGCGAATGCGTAGCAGTCCATCAGCTGTTTGCGTGCGGTCCAGTTTTGAAATCACTTGACTGGCTCGCACGCAGCCAGCTGAGGTTGCAGGCATTATTGCGATACGTGTCTGTGACCTCTGCGCTGCATTTGTACATACCGTTCACGGTGGGGCAGAGCCACGTGCTTGTCTAACTGGGCTCAGGGTTTGAATATGGAGCGCCTTCGCGCACAAGCGCCCTGGCGAAGCCATACCCAAACCCCGTGAGCCACACGTAAGACAGCTAGGGGGTGGTGCTTGTGTGGTATGTGATTCAGGTCATTAACGGTCGCGAAGACGTAATGCGTGAGCGCATCGAGCGTGTTGTGTCGGCTGGCGCCATGCAGGAGCTCTTTTATCCCCAATATCAAACAGAGATCAAGGTGCACGGCGAGTGGATCAAAACGACCAAGCCGTTGTTCCCGGGTTATCTCATTTGCGATACGGCAGATCCCCGCACCGTGCAACAGTATCTGCTGCGCATGGGCGACTTTGCTCGGGTTCTTTCCCAGGACGGTCAGTTTGTGCCGCTGGCAAAAGAAGAGACCCAGCTCATTGGCAGTTTTACCAATAGGGGAGACCGCGTAGTGCCCATGAGCGAGGCCTTAAAGGACGGCGACCAGGTTGTAGTGACGGCTGGTCCGCTGCTGGGCCACGAAGGCCTCATCAAAACCATTAACAGACGCAAGAGCACGGCTTTTTTGGAGCTTGATTTGTGCGGCCGACGCGTAACCACCCGCGTAGGCCTCGCAGTGCTTTCAAACGAGCAACGTGTGATGCGCAACCTCAAAAAGGCGATCGCCTAGCTGCTGGCGACCGCTACACAGAACAGGGAGGATCCCCGACCTGGGGACAAAGTGTTGGAAGAGAACGTGTCGGATAAAACTCAATATGCAACGGATGCGCCCGTGGGGGCGGCGCTGATTGCTCAGGCCATGGACCGGCGCGAGGGCGCCGGCCGCTACAAGGCCATGCAATCCATCATGGACTGGGACCGCTCGCGCCTGGCCTACAGGGCCGTGAAGCGCGCGTTCGACATCGTGTTCAGCGGTGCCGTGCTCGTCGTCATCGCGATCCCCAGCCTGGTGCTGGCCGCCGCCATCCGCCTGGAGAGCGAGGGCTGCCCCTTCTACAGCCAGATTCGCGTTGGCCAGACTCGTCCCGACGGCAGCCTGACCACCTTCCGCATGTGGAAGTTCCGAAGCATGTACAAGGATGCCGACGAGCGCCTCGCCGAGCTCAAGGACCAGAACGAGATTGCCGGCGCCATGTTCAAGATGAGGGAGGACCCGCGCGTCACAAAGATCGGTAAGTTCATCCGCAAGCACTCCATCGACGAGTTCCCGCAGTTCCTGAACGTGTTCTTGGGGCAGATGTCCGTGGTTGGTCCAAGGCCGCCGCTGCCGAATGAGGTTGCGGAGTATACGGAGTACGACCTGCAGAGGCTTGCCGTGAAGCCTGGGATTACTGGATGGTGGCAGGTGACTGATCGCAACTCAACTGGATTCGATGGCATGGTTCGCCGCGACCTCGAGTACATAGCCAAGCGCGGGATCGTCACAGACCTCAAAATCGTCCTCCTCACGGTTCTGGAGGTCTTCAACGGAAGCGATGCGTACTAATGCCTAGTTCTGATGCCCGATTTGAATCGGAGAAGAAAATGAAAATCGCTGTCGCCGGTACCGGCTACGTCGGCCTGTCCCTCGCCGTCCTGCTTTCGCAGCACAACGAGGTGCACGCGCTGGACATCGTGCCTGAGAAGGTCGAGAAGATCAATAATTACGAGTCGCCCATCCAGGACGACGAGATCGAGCGCTTCCTGACGGAGGCAAAGGCTGGGGAGCGTGAGCTCGACCTGCACGCCACCGTCGATGTGGCCGAGGCTTATGCGGGCGCCGACTACGCCGTCATCGCCACGCCAACAAACTACGACTCGGACAGGAACTTCTTCGACACAAGCTCCGTCGAGGCCGCCATCGCCGCCGTTCGCTCGGTGAACCCGGATGCCTGGATCGTCATCAAGTCGACGATCCCCGTCGGCTACACCGCGGGCTTGCGCGAGAGACTGGGCGACAGCAAGATCTTCTTCAGCCCCGAGTTCCTGCGCGAGAGCAAGGCGCTCTACGATAACCTGCACCCCAGCCGCATCGTGGTGGGCGCGCCGAAGGACGACGCCCAGGCCGTTGCCGCTGCTGAGAAGTTCGCCCGCCTGCTCGCTCAGGGCGCTGATCCCGCCGAGCTCGAGCGCGTCAACGCGGACGGCTCCAAGGGCATACCGGAGCTGGTGCTGGGCACCACCGAGGCCGAGGCGGTGAAGCTGTTCGCCAACACCTACCTGGCGCTGCGCGTCGCCTACTTCAACGAGCTCGACACCTACTGCGAGGTCCGCGGCCTCAACACCCGCGACGTCATCGAAGGCGTGTGCCTGGAGCCGCGCATCGGCTCCCACTACAACAACCCCAGCTTCGGCTACGGCGGCTACTGCCTGCCCAAGGACACCAAGCAGTTGCTCGCCAACTACAAGGACGTGCCGCAGAACCTGATCGAGGCCATCGTCGAGGCCAACCGCACCCGCAAGGACTTCGTCGCCGACGAGGTGCTGCAGATGGTGTGGGACCGCGTGTACGAGGGCAAGCCGAAGCCGGTCGTGGGCGTGTACCGCCTGACGATGAAGTCCAACTCTGACAACTTCCGCGCGAGCTCCATCCAGGGCGTCATGAAGCGCGTGAAGGCCAAGGGCGTTCCCGTTGTGGTCTACGAGCCCACGCTGGACGCGCCGGAGTTCTTCGGCTCCGAGGTGACCCACGACCTGGAGGCCTTCAAGTCCGGCTGCGACGTGATCGTCGCCAACCGCTGGAGTGACGAGCTCGCGGACGTGGCAGACAAGGTGTATACGCGCGATCTGTTTAAGAGGGATTAGTTCATGACGGGATGTCGTAAGGACATAAAAGTGTGCTTTGCTGCGTCATCTGGTGGGCATTTGGAGCAGTTACTTGCGCTTAAGCCTTTGATGGAGCGCTACGACAGTTTCATCCTCACCGAGAAGACTGCCTACGATGCCAAGCTACCTGTGCGGGCTCGCTATGTGCGCCAGGTGAATCGACACGAGGCAAGCTTTCTTCCTCGAATGTTGGTCAATGCCGTGACGTCTCTTCGTTATTGGTTCACTGAACGCCCCGACGTGATTGTGAGCACGGGGGTATTAGCTACCATACCGTTTTGCCTGATCGGACATGCAATGGGCGCCAAGCTTGTGTATGTCGAGTCCTTCGCGAAAACTGACTCACCAACCATGACAGGAAAGCTGCTGAGCAAACGCGCCGATCGTTTTTACGTGCAGTGGGAGTCGATGTTATCCGTGTACCCCAATGCCCGCTTTGTCGGCGGCGTGTACTAGGGAGGTGGTCGCATGATATTCGTTACCGTAGGCTCCCAGAAGTTCCAATTCGACAGATTGGTCAGGGCGGTAGATGCTCTCGTTGCGAGCGGTGTTGCTGGGGATGGAGCTTTTGCTCAGACGGGTGCGTGCACTTACATTCCTGAGTATTTGGAACATGAGGCATTTCTCGATCGTGATTCCTTCCGCATTCATATGGATGCTTGCGAAGTCGTGGTAACCCATGGAGGCACCGGCGCCATCATCGGCGCCGTTAAGGACAACAAGAAAGTCATCGCTGTACCGCGTCTAGCAAAATACGGCGAACATGTGGATGATCATCAGATTGAGATTGTTCGACAGTTCGGGGACATGGGGCTGATCGAGCCGTGTATGGACCCGACCGACCTGCCCGCCGCTTATGCGCGGGCACTTTCCCAGGATTACCTGCCCTACAAGAGCAACGCGGCGCGGTTCTGCGCCGACCTTTCCGATTACATCGATGGCGTTGGAGGTGTGCGATGAAACTTAAGAAAAGATTCGCGCTTTCCCTGAGGAACAACTTGCGCTTTATCCCCGATGAGGATTTTATTCGCATGTGCTTCAAAGCAAAGCTGCACTATAAGCTTGATCTTGATCATCCCAGGACCTTTAATGAGAAACTCCAGTGGTGCAAACTGCATTATCACAATCCAGTCTTGACCAAGCTTGTTGACAAGTATGACGTGCGATCCTTTGTCAGGGATCGTATCGGCGATGAGTACCTTGTGCCTCTTTATGGCGTCTACGATTCGGTGGATGAGATCGACCTTGATGAGTTGCCGGAAAAGTTCGTGTTGAAGTGCACACATGACTCGCAGAGCACAATCGTTTGCACTGATAAGTCAGGATTCGATTTTGAGGTCGCTAAGAAACGCCTGCGTACTGCACTTCAACGGAACTGGTACTGGCAGGGTCGGGAGTGGGCCTACAAGGATATAGCGCCTCGTGTAGTGGTCGAGGCGTACCTCGACGAACCGGGCAGGCAGACCCCGACTGACTATAAGTTCTACTGCTTCGATGGTAAGGCGGCGCTAGTGCAGACCGATGCCGATCGCTTTACGGCGCACGACATGCAGTATTTCACTCCATGTTGGGAGCAACGTGGAGACATCAATCACGAGGTTTCCAATCGTAAACCTACTGAGAAGCCCGAGAACTACGATTTGATGCTCAGGCTTGCCGAGACTTTGGCGACGGGTCTTCCGCATGTACGAGTCGATCTTTACAACATCGCGGGAAAGCCTTTCTTCGGCGAGATGACTTTTTACACCGGGGGCGGTTTCGATCCCTTCTACGCCGATGAGGAGCAGCCGGATCGGCTCGATTGCGAGCTCGGAAAGCTATTCGTTCTGCGTAAACAGAATTCGTAACTGCGAAAGTGGCGGCGTAGGTAGTGTTATCTAGCGAGTGTGGATAATCCCTAGAAGAACTTGCTCCAGACTCCGCCCGATCTAATTCACTCAATAAGCCCTGACTTATATTAAAGATTGCATTTGGAATGAAAGAAAGAAATCCCATCAGCTTGGAGCATTCAAGAACATATTGCGAAAAGCGAATGATTGCTCTGGCTTATGCGGCAGAAGCCTGGTTGAAGCTGCTCTACAGTGAGGTAACCAAGTGAACATCTGCATGATTACATACAATCTCGTCAATAATGGCATTGGCAAGGTAGTACTCACATATTCGTTCGAACTTATCCGCCATGGGCATACAGTGACCTTATTCGTTGGTGGTCCATGCGAACAAGAGAAAGTCGATGAGGCCGTAGCTTGCGGCATCACGGTCACACAGCTTCCCGACAAGAGGTCCGACACCCTTGGCTATTTTAAGGCTCTGAGCAAAGCCCTCTGTGAGGGACAATTCGATATCTGCCATGTTCACGGTAACAGCGGTATGGTTTTCCCAGAGTTAGTTATAGCAAAGTGTTCCCGTGTTGTGGCAGTAGCTTGCCACTGCCACAGCACGGGATGTGAGCATCCCGTGTTGCATAGAGTGCTGAGACCTTTAGTGCCTCGACTTTGCGACTGCATGCTTGCTTGTAGCGATGAGGCTGGCAAATGGCTTTTTGGAGATGCCGGCTTTTCCGTCATCCCTAATTCCTTCGAGCTTGACAAGTTTAGGTTCGATCCGCAAGCTCGCCTCGAGCTGCGTGAAGCCTACGGTATCGGCGAGGACGTTTTTATTCTTGGCAACGTGGCGAGGTTGAACCCCGAGAAAAACCATGCGTTCCTTATCAAGGTTTTCGAGGCATTTCATGCTGAGCACCCTGAATCGATTCTGATGATTGCTGGCGGGGGGCCCGGGGAGAAGGATGTTAGGGCTTTGGTTGAGGCATCGCCTGCCAATGATTCGATTATGCTGCTTGGCAACGTAAAAGACCCAGCCAAGCTCTATTCGGCGATGGATTGCTTCGTGTTCCCCTCGATTCACGAGGGACTTGGTATCGTCCTAGTGGAGGCGCAAATCGCCGGCCTTGAATGCTTCGTATCGTCCGATGTGCCCCTGGGCGCTTGCGTGAGCGACAGGTTCCACGCGATTTCCCTTACAGAAACCGCTGCAAGATGGGCGGACGAGATAGCTGCGATGGCCTTTTGCCCGCATGATAGGGGCAAAGACTCCTTCCATGCGGGGAGCCTGGAGCCTTTTGACATCCGCTCGAGCTACCGCCTTCTTGAGGGCGCTTACGAGGCCGCATTGGACCGTAAAGGAGGACGGGAATGAACATCAACGTCGACTTTGCCGAAGCCGCCGGTGGAAAGGGCTTCCCTCGTTCGCTCGGGACGTTTCTTTTGAACCCCTGCTTCCACGCTGTGGCTCTTTTCCGCCTGTCCGCCCTGCTCTACCGTTGCCATCTTGAGCCACTGGCAAAGATTGTTTGGTGTTTGAACAGGATGCTTTACCACGTCGATTTGGATTACAAGGCGAAGTTGGCACCGGGGTTTCGCCTCGTCCACGGGCTCGGCGTTGTTATAGGCGCTGGGGTCGTCAGCGAGGGGCCGCTCACAGTGTATCAGAATGTGACCATCGGCGGCTCTCACGGACGTCATCGCGAAGATGGTCGGGGGGGGGTCTTCTGGCAGCCCCATTTCGGGAGCAACGTTATCGTGTACACGAACTCCTGCATTTTCGGACCGATATACGTTGGGGACGGCGCGATTGTGAAGGCGGCTCGAATAGTTACGAAGGACGTTGGGCCTGGGGACAAGATATAAACGGAGGTTGCTTGTGCCGCTTGTAAGCATAATTATTCCAGTCTATAAGGTCGAAAAAGAACTTGGCCGCTGCGTTGACAGTGTCCTTTGCCAGACGTTGGGCGATATCGAGGTGATTCTCGTCGATGACGGGAGTCCGGATGACTGCCCTCGAATCTGCGATGATTACGCCCTTGCGGATTCGAGGGTAAAAGTTGTCCACAAGCAGAACGGAGGGCTTTCGGATGCGCGCAACTTCGGTCTGGCCGAGGCGACTGGGGATTACATCATGTTCGTTGATTCAGACGATTCTATCGAGCTCGATGCTTGCGAGAGACTGCTGCGTTTGGCAACCGATTCCCACGCTGACATCGTACTTGGGGATTGGAGGGTAACCCCGGGTCCGGACAGGCCCGATCACTACGCGTCGCTTGAGGAGGGAAAGGCGTATCCCACTAAGGATTTCATTCTCACAGCTCTTAAAGCGGGAGAATGGTACCCGTGCGCATGCTTCATGTTTTGCAAGCTCTCGTTGTTTAATGAAAACGGGCTCAGGTTTGCCGTGGGGCTGCTGCATGAAGACATGGAGATGCAGCCTAGAGTCTTTCTTGCGGCGGATACCGTCGTCTGCCTGAAATACAAGTTCTACAACTACATTCAACGGCCGGGCTCCATCATGAAATCGCAGAATTCTTCCGAACGTGCGTTTTCCATGTGCGAGATCCTAGGGCGCTGGAAGACTCAATTTGACGCAATCAATGATTTGGAGCTTCGCCACGCTTTATATGGCTATCTTGCGAAGTGCTATCTACACACTTGCCGCGAGCTTGGACTTCGGGGCGGCCTTGAGGTGCCGGGCGTAGACAAGAAGTTTTTGTTCGAATACGGCACGAACACAAAAGAGAAGGCCAAGGCGCTGTTGTTCGCTGCTTCGCCGCGCTTCTACAGCTACCTTTAGGTGGGCCGGCATATGCATCATCAATTGTTGTGGACGCGAGATTCTATCTTGTCGAAACGGATACGCTTCGATTGGCTCACGGCGTCGCTCGTTGCTATCTACTTTGCGGTCTTCAAGTTGGTCTGCATCCCGAAGGTGCTGCAGCAAGGCCTTAAAGTCAGCTGCGTGTTCTTCGTCCTTCTCTTTCTCATCACCAACCTCAAAGGAAGAGAGTACAAACACCCGTCGGCCCTGTTTTGCATCATGGTCGTGATCTCGAGCATCGCGGGCTATCTGGCTGGGTACGTAGACTCCTCCAACTGCACCGACGCGCTTCTCTACGCCATCTGTCTCTACGCCCTCGCCCTTCTAATTACGACATGCAGCAGACGTGGCAGGCTCGAGACTTTCATGAGCGTCTTCTTCTGGATGACCGTCATCTACTGCGTTCTATCTATTGTATTCATTGCAAGAGTGGGTACAGCCGATGGCCCCCTGCTCTACTATTTTGCAGGCAACAAGTTCTCAACGAGCTATTACTTCATCATGTTGGCATGTCTGGCGTACGCCAAGCTTCGTCGCGAAGGCAGGAGCAAAGATTTAGTCGTCCTGGTCACCGCGGGCCTTGGTTTGCTTGCCCTCGTCGTGGCTCATACGGTCTACTGCTCGACGGCCGTAGCAATGTCTGCCCTCTTGATTGCTTTAGTGATCCTCCCACGGAAAGCCCAGCGTATTCTAGAAAAGCCTGCAGTCGTCATAGCGGCAATGGTCTTGACGGGCGTTATCCTTGCCTTCTTATTACAGCTCCTCCAGGTGCCGTTTGTGAAGCATATTGTCGTAGACGTCCTCGGTGAGAACTTGACGTTGACGGGCAGGGATTTGATTTACAGTGGGCTTCGGGCCGTCATCAGCGAATCTCCTATCTTCGGGTACGGCTATGGAAACGCAGCCGTGGCCATGTACGTCGGGTATGGAAACGCTCAGAACTCTATCATGGAGACGCTCGTCAACTATGGTGTCGTGGGTCTATTCGCCGTCTTCTATATGGCCTGGACTAGCGTAAAAGGAGATAAGCCTTCTTGGAGCTGGGGCATGTACATCATGCTTTACGCGATGATCGCAGGATCTATCGTCGAAATTACGTACAACTACTACTTTTTCATTGCGCTCATGGCTATTTTCGTGGCTAGCGAGGATATCCAGAGTGGAGGAATCGAAAAAGACGAGAAGCAGAGTGTCTGTTGTGTCAATGGGGCGCTCACAAGGAGGTAAACATGCGCGTTGGCATTATGTCAATGCAGAGAGTCGTGAACCACGGCTCCTTCATGCAAGCATACGGATTAAAGTCAATGATCGAGTCGCTGGGACACGAGGTCCTTTTCGTTGACTACAAGCCTTCCTCGTGCGTGCCGGGGCTCAGGGACGCACGAGGAAGGCTCAAGGACTTTCTTGGAAGGATTAAGGCCGATGTCAGGTTTACTGGCGCGGGAAGGCGTGCCCTCATTGCCGCAGGAATTTTTAAGCGAACTCCGATGGACGTCGAATATGAGCGATGCCTCGGTCTTCTCGGCGTCGACCCGTGCAAGCGCAACATCGGGGAGCATGTCGACGTTCTTGTCATCGGAAGCGATGAGGTCTTCAACTGTACACAGGCGGGACCAAATGTCGGTTTCTGCCGCCAGCTTCTTGGTTGGGGGAACAACTGCGAATCCGTAATCAGCTATGCCGGGTCTTTCGGGCACACGACTTTGTCCGACCTTGAAAAGTACCACGTGGCCGACGACGTGAGGAATTGCTTCCGATGCTTCGACGCCATTTCCGTTAGGGACGCAAACTCCCGTGCCATCCTCGAGGCCCTTGGAATCGATGGCGTTAGCACGCATCTCGACCCAGTTCTTGTCTCCGGTGTCGAAAATGTTGAATGGAAGCCCGTAGCGACACCAGAACGTTATGCCCTAGTTTACGGATACGGCAACCGTTTCACCCAGGACGAGGCCAAGGCCATCAGGGCCATCGCCGAGAAAAGGGGCGTCAAGCTCCTTGCGGTCTACGGACATCAAGATTTCTGCGATGAGAACGTCGATTGCGGCCCTGATGAAATTCTGAATTACTTCAAAGGAGCCGATTTCGTGGCGACTGACACCTTCCACGGAACGATTTTCTCTGCCATAACGCACGTCCCTTTCGCGGTGATAAAGCGCGGACAGAATGCAAACAAGCTTGTTGACCTTCTCGACAGGTTGTCGCTCAAGGAGAGACTCGCGACGACACCAGAAGACCTCTCGTTTATTCTCGACAAGCCCCTGGAGTTTGAAGTTGCCGATGCCGTCAGAGCGGCCGCTCGCGAAAGCTCCCTGTCTTATTTAAGGTGCAACATTTCCGTTGGCAGGGGGGTGCGTTAGGCGTTCTGCCAAAACCGATGGGAGACAAAAAGAAATTCGCCCTTAACTTCGCCGCGCAAATCGCGGTACTCGGCACTCAGTTCATCATTAGCTTCGTTCTCACGCCGATCGTGCTCCAGAAGCTCGGCGACGAGGCATATGGGTTCGTAGGGCTGGTCAACAACTTCGTCAGCTATGTCGCAATCATCACTGCAGCACTTAATGCCATGGCAAGCCGGTTCATCACGGTCTCCTACCATGAGGGGGATACCGAAAAGACCGAAGAGTATTTCTCTTCGGTCTTTTTCTCGAACTGTATTATGGCATTTGCAATTTTCGTGGGATCGGTGTTCCTCGCCGCTAACATAGAGACCCTTGTCAGTGTGACGCCGGAATTGGTCAGCGACTTGAGAATCACCGTTCTGCTCGCGTTCATGAATGCTGGGATAGGGCTGCTTACGGTCGTATTTGGTGTTGCGGCGTTCATAAAAAACGAGTTATTCCTAAATTCCATCGGCCAGCTTCTCGGTTCGGTCCTTCGTGTCATCTTCCTGTTCGTCCTGTTCTGGGTAGCCTTCCCTCATATGTGGTACTTCAGCGTCGCGGGCCTCGTGGCGACAGTCGTGACCGGCGCGGCGCAAGTTGCTGTGACACGCAGGCTCCTTCCCGAACTCAAGCTGTCGCTTTCGCGGTTCAGTCCCAGCAAAGTCTGGGAGCTTCTCAAAATCGGTGTGTGGAACAGCCTCCAGAACGTCAACAACCTCATCCAGACCGGCCTCGACCTCCTGGTTGCCAATATCTTCATCAGCGGGGCCGCCATGGGACTCCTGTCCATTGCTAAGACGGTCCCCCAGGCTTTGACTAATCTTTCCGGAAGCATAGCGAACCTCTTTTACCCTAAGATGGCCCAAGCCTATGCCCGTGGGGACAAGGTAGAGCTGGTGAGCAGATTCGATTTCGCTATGCGTTTCACCTCAGCGTTCATGATCGTACCGCTTGCCGGGTTCATCGGCTTCGGGCCGTCGTTCTACTCCCTATGGCTGCCTGGCCGTTCTGTTGCCGAATTAGGCGATATTCAGCTTCTTTCGGTTTTGACCGTCATTACGCTCATTGCGAGCGCTCTTGTCGAGCCCCTATATTATGCGAACACGCTGACCACAAAAATTAAGGGTTCAGTCCTCATCGCCTTCGGGTTCAGTTTGGCAACGCTCGCCATAGAGTTCCCTTTAATCTTATTCACCTCGCTCGACAAGCTCACCGTCATCGCCGGGACAAGCTCGATTCTGATGTTTATCCGTCACGCGCTTGTCCAACCATTATATTGTGCGGTCGTCATCGGCGTGCGCAGGCGGACGTTCTACAAGCCGCTTATGCGAGAGGTATTCGTTTTCGTGGTCCTTTGGTTCGGCTACGCGCTTGTTGACCAGATGGGTCTGTGCACAAATTGGGCTACGCTAGTAGCCGTTGCTTTTGCTGCTGCCATCATCGGTTATACCTTCGAGCTGCTCACTTTGTTTGACAAGGGAGAACGTTTTGTAATTTTCGACATCTTGCGAGATAAACTTGGCTTTAGGAGAGGAAATGTCGGCTAACTTCGTTTGCGGTGACTTGACGTGCTCTGGGTGCGGGGCATGCGTCGAAGCGTGCCCCTTCCATGCTCTTAGCATGAAGGAAAGCGGCCTTTGTGGCGAGCCCGTGCCGACTGTCGACCCCTCAAATTGCAGGGATTGTGGGCGATGTCATGCTGTTTGCCCCGCATGCGCTCCCGTCGAGCTCAGGAAGCCCCTAAAGACCTATGCTGCTTGGAGCAGTGAACCGAGTGACGTTGCGCTCTCTTCATCGGGCGGCATTGCCACAGCGCTTGCAAGGAAGGTCATCAACGGGGGCGGCGTCGTTTACGGAACGGCTTCTGTGAACGGGGCGGCGCGCTGCGTTTCAGTCGATCGAGAAGTCGACTTGGAGAGCCTACGTGGATCCAAGTACGTCTACAGTGATCCCGGCGGCGCATACAATGACGTCAAAAAGTATCTCGCTGACGGCAGGAAAGTACTCTTCATCTCGACACCATGCCAGGTCGCTGCCTTGCGCTCTATCGTTGGCGATACGCGCGAGGGCTTGATTTGCATCGATCTCATATGCCACGGCACCCCTCCGATTGCATTCCTTCGCGAACATTTGGACTTTAAGGTCAAAGGGGGCTGGGATTCGTTCTCGTTTCGTGGGGCGAACGATTTCCACATGTGCGCATATCGCGACGGCGAGCTCGTCTTCGACGAGCCCTGTTACGAAGACGAATATTTTTCCGTCTTCGTAACAGGTGTCATCCATCGTGACGTCTGTTACGAATGTCCTTACGCGTGCAACCAGCGGGCGGGAGACATCACACTCGGAGACTTTTGGGGCCTAGATAAGTCGACACTGGGGTCCGCGCCGCCTGGCAAGGTCTCCGTAGTACTGTGCAATACGGAGACTGGCATCAACGCTCTCGCCGATTTGCCTGAGACCGTCTACCGCGAGGAGCGCCTCTTCAGCGAGGCCGACAATGTGGAACAGACCAACCTCCACGAACCCTCCCCCAGGACAAGGGACAGGTCTCGGTTCCTTAAGGCATATGGGAAGGTTGGGTTCGAATCGGCCGCCCGGAAGACTTGGACCTGGAAACGGTACTGGCTTCGCACCAAGAAGAACAAGTTGTTGAAACTGATTGGGAAGTGACCGATGGTGAGATATGGATAACGTGCGCGCTTGCACTGTTTTACAGGAACCTACCGTCGACCTTTGCACTATCACTGCGAGGCCCATTTAGTCGCAGGGGAGGATGCCGGCTATCCTGTCGGCATCCTCGATGACATTAAGGTTGATTTCGTTCATTAACTGAGCTTCGATGAAGCCTTGGCGAAGCGGTATTCAAGGTTGGATAAATTTCTTATTCGTAACCCCTGATTCAAAAGGGTCTATTCATTTCAATTCAACTGATTTTGTTGCAACTGAATCCTTATACAGTGATTATGTACAGCACAGTCGTTGATTCGGATTCTCCTCACCTGATTCTAGTTTCGGTTGCGTCAGCAGCTGCCCGCTAAAGGGTGCCAAGCAGCTGTTGACGATCTACAAGTACGTGCCGCAGAACCTGACCGGGGCCATCGTGAAGGCCAACCCCATCCGCAAGGACTTCGCAGCGGGCGAGATGCTGCAGATGACATGAGATTACATGTATGCCGGGAAGGGGAATCCTGTCGTGGGCGTGTGCTGTCTGACAATGGAGCCCAGCTCCGATTCCCTCCGAGCGAGCTCCATCCAGGGTATCATGAAGTGCGTGAAGGCCAAGGTCGTGCCCGTTGTGGTCTACGAGCCTGCGCTGGACGGGCCGGAGTTCTTCGGGTCCGAGGTGATCCACGACCCGGAGGCCTTCAAGGCCGGCTGCGACGTGATCGTGGCCAACTGCTGGAGCGACGAGCTCGCGGACGTGGCGAACAAGCTCTACATGAGGGATTTGTTTAAGCGGGACTAGGGAAGCGCGGCGGCCTGCGCTGAGCGGGTTCAGTCTACGGTGAGATTATCCCGCACGAGGACGGGGGTGTATTTGCTATCGCCGATACACCCCCGTCCTTTGTT
>DBFNYT010000117.1:0-4082 GCA_048425625.1 Collinsella sp. | reverse complement strand
TGATCTTGTCCATCGTGATCTTGCCGTCGGCCGCATTGGTGCCCCTGGCGACGACATCGTTACCCTCGACGAGCTCGAAGGAGAACTCGCCTTCCTTGAGGTCGCGGCCTGTCAGGGTCTTGGTCGCGGTGATCTGGTCGGTAACGCTGGACTTATTCGGGGCAGTGTTGTACTTGTTCTCAAAGCGTGCCGTCTCGGGACCCCCGAGCGTATGGGTCACCTTAAGCGTGCCGTCGCCGTTGTCGATGACGCTCGTCTTGATGGTGTAGTTCGTCTTATCGTACGTGATCCCGTTGCTCAGCCCCGCCTCGTTGGGGAGCTTCTCGCGCAGTGTGTAGGTGTGATTGCCAGGCTTATCGTAAGTGATTTTGTCCATGACGACTGTGCCATCGGCAGCATTGGTGCCCCTAGCAACAACCTTATCGCCCTCGACAAGCTCGAAGGAGAATTCGCCGTCCTTGAGGTCGCGCCCGTCCAGGGACTTGGTCGCGACGATCTGGTCGGTGACGCTAGAGCTCTCGGGGGTCAGGCCGTAAGAATTCTTGAACTCGGCAGCCTTGGCATCCTTCAGGACATGATGGACATTGAGCGTGCCATCGCCATTGTCCGTAACCGTGGTCACGATGGTGTAGGTCGCGGTGCTGTAGGTGATGCCACCGGCCTCGCCCTTGACCTCGCGCAGCGTGTAGGTGTGCTCGCCGGCCTCGGTGTAGGTGATCTTGTCCATCGTGATCTTGCCGTCGGCCGCATTGGTGCCCCTGGCGACGACATCGTTACCCTCGACGAGCTCGAAACGGAACTCGCCAGCCTTGAGGTCGCGCCCGTCCAGGACCTTTTTCGCGATGATCTGGTCGGTGACGCTGGAGCTCTTGGGGGTCAGGTTGTAAGCATTCTTAAACTCAATGTTCTTGACGTCTTCGGCACCCTGTAGCTCGTGCGTAGCCACCAGCTGGCCCTTTTTGTTATCGCTGATGGTCGTCACGATGGTGTAGACGGTTTCGTCGTAAGTGATGCCACCGGCGTTGCCCTTGACCTCGCGCAGCGTGTAGGTGTGCTGACCGATCTCGGTGTACTTGATCGGGCTGAACGTAACCTTGCCGCTGGCGTCATTCTTGACGGTCTCGATAAGCTTAGAGTCCTCACCCTTGATCTCGCGCAGCTCAAAGCTGAACTCGCCGGCCTTGAGGCCGCGGCCGGTCAGGACCTTGGTGACCCCAATCTCGTCGGTGACGCTGGACTTGGCGGGCTTAGCGGCGTAGGTGTTCACAAACTCAGTCTCGCCCGAGGTCACCTTCACGGCAGCGCTGAGCTCGCCCTTCTTGTCGGGCGTTACCGTCACGGTAATCTCCGCAACGTTCTTGCTGTAGGTGATGCCATCGATAGTTTGACCAGCGTTCTTCTCGCTGACCTTATAAACGTACGTGCCGGGCTCGGTGTATTTGATCTTGCCGAAATCGATGGCTTTGTTGCGCATGGTCACAGTCGCGGTCGCAGGATCGGGCATCGGGGCATCGTTCTCGGACGTCGCGGAGAGCTTGAACTCAAACGTATCCTCATCCGCCCACTTGCGGCCCTCGAGCACCTTGGTCAGACCAAAGTCAGTCTTGGTATCCACCGTTGTCGGCTTGGTTGCAAGGCTAAAGATAATCTTGCCATTGTTGCCCAGGTGCGAATGCACGTGCGTGGAAGTCGCAACGGAGGAAAGGTCATTCCACCTGGGGTTAAGCACGTCGCGCGAGGTCTTGGTCTTGTTGCCGTTCGCCTCCACATCGTCCTTGGTGGTATGCAGCTGGTCGATATAGGCCAAGCGCGCGGTTCCCTTATTAAAGGACCAATAGCCGTCATCTTTGACCAGAGCGCCGTCGTAGCTGGCGATCTCGTGCCCCTCAAACTCCACAACGGCATAGTCGTCCTTCGGCTTGCCGTTTGCGCCCATCGCCACAAACTCGTCCTTGTAGTAATAGACGTCGTTGCCCTGCGGCTTTACCGTCGCGCGCTGGGTGCATTCCTTGTCCGTGTAGATAGGCGTGATTTTTTGGAAGTAATAGTAGCTGTTGGTATCGGCGGGCTCAAACTCGGCGACAACATCGCCCAGCTCGCCGCCCGACCACTTGTTGGCCAGGAAGTAGACCGTCTGGTTGTCGGCACCCTTATGTTTCTCGATATACTTCTTGAGTCCGTCATCGGGCGTAAACAGGTTGTTACGCGCGGCGTCCTTGACGCTCGAGGTGTATTTAATCTGAATAGGCTTGATGTCATTGAGCGACGTGCGCTCAAAGATCCCGTTTTCCATGTCCACGTGATAGCGGATCAGCGGAATCAGCGATGCGGGAATCTTGACCGTCACGATATCGCCCTGCTGCGCATTGGCAGAGCGCTCGACGGTGATGACCAGGTCCTTGGCCACGCCCGAAAACTCGTACGTGTCCGTATTGCCCTTGGTTGTCTTGGTCACTTCATCAAAGGGGACGCCATTAATCTGAGCGCTGACAAACGTATCGACCTGCATAAAGTCGCCCAGCTCATCACTAAAGGTGATGTAGCCGGACTTGCTCTCGTCGTAACCATCCTCGATCTGAGTGGGAGAACCCTTGCCCGAGGTGATAGAGCTCGAGATATCATCAAACACCTTCTTGAGCTCATCGGCATTCGACGCAGCCTTGTAGAAGTCGGAATTCTCGGTGCGCTTACCAAGCTTATTGGTTGTGTAGGACGTGGCGTTTGGATAGTTGCTCGACACGGCGTGCATGAACTTGTTTTCTTTGCTTGCCTTGCTAATGGCCTGATCCGGGTTCGCACCGCTAAAGATGCCGATGGTGTAGATGGTGGCGCCTTTATCTTTCATGGTCTTGGCGGCATTAACGGCATCATTAGCGACATCGGACTCAAAACCATTAGAACTTGTAGGAGAGCCGTCGGTAAAGAACACGACGACCTTCTGGGCATCCGTGCGGCCCGACATGTCGCGAGCAAGCTCAAGGCCGTAATCAGCCTGCGTAGCGCCGGCGGGCTCGATGTGGCCGACCGTATTCTTAAGTTCCGTCGCATCGCTACCGACACACGGCGTCAGGCCCTTCATAACCTGCGAATAGTTATATTTGTTCCGGCTATACGTACCGTTACCGATATCGTAGCTCTTTGTACCGGCAAACTTGACAATCGAAACCTGATGCTGTTTGGAATCATCTTTGATCTTTGCGTTCTGTTCGGCGATGGTGTCGATAAAGGAACTGGCAGCTGCCTTGAGTGCGTCGATGCGTTTGGTCGAATCGCTGCCACCCATGTCATCATCCATCGACCCGGAGGCGTCCAGCACCATCACGATATCGAGCGGCTTAGTAACCAGCGACGTTGTATCAGAAGTCGAAGAGATCGTGGAAAGCGTCGTCACAAAGTCGGACTTTTCGTCCTGCGCGGGCTCGACCGTCTTGTCCGTCCAAATCCGGCCCACATAACGTGTCGTCTGGTCCTGCTCGCCACCCGACGCCCAGTATTGCCAACGGCTAGTGGTGTCAGGATCGACTATCTTTGTCGCCGTCGGTCCGTCCATTCCGGTGCTGGACCTGGCGTTGGCCTCAGGCAGCATGGCAAATGCTGCAGCCGGCAACACCAGCACTGCGGCCAGTATCACCGCCAAGAGACCCCTCGTGTACTTACTCATCGCGTCTCCCTTCTCGCGGTCTCAGACCTTGCATCAGCCTAAAGTTACGGAATGAGACACAATTAGGGCAGGTGACACATGTTCCAGATTCGGTCTTGAGCGTGAGACAAATGTCTCACCAAAGTTGAGACACAGCGTTTTCGCAGGAAAATAGGTGCGACTCGGAGCCGTCAGGCAAAAATGATCTGTTTTCCTCCGTCCCCGTGGGATCAGTTGGTACCGCTCGCCACGAAACCGGCCCATCTACTACGTTTGACCCGATACCCCCGACCATACCCACGTTTTACGAAAAACCGCAGGCGTTCTACCTGCACTGATAATTGTTCTCGGGGGAAGCGGGCACTGCGGGGCGCGGCAACGGCGCGCGATTTCCGCGTCGCAGCGCTACCCTGATGCTGAATGCCGGGACGATGACCCACTG
>DBFNYT010000116.1:0-4116 GCA_048425625.1 Collinsella sp. | reverse complement strand
TGCGCTTGGAGCGGACAACGGGGCTCGAACCCGCGACCCCAACCTTGGCAAGGTTGTGCTCTACCAACTGAGCCATGTCCGCATATGTAAAACAAAACGGGCGCCGGAGCGCCCGGATGTTGCCTGGAGGCGAAGCCCGGATTCGAACCGGGGGTAAAGGCTTTGCAGGCCTCTGCCTTACCACTTGGCCACTTCGCCGAAAAAGGACCGCTTGAGACGGTCCGGAAATGCAATGGAGCGGACAACGGGGCTCGAACCCGCGACCCCAACCTTGGCAAGGTTGTGCTCTACCAACTGAGCCATGTCCGCTTGCGGGTTATTAATTTACGCGAGTTGTCCTAAAGACGCAAGTACTTTTTTCAAAAAAGTTGCGCGAAGCAAGTTCATGCAGGTAAATAATGCCAAGCCAAGACCCTAAGCGCACGATTCCAATGCCGAGCTAAACAACTTCACCATCCGAACGCGCGTGCCGGCGCCATCTGTACGACGGGCAACTTCCACATTATCGACGAGCATACGCATAAGCTTGATACCGCGTCCGCGTTCCTCGGATGTTACCGGTTCGCTCGCCCCATCGATAGAATAGCCAGCGCCCCGATCAAGCACCTCGAGCACAACGCGGTCCCCATAGGCCTGAACCGTCAGGATGCAGCCAACACCGCCCGCATGGTCATATGCGTTACCCAATGCCTCCCCCAACGCCAATGCGACGTCATAGCGCTCATCACGCCTCAGGGGAACCGATTCGAGGAGCTCGGCCACACGGTGCCGATAATACGGGAGATTCTCGATGCCTCGCTGCACTTCGACGCTCTTGCTCCATCGCGGCAACTCCCCCACCGGAATGGCGGGAATCGACTCCCGCGCCGGGCCCGCGACATGCAGGATGTCGACAAGTCGGGCAATTTCCAAAAAGCGAACGACCTCATCGGAGGCGTTAACGAGCGAAAGCAGCCCCTCATGCCTCATAAGCTCTCTGGCACGTGTAAGCAAAAACGCCAAGCCCGTCGAGTCGATAAAGCCCACGGTCTGGCAATTGATGACAACACGACGCACGCCCCGGTCGATCAAATTATCCAACCGTCGGCGCAGTGCGGGCACCGAGGCGATGTCGATATCGCCCGGTGGCGTCAAAACCGCTATGTCATTCCATTCATTCATACGACCATGGTTCCCCAAAAGAGCTCGCTCGATGCACACGTATCTGCAACCGCGCAGATTTCGCCCGTCAGGCGTCGTGACCTACGATCGACCCCGTAAAAACTCAAGGGAAACCAGCGCGATGTCATCGTTCAGCGCCGACTCGGTAAAGCGGTCAAGCTCGCCCAAGACCTTGCCGCAGATTCCCGATACGCCCTCACCCGAGACAGAGAGCAAAAGGTCGCGAAGGCGCTGCTCGCCAAAAAAAGCACCCGAGCGATCACGTGCTTCGATTGTTCCATCGGTATACATAAATAGCATGTCACCAGGAGCGAACGTAAACACGCCCGTCTCGTAGACCATGCTCTCAAAGGCACCGATCACGCCCGATTGGCACCCAAGGAGCTCCACTTCTCCCCCGCAGGTCTCGCCGCCGCCACGCGGCGTCGACGACGGCCTAATGACCATAGTGGGAGGATGTCCCGCAGAGCAATAAGTAGCGCGGCCCGCTTTAAAATCGATCTTGGCGATAAACGCCGTCACAAACGTCTCGACCCTCGAAAAGCCCATGAGCATGCTATTGAGCGAGCGTGCCATACGGGCAGGCCCCGCACCCTCCCAGGCATAGGCCGTCAGCGCCGTCTTGACGAGTGCGGACATGGATGCCGCCTCGATGCCCTTGCCGGACACATCGCCCAGGATCATGACGGCGCAGTCGTCGGGAAGACGGATGAGCGTATAGAAGTCACCGCCGACCAACGCAGAATTCGTTGCCGATAGGTATACCGAATCGGTTGCAATGCCCGGAACGTCACCAAGCGAATTTCTCATGCCAATCTGAAGCGTCTGAGCGATATGACGCTCTTCGCGCTTTTGAGATTCGCCCTCATAGATCAGCTCAAAGTCATGCGCCAGATGCACCAGGTAGTCGTATTCAAGGTCGTCAATTGGTTCTTGGCTGCCATCGCGGAGTAGCAAAGCGCGCCTCGTCGGCCCCTTGGCGATATCAGCGGGAACAATCGCATCGTTGCTTCGTTTGCCATCCGCTTCCGAGTGGTAGCGCCCCGCTTCGATGCCGGAGTCGACATAAAGCCCCTGACACGGTAGGCCGTGGGCCCTCAACCATGAACCCATAGACGTGGATTCGTCCACACGTGTAAGGCGCACGTGCTTGAGGTCGTCAGCGCTCGTCCCGCCCAACACCGATGTCTCAAACCCGTCGGGGGCTGCCCCCAGGCGCGCTGCTGGCGCCGTGACAGAAAAGAAGAGTGACTCCGGATCGTCCGGCAGCGCCACACGACTGCCGCCCTCAAAATCGATGACATAGGTTTCGAGGCCCGCATCATACTCCACGGGGCAGAAATGACAATTGAGCACCGTGCAGATTTCCGTCGACACCGCTCGCGAGGCGGCAACGGGATCATCGAGATAGGTAAACAGTTCGTCGCGCAGCAAATTGAGCGAGCGGCCGAGCTCCGCCGTGCGGCGCGAACGTAAGCTCGACGCCATGCCGACCAGCTGAATAGACAGGTAATCGCAGATGACCTCGAGCACGTTCACGTCATAGGCAAGTGGCGCCTGGGGGCGTTTCCAGCCAACTTCCAACACGCCAAGGACCTGCGTGCCGTAAAACACGGGAAGACAGATCTCGCTGCGATACGGGGGCATATCCTGCACGCGCAGCAAGTGCTTGGAACGATTGTCCAAATCCATGAACATACCCGAAGCAACCCGGTCGCCCTCAAGGTCCTGCTGAATCGACAGGCGACAGGCACGCGACTCGCGAAGCACGTAGGTCGGAATGCCCGCGCCGTACGGCATAAACTCGGGCAGATAGCTATCCTCAAGCTCCCTAGAAACACCGCGGAGCTTAAAGCCGCCGCTCTCGGAAAAATAGATAGCCGCACCGGAGGCATCGAGCGTTCCAACGAGCTGATTCAAAACGGTATCGAGCAAGCTGGGGAGCTCATCGGAGCCCACGGTACTCATAATGACCGAAAGGGTACCCGAAAGGCGTTTATTCGCCACCCTAAGCTCCGATAGCGCACGTTTGAGCTGACGATCGTGGGAATACTGCTCTTCGATGCTGTGAAGCGCCACCAGGACACGCGGTGCACGACGTCCAAAGATACGCGGAGGCGTAACGGAACCCGCGCGAACCAAGACGGGAATAAAAGATCCGTCGCTCAGCTTGAGCATCAGCTCGCTCTCGGAGCCATCGGTCTCAAACGGCAGACGATGTTCGGTCGCGCGCTCAAAGGCAGACGAGTACAGAACGTCTTTGACATCACCGTTGATGACATCAGCGCGCTCCTCGCACATCAGGTCGAGCAAACGATTATTCACATGCAGAATGGTTCCGTCGAGCTCACAGATGATGACAGCATCGCTCGTGATCTCGACCAGTTGGGCAACGTCTGCCCACTCGTTGCGCTCAAGCGTTTCCATCGTGGACCTCACCGTCTATCGGTAACAAAAAAGCCTCCGAAGAGGCTTCTCAAATGCGATGGTGTCGGAGGCGGGACTTGAACCCGCATGACCAAAAAGCGGTCACTAGCACCTCAAGCTAGCGCGTCTGCCAATTCCGCCACTCCGACATGCTATGTTGTTGACTCGCGGTTCGTTTGTTGGACCCGCGCGTTCAACAAGGAAGATAATAACCTATGATTCGAGAACTGTGCAAGCACTTTTTTGAAAAAAGTTTACGAATTTGTAAATGCGCTGGTAGACGCTAATGTCCGGCCGCGAATCGGTGTTGCCTCCCGGCGCGTCCTCGGGCATGAGCGATATTTTGCTACGCACTTCGTGCTGCAAAATATCGCTCCCCCTGCGGAATGCGCCGGGAGGCAACACCGATTCGGGGCCTGCAAATACGTACTTCAAGCACAGTTCTCAAACATGTTCTGGGGGCTGATACAAATTTGGTGGCTCGGCAAAGCCGAGCCCTTATATGGGGAGGCCGGAGCCAAAGCTCCG
>DBFNYT010000115.1:0-10170 GCA_048425625.1 Collinsella sp. | reverse complement strand
TTTTCCGTATCTGGTGCCGATCTCTGGTGTCTTGTTACTTTCGATCCGTTAGGACTTTGATATGTCTAATGCACTTGGTCGCGACCTTGCAAAGCTGGTCGCCGCTGTTGACGCCGCCGCCTCTGAGTGCGGTCATGGCGCATATGGCCAGCGCTTCCATATTATGCCGCCGGCGGGCTGGCTCAACGACCCCAACGGTCTTTGCCAGGCGGGCGGCGTGTTTCACGCGTACTTTCAGTATGCGCCGTTTGATGTCGAGGGCGGCGTAAAGGCCTGGGGCCATGCGACGAGTCGCGATCTTATGACGTGGGACTACGTTGGCGCCCCGCTGCTGCCCGACGAGCCGTTCGATTGCCACGGCGTGTATTCGGGCTCCGCGCTTGCCGAGGACGGTCGCATTCGCGTACTTTATACGGGCAACGTTAAGCTTTCCGATTCGGACGGGACGTACGACTACGTCAATACCGGCCGCCGCGCTGATACCGTCTATGTGGAGAGCGTTGATGGCCTTGCCGGTCGGGAGTTCAGCCAAAAGCGTGTGGTGCTGGCTTCCGAGGATTATCCCGAGGATTTGACCTGCCATGTGCGCGATCCCAAGGTGTGGCGTGACGCGGACGGGCGCTATCACATGGTGCTGGGCGCGCGTCGTCGCGTGGATGGGCCGCATATCGAGAGCCGTTTTTGTGCGATGCACGGCGAGGGTGCCGGGCGCGATGTGGGCGAGATCCTGGTGTATGGCTCGGCCGATATGCTGAGCTGGGAGCTCGAGACCCGCGTTTGCACGCCCGAACGCTTTGGGTTTATGTGGGAATGCCCGGGGTATCTGGAGCTTGAGGCGGATGGCGGTGTGCCGGCGAAGTGGTTGTCCTTCTCGCCCCAGGGGCTTGAGGGCGGTCGTTGGGACCGCGGCAATGTGTATGCAGCGGGCTACATGCCTGTAACGGGCGACATTACGGGCGGCAATGACGCTTATGAGCTGGGCGAGTTCCGCCTGTGGGACGCCGGTTTTGACTTCTATGCTCCGCAGGAGTTCACGGTCCAGGACGGTCGCCATATCTTGATTGGCTGGATGGGCATGCCGGATGAGCCAACCTATGGCAACGAACCCACCGTGGCGTGCGGCTGGCAGCACTGCATGACAGTGCCGCGTGAGCTTGCAGCCGGTGCCGACGGCGTGGTGCTGCAGCAGCCGGCGCGCGAGATTGAGGACTTCTATGGCCCCGCTCAGAGGGGGGAGGGCTCGTTGGAGGTTGCCGGCGATACCTGCTTTGACGTTGTTGTTGACGGTATCGACGGCGCGTTTACCGCGACCGTTAATGGCGAGCTGAAGCTGGCGTTTGTACCCGCCGAGGGCGAACTGCCCTCGCGTTTTGAGATGCGATTTACCGATGAGGGTCGCGCTTCTGCCGGCTGCGGTCGTACTGTGCGCTGGGAGCCCGTCGACGAGGTGCGCAACGTGCGCATTGTCGGCGATGTCTCGTCGGTCGAGGTGTTTGTGAACGATGGCGCGCTCGTGTTTTCGACGCGCATTTATCCCGAGGCCTATGGCGTGACCGTTGACGCCCCGGGTGCGAGCGTGACCTATCACACGCTCAACATCTAGGCGATTCGTCGCATATCGGCGCTATACTGCAGCCGTTGCCCACGATGCGGGGAACACCCGCATCGTGGGTTTTTGTTTGTGAAGGGACGGTGCCTTGTGGATGTACAGCAGCTAGAAGAGGCCTGGGCTGTAAGGGCCGGCGCGCGTGAGGCGCGTCTTGTTGCGGCCTCGCATGTGCCGGCGGCGCTGTCTCTGTTGGGGATTGTGCGTCCTGGTGACCGCCTGGTGGCCTTTGCGGACGACTTTGCCGATGCGTTTGCGCGCGGCTTTGATGCCTGCGACGTTGTGCTCGTGGGGGAGCCGTCGGTTGCGGCGTTTACCGCCGCGTCCGAGGGCTTGGATGCTTCGTTTGATGCCGAGGGTCCGCACCTGTGGTGGTTCGTCAACTCCATCGGCGGGTTTGGTCTGCGCGTGCCCGATCTGCGTGCGCTGGGTCGGGCGGCGCGTGAGGCCCGTGCGCTGCTTGTGGTGGATAACACCGTGGCAAGCGTCTTTGGGTGCGATCCGCTGCGTTTGGGTGCCGTCCTGTCGCTCGAGGCACTCGACCGTGTGTGTGCCGGCGAAGCTCCGCGCAAGCTCGTCGCCGTCTCGGTGGCGCGCTCGCAGCTCAAGCGCCATCGCGTGGATGCCGCCGCAGAGTGCGCACACGCGTTGCTTGCGGACTGCGGTGCGTCTGTGCTTGGCCTGTCTGCCGAGGAGACCGACGTGCTAGAACGCGGGCTGTCCTCGCTCGATGCTCGCATGCAGGCGCACTTCGATCGCGCCCGTGCGCTGGCCGAGTATCTGGCTGCTAACGAGATGGTGTGTAACGTTCGCTATCCTGGGCTGGGTTCGCATCCCGATCATGCGGTTGCAACGGGAATCCTCGAGCACGGCTTTGGCCCGGCGGTTGAGTTTGACCTTATCGAGCGAAGTGCGGGTGAGCTGTTCGACACATTGCCGGGGGAGTTCAGCATGTCGCCCGCCGGCGGCTCAACAACGCGCCTTTCGGCCCCGCGCGGTAAGCGGGGGAGCGCCATCCGCCTCTTCGCCGGCACCGACGACCCTCTGCAGGTGGCTGCCACTCTCGATAACGCCCTTCGCAAGTAGCTAATCGGGGTCTGTGTCACGAAAACGGCCTACTTACTACGTTTAAGCAATAGGGGTCGACCATACCCGCCTATTTTGAAAATTACCAGGCTGTTTACCAGCGGTTTTATTTTCATAATGTCCGGTATGGTCGTGGGTATTCAACTAAACGTAGTAGATGGGCCCGTTTTGTGGCGCGAGCGTCAACCCGAGGGCGCTGTGGGCTAAAAACCGCCTAAAAGGACTACTCTGCGTTGATGGTGGCGATGAGGTCGCTGGCTTTGGTGGCGATGACGTTGTTGATGTCGGTCTGCAGCTCCTCGTAGACCGCTATGGCTCGCTCGCCGGCGGGGGTGAGCGTGGATCCGCGGGCGCCGTCGCGCTCGATGAGCTTGCAGCCCAGCTGGCCTTCGGCCTCGTTTACGATGCGCCATGCCTTGGAATACGCCATGCCCATGCTTTTGGCGGCGCGGTTGAGCGAGTGCTCCCGGGCAATACCCTGCAGCAGCAAGACGCAGCCATGACCAAACACGCCCGGCAGGTCTTTGTCGCACGCTTGAATGACCAACTTTGCCGTCGTCTTGTACTTCATACGCTCCACGTCTCTCCGCTAAAGTGTTTGCTGGGCAAACGCAAAGCCTGCGTCAAACCCTCGTGTGCTCTTCTTAAATCATGCATTGTAGCAGTCAAAGTGCGTTAAGATACTTCCCCAGTATTGGGCGCCCAAGGTTGGGCTGGGTCCTACGAGGCCTGCAGCCGACCGGTCGCATGGAAAAAGGAGAAACATGGCTACGTTCTTTCCCGGTGAGTCCCACACGTTTTCGGAGTATCTGCTGGTCCCTGGCTATTCGTCCTCGCAGTGCATCCCCAACAACGTCTCTCTTAAGACGCCGCTAACCCGCTTCAAGCGCGGTGAGAAGCCGGCAATCACCCTGAACATCCCCATGGTTTCCGCCATTATGCAGTCCGTCTCGGGCGTCGACATGGGTGTCGCGCTCGCTACCGAGGGTGGCCTGTCCTTCATTTACGGTTCTCAGACCCCTGAGTCCGAGGCTGCTATGGTTAAGGCCGTTAAGGATCACAAGGCTGGTTTCGTTCAGTCCGATTCCACGCTGACCCCCGACATGACCATGGAGCAGGTCATCGAGCTCAAGGAGAAGACCGGCCACTCCACCATGCCGGTCACCGACGACGGCACTCCCAAGGGTAAGCTCCTGGGCATCGTCACCAGCCGTGACTATCGCCCCAGTCGCGATGACCACCAGACGAAGGTCTCCGAGTTCATGACCCCGCGTGAGCAGCTCATCGTGGGCGACAAGAACATCAGCCTCAAGGTTGCCAACGACGTCATCTGGGACAACAAGCTCAACGCCCTGCCCATCGTCGACGACAACGATCACCTCATGGGCATCGTCTTCCGCAAGGACTACGACAGCCACAAGACCAACCCCAACGAGCTGCTCGATAACGACAAGCGCTACATGGTCGGCGCCGGTATCAACACCCGCGACTATGCCGAGCGCGTGCCGCTGCTCATCGAGGCCGGCGCCGATGTCCTGTGCATCGACTCCTCCGAGGGCTTCAGCGAGTGGCAGAAGCGCACCATCGAGTGGATTCGCGCCAACTACGGCGAGGACGTCAAGGTCGGTGCCGGTAACGTCGTCGACGCCGAGGGCTTCCGCTTTCTGGCAGACTGCGGTGCCGACTTCATCAAGGTCGGTATCGGCGGTGGCTCCATCTGCATCACCCGCGAGACCAAGGGTATTGGCCGTGGCCAGGCCACCGCGCTGATCGACGTCTGCCGCGCTCGCGACGAGTACTACGAGGAGACCGGCGTCTACGTGCCCGTGTGCTCCGACGGCGGCATCGTCTACGACTATCACATGACGCTCGCCCTTGCCATGGGTGCTGACTTTATGATGCTGGGCCGCTACTTCGCTCGCTTTGACGAGAGCCCGACTGAGCGCGTCAACGTGAACGGTCAGTACATGAAGG
This sequence comes from Collinsella sp., assembly GCA_048425625.1. Classification (GTDB taxonomy): domain Bacteria; phylum Actinomycetota; class Coriobacteriia; order Coriobacteriales; family Coriobacteriaceae; genus Collinsella. The sequence continues at coordinate 5,504 of DBFNYT010000115.1, read as the reverse complement.
AGTACTGGGGCGAGGGTTCCGCGCGTGCCCGCAACTGGCAGCGCTACGACCTGGGCGGCGCCGCGAAGCTCAGCTTCGTCGAGGGCGTCGACTCCTACGTTCCCTACGCCGGTTCCCTCAAGGACGGCGTGGGCGGCACGCTCTACAAGGTCAAGTCTACGATGTGCAACTGCGGTGCCCTCTCGATCCCCGAGCTCCAGGAAAAGGCACGCCTGACCCTGGTGAGCTCGACCTCCATCGTCGAAGGCGGCGCCCACGATGTAGTCGTCAAGGATTCCCAGCAGAGCGTTTCCTATCGATAAGCGGCTTTCCTAAGCACCGCACCTTGCCGTTCAAACCGTCGCTCGCGTACCAAAGTACGCGTCGCTCCTCTTTCACGGCAATCTGCGGCACTTAGAAAACCCGACCATGCTTGGGCGGATAACAGATAGCGGTTGATTCACAACCACGTTATTTAGATAAAGCGAGATGCCTGCAAGTCGCAGGCATCTCGCTTGTCGTATTTGCTATCATCAGTCAAGTTAACCTTAGGGTCGGGCGGCTTGGCTCTGTTCGCTACAAGTTCCGCACGCAAAGAAGAGCACTTAATGTGCTCTTCGTCTTGCGCAGGACTGTCCGCAGTAGCGAACAAAGCCAAGCCGCCCGACCCCAGCTAAGATTAAAGGAGCTGATATGTGCGATTGCACAGATCATAAGGACGAGATCCCTGCTTACGACGCGCAGGCCATTGAGTCCAAGTGGATGAAGGCCTGGGAGGACTCCAACCTCTTTGCCGTCGACACCGACGACAGCAAGCCCAAGAAGTATGTGCTCGAGATGTTCCCGTATCCGTCGGGCGACCTGCACATGGGCCACGCGCGCAACTATACCATCGGCGATGCCATGGCCCGTCAGGCCCGCATGCGCGGTTTTGACGTACTGCACCCCATCGGCTTCGATGCCTTTGGCCTGCCCGCCGAGAACGCCGCCATCAAGCACAACACGCAGGCTGCCGCCTGGACGTATAAGAACATGGACCAGGCGCTCGCCACGATGAAGCGCATGGGCTTCTCCTACGATCTGGATCGCATGGTCAAGACCTGCAGCCCCGACTACTACCGTTGGGGTCAGTGGATCTTTGAGAAGATGTGGGAAAAGGGCCTGGTCTATCGCAAGAAGAACCCGGTCAATTGGTGCCCCACCTGCAAGACCGTTCTGGCTAACGAGCAGGTTACCGAGGGCAAGTGCTGGCGCTGCGGCACCGAGCCCGAGAAGCGCGACCTTGAGCAGTGGTACTACAAGATTACCGAGTACTCTCAGGAGCTGCTCGACGACTTGGAGAAGCTCCCCGGCTGGCCCGAGCGCGTCAAGCAGATGCAGGCCAACTGGATCGGTCGCTCCGAGGGCGCCGAGGTCGACTTTACCCTGTGCGACCAGGATGGCGAGCCCATCGAGGGCGATGAGGGCAAGATCACCGTCTTTACCACACGTGCCGATACGCTCTTTGGCGTGTCCTTCTTTGTCTTGGCTCCCGAGTACGCTCGTCTGCACGAGCTCGTCGAGGGCACGGAGTACGAGGAGGCCGTCACCAAGATCGTCGAGGACTCCAAGCATATCTCTGCCGTCGAGCGTGCCCAGGGCACCCTCGAGAAGCACGGCGCCTTTACCGGCCGCTACGTGGTGAACCCCGTTAACGGCGAGAAGGTCCCCGTGTGGGTTGCCGATTATGTCGTTGCCGACTACGGCACCGGCGCCGTCATGGCCGTTCCCTGCGGCGACCAGCGCGACTTTGAGTTTGCCCGCAAGTACGATCTGCCGATCGTGCCGATCATCCTGGACGATGACGATCGCGCTGCCGTCGAGGCCAGCGGTGAGACCATCGATACCTTCCATGCCGAGTCCGTCGACTGGGATTGCGCCCACGCTGCCGAGGGCACGCTCGTCCAGTCCGGCAAGTACACCGGCATGCGCGGCGGCAAGCACTCCGAGGGCGAGGCTGCAATCGTGGCCGACCTCGAGGCCATGGGCTGCGGTCGTCGTAAGGTCGAGTTCCGTCTGCGCGACTGGCTCATCAGCCGCCAGCGCTATTGGGGCAACCCCATCCCGGCCATCCACTGCGAGCACTGCGGCATTGTGCCCGTGCCCGAGGACCAGCTGCCGGTGACGCTGCCCGAGAACCTGGACCTGGGTGCCGGCGAGACCCTCGCCGAGTGCAAGGAGTTCTACGAGACCACCTGCCCGGTCTGCGGCCGCCCGGCCAAGCGCGAGACCGATACCATGGACACCTTCACCTGCTCCAGCTGGTATTACCTTCGCTATACCGATCCGCATAACACCGAGCTGCCCTTCTCCCGCGAGGCGGCAGACCGTTGGATGCCCGTCGATAACTACATCGGCGGCATCGAGCACGCCATTCTGCACCTACTCTACAGTCGCTTCTTTACCAAGGCGCTGCGCGACCTGGGTCTGCTGAGCGTGGACGAGCCCTTCACCAACCTGCTGTGCCAGGGCATGGTCAAGGACGAGAACGGCGACACCATGTCTAAGTCCAAGGGCAACGTCGTGCCCCCGAGCTCGGTTATCGAGCCCTACGGCGCCGACACCATGCGTCTGGCGATCCTGTTTATCGCCCCGCCCGAGAAGGACTTCGACTGGGATCCCAAGGCCGTCGAGGGCGCTAACCGCTTTATCAAGCGCGCCTGGCGTATCGTGTGGCAGCTCGTCCAGTCCGGCGACGCCAACGTGGCCTTCGACAAGTCCGCGCTCGACGAGGTTGCGATGAAGCTCTATCGTGAGCGTCACCGTACCATCGCCAAGTGCACCGAGGACTTCGACCGCGGCCAGTTCAATACCGCCATCTCGGCCGTCATGGAGCTCGTCAACGCGGCGAGCGCCTACCTCAACGCCACTGAGAGCGCTGACCGCGACAAGGCGCTGTGCTACGGCGTGGCCAAGGATATCGTGAGCGTCCTTGCCCCCATCTGCCCGTTCTGGGCCGACGAGCTGTGGCACGAAGCCCTCGGCTGCGAGGGCAACGCCTACACTGCTGCCTGGCCCGAGTTCGACCTGGCCGAGTCCATCGAGGACACGGTGCAGATCGTCGTCCAGGTGCTCGGTAAGGTCCGCGGCCGCATCGACGTTGCCCGCGATGCCTCCAACGAGGAGATGCAGGCTGCCGCCGAGGAGGCCGTTGCCAAATGGCTCGAGGGCAAGACGGTCGTCAAGGCCATCTGCGTGCCTGGCAAGCTGGTCAACCTGGTGGTCAAGTAAGCATTGCGCGCTTAACTGACGCATAAAAGACGAGGGGCGATCCGGTTGGGTCGTCCCTCGTCTTTCATGTACCTGCCCTGATGTCTGCGGTCAATTGTCCTATTCTTGTGGAGAAGCTGTGGGCGCGCTGACCTGCGAATTTCCATTGCGCTTGCACGTTTTCGCAGGTATTGGTATAGTTTGCTTGCAAATGAAGTTGTAATTGAAAGAAGTGGGGTTTCGGCCCCGCTTCTTTTTTGTATGGATGGAGGTGCCGCAATGGTCAAGACCAAGACCGAGCAGGCGATCATCGACGCGCTCGAGGCCGTCGCTCCCCAGCACGATGTCGATATTGTCGACGTTGAGCTCGTGGGCGCCACCAAGGCCCCCTGCGTGCGTGTGCGTATCGAGGGTGCCGAGGGTCAGAGCCTGTCGCTCAACGACGTCACGGCCAATACCAAGTGGGTCGGCGACGTGATCGAGGAGCTCGACCCCATTTCTTCGAGCTATACGCTCGAGGTGTCGAGCCCGGGTATGGCGCGCCCGCTGCGCCGCCCACGCGATTTTGCCCGCTTTGTGGGCGAGGACTGCGAGCTCACCTCCACCGCCACCGAGGGCCGTCGCAAGTACTCTGGCAAGATTGTCGCCGCGACCGAGACGAACGTGACCCTCGAGCTCGAGGACGGCGAGTCCGTCACCCTCGATTTCTCTGATGTTAAAAAGTGCAAGTTGAAGCCCACCTATGACTTCAAGCCCGCGAAGGAAGGAAACTAACATGGCAGCATCCGACATGATGTCCGCCCTGATGGAGCTTTGCCAGGAGAGGCACATCGACCAGCTCTACCTGATCGACCGCCTGGAGCAGTCGCTCGCCAAGAGCTATGCCGAGATCCTGCATCTTGAGTGGGGCGCCAAGGTGACCATCGACCGCACCACCGGCAAGATTTACGTCTACCGCCTGGAGCCGATCGACGATTCCATGGACGAGGAGGGCAACTTCACCGAGTTCGAGGAGATCGACGTCACCCCCAAGAACACGAGCCGCATCGCCGCCCAGCACGCCAAGGCCGAGATCAACGCCATCGTGCGCAACTCCGCTCGTGAGCAGATCTACGAGGAGTTCTCCGGCCGTATCGGTGACCTCATCAGCGGTACCGTGCTGCAGTCCACGCCCGACTTCACCATCGTCAAGATCCGCGATGGCGTCGAGGCCGAGCTGCCGCATTTTGACCAGCGCCGTTACGAGAACGAGCGTAACGAGCGTCCGATGGGCGAGCGCTACCTGCACAACCAGCACATCAAAGCCGTGATCATCGACGTCCGCGATCCCAACTCCAACCTGCAGCCGGTTCGCGGCGAGCACAGCCGTCCGCCGATTGTCATCTCCCGTACCCACCCCGAGCTCATGCGTCGTCTGTTTGAGCAGGAAGTGCCCGAGATCTATGAGGGCACCGTCCAGATCAAGTCGATCGCCCGCGAGCCCGGCCAGCGCTCCAAGGTCGCCGTCCACTCGCTCGACGATCGTCTGGATCCCGTGGGCGCCTGCGTCGGCCCCAAGGGCAGCCGTGTCCGCGCCGTCGTTGGTGAGCTCCGTGGTGAGCGTGTCGATGTCATCCTGTGGGATGCCGATCCGGCCGTCTACGTTGCCAACGCCCTGTCGCCTGCCAAGGTCACCCGCGTCCTCATCGACGAGGAGAAGGCCTACGCCGGCGTCATCGTGCCCGACGACCAGCTGTCCCTCGCCATTGGCAAGGAGGGCCAGAACGCCCGCCTCGCCGCTCGCCTGACCGGCTGGCACATCGACATCAAGTCCGAGACCCTTGCCGCCGACATCCTCAAGAACGTTCCCGTTCACGAGGAGCCCGCCGCCGACCTAATCGGTGACGAGGAGGACGACGACGCCCGTCGCTGCGAGTACGTGTCCGAGGACGGCATCCAGTGCCGCAACCAGGCCCGTCCCGGCTCCCGTTTCTGCGGTGTCCACGACACCGACGCCTTCGATGATGCGGAGGACCTGATCTAGCGCGCGGTCGCGCCGGACAGGTTTCGGCGCATCTCCCACGCTCGTTCAGTCTCTAGGCACCAAGGTGCCAGAAAGGGTAGGTGAAGTCATATGGCAAAAGTCCGTGTGTCCACCCTGGCCAAAGAGTTCGGCATGACCTCCAAGGAACTGATGGGTCATCTCGCCGATATGAAGATTCCCGCTAAGTCCGCTTCCTCCGCCCTGGAGGACGCCTACGTCGCCATGGTCCGCAAGCAGCTCGCCCCGGTGATCG
>DBFNYT010000114.1:0-28775 GCA_048425625.1 Collinsella sp. | reverse complement strand
GGTGCGCATGGCGCTCAGCGCGGCATTGGCTTGCTCGGCCGGTACGACGGCGACCATCTTGCCCTCGTTTGCCACCTGCAGCACATCGTAGCCGAGCATCTCGCAGGCGGCCTGCACGTCGGGACGCACGGGCACGGCATCCTCGTCGACCTCCATGGCAACATTGCTGGCCTGGGCAAACTCGTTGAGTGTGGACGCCAAGCCACCGCGCGTGGGGTCGCGAAAGCAGCGTGTGTCGGGTGCTGCGGAAAGCACATCGGCAATCAGGCGGTTGAGCGGTGCGGCGTCGCTTTCGATCGTGCTCGAAAACGCCAGACCCTCGCGTTGGCTCATGATAGCGATGCCGTGGTCGCCCAGTGTACCCGAGACCAGGATGACATCGCCGGGCTGGCAGTTTGCGCCGCTGAGCGCCACGTCCGCAGGCACCTCGCCCACGCCGGCGGTATTGATATAGACGCCGTCGGCCCCGCCGCGCTCGACCACCTTAGTGTCGCCCGTGATTATGGACACGCCCGCCTCGCGCGCCGTCTCGGCCATCGTCTGCACAATCTGGCGGAGCTTATCCATGGGATAGCCCTCTTCGAGGATAAAGCCGCACGATAGGTAGCGCACGTTGGCGCCCGAGGTCGCGACGTCGTTGACGGTTCCGCATACAGCGAGGCGGCCGATGTTGCCACCGGGGAAGAACTGCGGCGAGACTACAAAGCTGTCGGTCGACATGGCGATGCGCCCGCTCGCGGGTAGCGTAGCGACGCCGGCGTCGTTGCCCTCGAGCAGCTCGGGCGACCCAAAGGCATCTAAAAAGACCTCATCGATGATGCGTTTCATCATCTGGCCGCCGGAGCCGTGACCCAGCAGGACGGTGCTATCGGTAACGCTATGGGACATATCGAAAACTCCAATCGTGGGTGGTGCCGGTGTGCGGGTGTGTCCGGGCTAGTTGCGGTAGCGGTAGTACGCCGCGCAGCTGCCCTCGGAGCTCACCATGCACGGGCCGATGGGGTGCTCGGGCGTGCAGGTGCGGCCAAAGAGCGGGCAGTCGCTCGGCGTAATGGCCCCGCGCAGCACGTCGCCGCAGCGGCACCCGCGCGGCTCGACTGTCGCCTCAACGGGCACATCAAAGCGGGTACGGGCATCAAAGCGCGAGAATTCGGGACGAATGGCGAGTCCCGAAGCCGCAATCGGCCCCAGCCCGCGCCACGTGGTGTCGCATGGTTCAAACACCTGCTCGACCAGCTGGCGCGCCACGGGATTGCCGTCTGCGTTGACGCCACGGCGGTAGGCGTTGTCAATCGCCGGCCTGTCCTCGACAACCATCTGGACCAGCATGCAGATGCCCTGCAGGATATCGACCGGTTCAAATCCCGTGACCACGCCCGGGGTATTGAATTCGTCGACCAAAAAGCTAAAGGGCGCCAAGCCCGTGATGGTGGCGACGTGGCCCGGCAGGATAAAGCCGTCGATGGTGGTCTCGGGGTCGTTGGCGATGGCGCGCAACGCCGGCGGCGTGGTCTTGTGGGCGCAATAGACCGAGAAGTTCAAAAGCCCGCGCGCCTCGGCCTCCAAGATGGCGGCGGCGATGGTGGGCGTCGTAGTCTCAAAGCCCACGCCCATAAAAATGACCGGGCGATCAGGGTTTTGCTCGGCAATGTCGAGCGCGTCGAGCGGGGAGTAGACGATGCGAATGTCACGCCCTGCCGCTTTTTGCGCAGCGAGCGAGGTGGATGATCCGGGCACGCGTATCATGTCGCCAAAGGTGGTGATGATGGCGCCGTCTATGTTGGCGAGCGCGATTGCGTGGTCGATGTCGCGGTTGGCGGTGACGCAGACGGGGCAGCCCGGGCCGCTCAGCAGCTTGAGCCCTGCCGGCATAATGGAGCGAAAACCATAGCGGCCAATGCTCACGGTATGCGTACCGCAGACTTCCATAAGGTTGATGGTGCGGTCGCCGACAAGCTCATGAATGCGGTCGATGAGCTCGCGAGCGAGCCGTGGGTCGCGAAATGCCGAAAAGTCGATACCGGAGTGAACCGGTTGCGCCGCCGCCACTAGTATGCCTCGGCCGGGTTGGTGGCGAGCTGGTCCTCTTCGACCAGCTCGGTCATGGCGTTGACCAGCTCGAGCGTCTCCTGGGCTTCCTGCTCGTCGACAATCTGGATGCCAAAGCCGGCGTGTACGAGAACATAGTCGCCCACCTGTGCCGTCGGCACAAGTCGCAGCGATACGGGGCGCTCGATGCCCATCATGTCGACGATCGCCTTTAGGTCGTCGTCGCGTTTGACCACTTTACCGGGAACGGCAAGGCACATAATGTTTCCCTTTTATACGCTTTGCGCTGGATGGGCGCTTAATAATCCATCAGTTGATGGTAGCGCTCGCGGGGGTTGCGGGCAAACGCGTTACACCTGTGAGACGGCGGCGCATGGGCTGGCCAAGCAGCCTACCGCGATGCGATCTGCGTGAGGCGAGCGCGGGCGACCGCCGCCTGGCCGTAGGCGATGCAGCCGTCGTTGACGGGCACGGTGTGGGGAACCAAGACGGCAAGACCGGCGTCTTTGAGCTCGCGCGTGAGGAGCCGAAGCAAAAGTCGGTTCATGAACACGCCGCCCGAGAGCGCGACGATGTCGATGCCTTCGCGAGCGCAGATTTCGCTTGCGATACGTGCCGATGCGCGTGCAATGGCGATATGGAAGTCGAGCGCGAGCTTGTCGGCCGGCACACCGGCCTCGATTCCACTCAAAAGCGCCTCAAAAAGCGGTTTGGGATCCAAAATGAGGGGGTTGTCCGAGGCCGCCTGGACAGTTAGTTCAGATACGTATTTTTGTGATGGGCTCTGGGTGGCAAAAGCCGTCTGCGATGATCCCAAATGGGTTGATTTGGGGTGTTCGGCAGACATATTTGCCGCAAATAGGGTGTCTGGAGAGCCTTTTTTGGCCAAATCTGAGGCAAAAATGCGGGATAGGGGGTCAGTAGTTAATACATATCTGAACAAACTGTCCAGCGATGTTGAGACGGATGCGGATACGCCAGCCTGATTGCCAGTGAAATGGCTGTTTTCGTCGCTAAAAGCGCGCCAAGCGGCGGCCTCGAGCTCGATGGCGGGTTCGCCCTCGTAGGTTGCAGTGCCGCAGATGTCCAAGATCGCCGCCGCGGCGTCAAACAGACGGCCCATACTGCTCGTTCGCGGGCTGTTGATGTTCCGCTTGATCATCGTGGTCGTGATACTGCGCGTCTGCTCATCGAGGCCGCCCAGGAGTCCCGCGGCACCCGGATGTTCGAGTAGATCGAGCTCGCTCAGCAGGGCAAAGGCGTTGCGTCGGGCGTCGCGCACAGATGCGGCGCCACCGGGGAGTGCCCAGGTACGCAGGTGCGCGGTGCGCTCAAAATCGGCGAGGCCGGCGACAAGAAACTCACCGCCCCAAATGGTTCCGTCGGTGCCAGCGCCCGTTCCATCGAAGGCGATGCCAAGTACGCGCGCATTGGGTGCAAGCTGTCCTGTGGCGATAGCCTCAGCCATCACGCTCGCGATATGCGCATGATGGTGCTGGACTTCGATAAGCGGCAGATTGCGCTCGCGCGCCTGTTCGCGTGCCCACTGACTCGATAGGTAGCTGGGGTGCAAGTCGCAGGCCAGCGCGGCGGGCGCTAGGTCAAAAAGGTCTTCCAGTCGCGTGCGTGCCGCATTCCACGCATCGAAAGTCGCACCGTTTTCGACATCGCCGATATGCTGCGACACAAAACAGGTTGCCTCGCCGTTCGTCCCTTCACGCGTGAGCGCAATCGTGGCCTTTTGTTGTGGCCCGCAGGCGAGCACGCAGGACGGAGCGCCGTCGAGCGCCGGCAGCGGCAGCGGCTGGGGTGCATATCCGCGAGCGCGGCGCACGGGCATAACGGCGCCGTCGACCACGCGCACTACAGAGTCGTCGTAGCGCGAGAGGATCGCGCGGTCGTTACCGAGCAACGCGTCGGCGATGCCGGCGGCAACGAGGTGTTCCCAGGCAAGATCGTCGTCGGTCTCGATGGGCTCTTCGCTCAGGTTTCCGCTGGTCATGACGAGCGCGTGCATACCGCGGGCTTCTGCCGCGGCAAGCAGCAGATGCTGAAGCGGGGTGTAGGGGGGCATAACGCCGAGCTCGGGCAGGTCGCGCGCGACGGACGGTGCGAGCGCGAGGGCGTCGGGAGAATCACCGCTCTCGCAAACAGCACGTCGGCGCAGCAGCACAATGGGGCGAATGCTGCCGGCCAGCAAGCCGCGCTCAACGTCGCTGATATGGCACAGGCGTTCAGCGTCGGCAAGGCTGCGCACCATAACGGCAAGTGGCTTGTTGCTGCGGCGTTTACGGCGGCGAAGCTCGGCTACCGCCTGCTCGTTGGAGGCGTCACAGGATAGATGGAATCCGCCCAGGCCCTTGATGGCGACGATGCCACCAAGGGCCAGCAGCTCAACGCAGCGGTCGATAATGGCGTCGCTGGTCTCGCGCGTGGTGCCGACGGCCAGCGGCGCGGCGGCTTCGCCCGGCTCATCGCCCACGCTCGCTTCGCGCCACATGATATGCGGCCCGCAATTAAAGCAGGCATCGGGCTGCGCGTGAAAGCGACGGTCGAGCGGATTGGCATACTCCGCGGCACACTCAGGGCACATGGGAAAACGGTCCATCGAGGTAGCCGCTCGGTCATAAGGCAGCGATCGGATGATGGTAAAGCGTGGGCCGCAGTTAGTGCAGTTGATAAAGGGGTAGTGATAGCGTCGGTCGGCGGGATCGAACAGCTCGCGCAGGCAATCGTCGCAGGTGGCGATATCGGGCGAGACGAGCGTCGTGTGCGCGGTCTGGTCCTGCGATGCTACGATGCGAAAACCCTCTTCATTGGCGGCATCCCAACCGTTGGCTGCCAGGTCCACAACCTCGACATGCTCTACGCGGGCTGCCGCAGGCGCATGCTCAGAAAGCGCGGCAACAAAAGCATCGAGCGCACCGGCCAGAGCATGCGCTTCGATATGCACGCCGTCGCCCGCGTTGAGCACCCATCCGCAAATGCCATGCGCCATGGCCTCGCGATACACAAACGGCCGCATGCCAACGCCCTGCACAATGCCCGTTACATGAATATGCACATGCCGCATGCGACACCCCTCATCAAAACCGACCAAATAGGGACAGGTGCGCTACAGCCCCAGGCTTTGCTTGGTGGCGGCGCAGGTGAGCTCGCCGTGCTTAACGCCGCGCAGCCCCAGCAACCGGTCTGCCAGCTCGTAGACGCGTTTGCCGCGACCCTTGAGCGCCAGAATCTCCAGGCAGTTGTGGTGGTCCAGATGCACGTGCATGGTCGAGACAATCTCGTCGGTGTAGTCGTGCTGCACCTCGTCCAGACGGCGCGTCAGATCGCCGGTATGGTGGTCATAGATCATGGTGAGCGAACCGATGACCTGCTCGTCGGGCGTGCGCATCTGCTCCTTGGCGATCGAGGCGCGAATCAGATCGCGTACGGCCTCGGATCGGTTAGCCACGTCACCGCGGCGCGCGATCTGCTCGTCAAAGCGGCGCAGCAGGTCATCGGGCGCGGTGACCGAAAAGCGGACCAGCTCGGAGCTGGAGCCGCTGCAGCGGCAGCTGGCATCGTCGTCCGCACCGTGATCGTGCGCGTGCTCGTGCTCGGCCACGTTACACCAGTTTCACAGAGCCGACGGAGTTGTGATCTGCCTCGATGGCCTCCTCGTAGCCCTCGAGCGCATCGTGCGCCTCGTGCAGCGCAGACATGGCGGCCTCGAGCTTGGCGCCAATGCGCTCCATGTCAAAGTTTTCGGTCGCATGCAGCAGCTGATGGCTCCACTCGTGAGCGAGCTCAATGGTGTCGTCGACCTGCTTGACGCTCATGGCAAGCTGGCTCATGTTCATTCCGACGTCATGCATGGGAAGTCTCCTTTTGTACGGGTCTAATCAGTGGTTCAGATTCTACTACGGAGGGCTCCTGCGCCCGCCGCTGTATGTCAGTTGTCCTACGGTGCCAGTGAAGCAAGCGGCGCGACTACGACACCGTCTTCCCGTCGGTAGGCAGTTGCGGTTCCAGTGAGAACGAGCAAGAAGGACGCTTCGCCTTGGTGGGTCGCATCGATTTTAGATGCGAGTTTCTTGAGATTGGCGGCAGCGGTGTCTATAAGCTTTGAGCCAAGCTTGACCTCAACCAGAGCGTACCTGCCGTCATTTAGCACGAGTACGGCATCGGCTTCAAGGTCGGTCTTATCCCGATAGTGGTAAACCTTGCCGCCAAGCAGATCCATATAGGTGCGCAGGTCACGGATGCACATCGATTCAAACAGAAGCCCAAATGTTTCAAAATCCTCTAGGAGCTTTTGAGGCGTTGCCCCCAGGGCTGCGACCGCAAGCGATGGATCGCAGAAATGGCGCGTCGGACTTGTCCGTACGGCGGTTTTTGAGCGGAGCCGCGGGGCCCATGCCTCGAGATCTTCGAAAACGCAGGAGCGGGTCAAGGCGTCGACATATTCAGAAACGGTATTTCTTGAGGGAGGTTCTCCTTGCATGTCAGCAGCGATTGTGGCGAGCGATGCCTCTGTCGAGATATTGCGAGCATAGCTTCGAATAATCTGGGCCATCCAAGTCTTATTTCTCCGCAGTCCATCAATCTCGTCGATATCGGAATCAAGCAGTTCCGAGATGTAATCAGGGGCCATGGATAGCGCAATCCCATGGTTTGGCTCGGTAACCGCTTCAGGCCAACCTCCTCGGCAAAGTGAGTAGACGATACGTTCGATATCGAAGTCGACCATATCGGCAACATCGGTGTTTCCATCAAACAGGCTTGCCAGCGAAACTGATCCTGTTGACTCGCGTGATTCAAAAAGTGACATCGGGCGCATGTTTATACGTGCTATGCGGCCGACTCCTGAGTGTGCCGGCATTTCGCTTGCCCGAGGCGTTGCGGAGCCGGTGAGGATAAACCTGCCTCGTCCTTTGCCGCGGTCGATCGCGAACCTTACGGCGTCCCAAAGCTGTGGGGCCATTTGCCATTCATCGATGAGCCGTGGCTCATCTCCTTTGAGCAGGAGAGAGGGCTTCGAATCGGCAAGCTGGATGTAGCTCGGACCGTTATCGGGGTCTTGCATGTAGATGCTGCTTGCGGCTGCCTGTTCAGCCGTTGCGGTCTTGCCGCACCATTTTGGCCCTTTGATTTGGACAGCCCCAGAAGATTTTAGTTTTCTGGCGAGCACTTTGTCCGCGACTCGTGGTAAATAACCGTGTTGAATTGAACCCATGTCACCCTCCTTGCTATCAGGGTATTATACCGTTGATTTGTACAAGTTGGACGATTTAGATTGTGCAAGTTGGACGATTTAGATTGTGCAAGTTGGACATTATATCTAGTAAACATTCATGATGCCAGAAGAGAAGCCCTAGAGTCTCCAGGCCTTTGTCGTATAACGCATGATGTCAAGAATGTCGGCCTTGATGTTTGGTGGCAGGGCTTTGAAGAGCGATAGATATTCGTCTTCCTGAGCAGTATAAAACGCAGGGCTTCCGTCTGGATCTTTGGTATAGCCAAGGATATCGTTGGGCGTGCATCCAAAGAGATCGCACAATGCAACAATGCGGTCCTCTCCTAGTTTTGCTCGACCTGTTTCCCATGCACTATATGTCGCCTTGCTAACGCCAAGACTGTCCGCAATTTGAAGCTGAGTAAGCCCTGACTTTTTGCGGATTCTGGCGAGTGCGGTATGTTTATTGGTCACATCCATGTCGCTCCCGTCTGATATCAAGAGCAACTTTGCATTTCGGTGCCGGTCAAATGTCTAACTGGATTGTCCTTAGGTGCAATAATTGACATAAAGTCTAATTTGAATAAACTCAAAACCAATATAAATAGACATCGAGGAATGGTGGCTATGGGGAGAGTTGTTGGAATCGATCTTGGGACGACCTATTCGGCCGTCGCTGTGTTGGGAGACGATGGACTTCCCGAAATACTGAAGAATGCGGACGGAGAACCGACTACACCTTCGGTTGTTTTATTCCAATCATTTGACGGAAAAGACGAGCCGCTTGTTGGAACGATGGCCAAGCATTCGGCGGCAGGTGATCCCGATAATGTTGTCCAGTTCGTTAAACGGCAGATGGGAAATCCGGATTGGAGATTCGACTCCGACTCGGGCGTTTCCTACTCTGCAGAAGAGGTTTCCTCCCTTATTATCAAAAAATTATTGCAAGATGCCGAGCAGGCACTTGGAGAAGAAGTATGCGGAGCCGTGATTACGGTTCCCGCATATTTTGATGATGCAAGAAGAACTGCGACAAAGCAGGCAGGTATAATTGCGGGCACCAAAGTGCTTCGCGTGTTGAATGAACCGACGGCCGCAGCCCTTTCCTTTGGTCTCGATACCGAGAAGAACGGCGTCACGCTTGTCTATGATCTGGGCGGCGGAACGTTCGACGTGACGCTTCTTAAGATAGAGGACGGTTGCTTTACGGTTATCGGAACCGATGGCGATAGGAACTTGGGCGGATTCGATTTCGATAACGCTCTAATGTCGTTCGTGGCAGAAGAGCTCTCGAAACAGGGCGCTGGTAATGTTCTCGAGGATTATCTGATAAGTGCCGAGCTTCGAGAGAAATGCGAAATGGTTAAGCGCACTCTTTCGAACGTGGCAAAAGCCAACCTTCACATTTCGAAAGACGGAAAGCCTTATCGTGTGGCTATTTCTCGCGAAGATTTCGAGCGGGCGAGTAGGTCACTCCTGAATCGAACGCAGGAGCTGGTCGAGGACGTGCTCGAGGACACCGGTTATTCATGGGGCCAGATCGATCATGTGGTCCTCGTTGGTGGCTCAGCGCGTATGCCAATGGTACACAAGTTAATCGAAGATATTTCGGGGATGAAACCCGAGCTTGGGGTAAATCCCGATGAGGCTGTCGCCATGGGGGGCTGCCGTTCAGGCCGCAATAGAAATGGAATCGAGCATTGACGTGGCGGGATCGGCGGAAAATAGTTTGCCGGATATGCCCCTCTTTACGGCTCCGAGCGTAGTCATTGCCGATGTTACCTCGCAACCTTTGGGGGTTGTGATGCTCGGGAAAGACGGCAAAGACTACAACAATGTCGTGATTCCGAGGAATTCACCCGTGCCGGGGAGTTATTCACAGGACGCAGCAACGGTGAGCGAGAACCAATCGTACGTCGATGTTCAGGTGACACAAGGCGATGACCCAGACTTGAACTATGTGGTCATTATCGGTTCAAAGGAAATACCGCTTCCGCCCGGGTTGCCCAAGGGATCTCCCGTCCGCGTGGTTTACGAATACGACAAAGAACAGACGGTGCATATCCGTCTATATGACGGGGAGAGCGGACGACTGTACGGTGAGTTCGAAATCGACCGCGTGGCGAATATGGACGAGCGGCAACTTGATGCCGCCGTTAACAAGATGAAGAACATCGAAATTGGATAGGGGACACTGATGGAAGAATTTGTTGACTACTATGAAATTCTCGAACTGGAAAAGAATGCGCCGATTGAGGAGATTGAAGAGGCGATTAAGAAAACACGAAAGCGCTTCAGGCGCCTCGAAGGATCTCCGGATGCTATGCAAAGAGCAAACGCCGAAAGGATGATGCAGCTCTTAAATGAAGCAGATTCGTTGTTTCACAACAGTTCAAAACGCTTGGAATACGATGCCACATATGATAGCGGGAAGAGTGACAGCAAGAGGGACCTGGAAAAAGACGCCCGTGCTGCAACCGCCGAGAAAGACTGGACATCAGAAGCGAAAGATTATTTCAAAAACGGTCAGAGTGCCAACGCTTGTTTTGCCGCTAGGGAGGCAACAAGGAATTGCTCAACCGATGCGGAAGCATGGCTTGTGTGGGCTCTGGCAGCATATTCGATGGACAAGTATGACGAATCCATTTTTGCTGCATCTGAGTTGCTGAAGCTTGGCTCGAATCAGGCGACCGCTCATAGGCTGTTGGGCGACTCGTACATAATGATTGATAAATACGCAGACGCCGAGGCTGAGTTTCTGAAGGCCCAGCAGATTGATAAGAGCGACTATACGATTATGGCGCGCTTGGTTGATGCGCGTTATCTTCAGGGGAAATTTGACCAGGCCCTCACTATGGCGCGCAATCTTCATGAGGCACATCCGGATTATGGACCCGTCCTAAGCTCGTTATGCCGGTGTCTAGAGACGGATGTCGAGAACAAAATGAGCTCAAAGGATAATGCTGGCTATTTCACCAATATGAAACAAATCCAGCATGCTGAACTTGTCGTTAGTGAAATGCGCGCGTTGGGAAATATCGACAAGGCTGATGAGGAATGGATTGAGAAAATGGAGGGCCTTATCGACTGGGCGCGTAAAAGGCACTACATTGTACCGGCCCGATGGTTTTGGATTCTCTGCGGCTTGACCTTCTTATTTATGATAAGCGGGTCAAGTGGCGCTCTCTTGACGCTCGTTCTATTCTTTGGGCTGCTCCTGTATGCATTCTTCTTTGT
This sequence comes from Collinsella sp., assembly GCA_048425625.1. Classification (GTDB taxonomy): domain Bacteria; phylum Actinomycetota; class Coriobacteriia; order Coriobacteriales; family Coriobacteriaceae; genus Collinsella. Next base: position 18,268 of record DBFNYT010000114.1, on the reverse strand, counting down.
TGTACCGACCGGATGGATGATCAATGCCCGCAAATTAGGAGAGCTTGCAAAGAGGACGGGGCTCCAATAATGGACGTGCGCTGGGACCAAGCACTCGACAGCTTGGAGATGGATCGCCAAGCAATTATTGACTGTGCAGAACGGCTCAGAGCGTCTCTCGCTTCTCTCAAATCAGATTCAAGAAAAATCAAAGACCTGGCCACTGGCGAAGCTTATGCAGGATTATTCAGTGAGCTGCTGCTTGCTGTTGATAGAGTTAAGAATGAGCCGCTGTCAGAGGACTTGAGGTCTTCGATTGCGGATGAGATTATCGAGGTTTGTAGCCATTACGGGCTTGAGTCTGTTCTGTGCGACGAGACAGTTAACCTACATGAGCATGAAATCGTTGGATTGATTAAGACAGACGACGCCCTCAAAGATGGAAAGGTGGCTCGCGTAGAGCGAGACGGTTACAGGATTGGTGGAAGACTTCTCCGTCCAGCGCGAGTGGTTGTCTTTCGGCACGAAGAGGGCTGATGGCCAATATGTCGCTGGAAGAGACCTATGCCGAAATGAGGCAAGCGCTCATCGAGGTCAAGGAATGCCAGGCTCATCTGCTGGGAGCTTGTGAATCCCAATCTGCCTCCGTTGACACGTGGTTGCGGATGACACTGAAGGAGAGACAGGAGGCAAAAACACGAGCGCTCAATAAACTCAGCATCCGGGAGAAGCGCCGCAACGCCCTTTTGAAAAAGCGAGTGCAGGATACCGTTGACGAGTTGCTGGCGATCGAGGAAGGCTCGGCCCTCAATGCCGCCGAGTATATCCAGATTGGATCGATGTCGAAAACTTCAAAACGCGACGATTTGTTTACGGTGCCCTTTATCGTTCCGTTGCTTGGTCATGGCAATATCGTGATGTCGGTTTCAGACGAGGGCTGCATTTCAGACGGGGTAGTACGCGAGGTAGAGGCCAAGACGCTTTTATCGACTTCAGCGTCGCAAGTTGAAATCATTAGTTTTGACCCGGCACTCAAAAACATCGAGGCTCCTTTTTCGACGATTGGCCGGAACGGGCAAGGCGAGGCAGCGGTCAGGTATTTGCATTCGAGAGGCGAACTCGATGCCTTGCTTAACGAGCTGACCGACCGTGTGACGCAAATCAACAACGAGTTGCTGTCAGACGATGAGAGCCTAGCGGTATATCACCAACGGATTGGAATGCCGGTCGAGAAGTACCAGCTCGTTGTGATCCACGATATGCCGATGGGAATGGCTGCCGAGCAATACGACCGTATCTGCTCGCTGATGAAGGTGGCCCCAAAGGCAGGCACTTCTTTCCTAATGATACAACCCAAGATGGACGACTTGCCCAAATGGTATTGCGAGAAGAAACGTTCCTATCCTGTTTCGGAGCGTCTCGAACTATTCTCGGGCAGTCATGCCCGATGGCTGGGTCACGATGGCTACGATGTTGAGCTCTATGAGCTTGACACGATTGAATCGGCGCAAGCCGCCGAGCGGATGGCCCGATCAGCGGCAGAGCTGCGGTTGCCCGAAGTAAAGATCGAGTCGGTGCTTCCCTCGGAGTATTGGATGGAGACGAGCGAGGACGGAGTCACGTTCTCGCTGGGTCTGCGTGGAACCCAGACGGTTGATGTCACGATTGGCTCGAATGAGACTCAAAGACATAATGCACTGATAACCGGCGCGGTCGGACAGGGTAAATCGAATCTGTTGAAAGATATCATCTACGGTTTGTGCGCCAGGTATTCTCCCGACGAGTTGGAACTCTATCTGTTTGATTTCAAAGAGGGCGTTACCCTGTTTCCCATGGCTCCCACGCCGGATTCCCCCGAGTATCTACCGCAGGTAAAGGCATTTGGGCTTGAGGCCGATGAAGACTTTGCCATGGATGTGCTGAATTCCATAGCCGCCGAGGCCAAACGGAGGGCCGCTGCGATCAAGCCTTACGGAGATAATCTGCTCAAGTATCGGCGCAATAGCGGGAATAAGATGCCGCGTATCGTTGTGGTCATTGATGAGTTCCAGCTATTTCTAGAAGGCGCGAGAGGCAAGGAAGCCTGTGAACTTTTGGAACGCATCGTTCGCCTCTATCGTGCATACGGTATTCACGTGATATTGGCGTCACAAAGTATCGGCGGGATAACCAATCTTGCCATTTCCCAAGGCAAGTTCTTCGCACAGTTTCCTATCCGTATCGGACTGAAAAACTCGCCGGCGGAGTCGCGGGCGACTTTCGGACCCTTTAACGAGGCGGCTGCTAGTCTAAGGTTCAGGGGACAGGCGATTCTGAACGAAGATTACGGAAATCCGAGCGCAAATGTGACGGTGCTTACGCCGTTTGCTGAGGATGCCACGTTGGACAGTCTCAGGAACAAGTTCTATGCAATGCCAAAAGGGCACCTTGATGAACCGGTGGTTTTCGACGGAAGCACTCTGCCGGAGTTGACTGAGGCCCTCCTTGAGCAGAACGACATAGATTCAGGTAACGTGCCGAGCGCCTTGCTTGGCCGGGGTGTTTCTGCTGGGTTGGCACCGATATATTTCCCGTTTGAAAGAGCTGCGGGAAGCAATATCGCTCTTGTGGGCAGGGGAACGCTGCCAGGGCTCGGTGATCTTCCGAATTCTGTCGATCTTGCGGCGTGCGTTATGGAAACGCTTGTTTTATCGCTTGCACGCTATGAGCGAGGCGCTGAGTTTGCTGTAGTGGAGGATGGCGCGCGCCATGTTTCTAATTCGACTCTGGAGATATGCGCTCGTGCGGGGGTTTCTCCGGAGGCCGTGCCTTCGGACGAAGCGGCTGCATGGATTACCAATTGTCTTCAGAGAAATGATGTCGGGGAAGAATGTGGGCGGGAGCGGTTTGTGTTGGTGCCGAATGCGGACTCACTAGGATCTTTCGACTTTGGTGCTCAGCAGAAGATTCAAAAGGTATTCCGTGAGGCTCCTATGCACGGAATCCACTTTGTCTGCCATTGGCAAAACCCCGTAGCGCTTTCAGCGCAGTTGGGTTCATCGGGACTGTCGTCTTTTGACGGCGTGGCGTGTCTGTTTGGCTCGAATGTCGCAGCGAAGCAGTTGGATGGCCCGCTGTGCCAGTGGAACGGGCAAGAGAACCGGGTCCTTTACAAGGAGGCTTCTTCGGGACGTCCCTCAATGAAGCTCATGCCCTTTGTCGCAACGCGATTATGGAGGAGGGGCGACGATGAGCAGGGATGATTTGTACGAAAGGTATCTGTCCGGAGCAGAACGATTTCTGAAATCGGAGGCGTCGACCGCCCAGCTTGTTAAGCAGGAGTGCGATCGTTGTGATCGGGAGTCGACCTCTGCGAGGAACATGGCGGGCAAAAAGAAAGCGGAGATAGATCGCCTGGCGCATCAAGCACAGGAGGCTTTTTCGCAATTGTCTAAACGACTTGCGGGGAGTCACGCGAAGGACGTCGGCGCTGCGCTTCCGAACATGGTAAGACCGATTGCGTCGAATGAAGACGCTGCCGAGCTTGCCTCTTCGTTATCAGGGCTTATCAAGAAAATCGATTGCTATATCGAGATGATTGAAAAAGATGCGTCTGTGAACGAGTTGAGTCAGCGATCTTCAAATGCACTGGATGCTCGACGGGCGGCTCTTGACCGGAAGCGTCTTCTGGTGGAAGAAGAGAAGGCGATGCCGGATCCTCTTCCCGTTAAAGCCGAGGAGTCGAAAGGCGGCTGCCTTTCTCAGGCGGCGGTTCTATGCGCGTGCTGTATTGGGGTAATTTCGCTTATTGCGAATGTGCTATTTGGGTTGTTGTGACAACGGAAAGGAACAGAAATGAGTCAGAACATCGGCCAGCTCGTTGCAGAGCTGAACGCGTTGGTGTCGAAGATGGAGACGCAGCGAGGTGTGTGCGTCACGGTGGCGGACGATCTCGATTCACTGCACGACATGCTTAACGCGGCAATGGAAGGAACAAATTCGACCGCTCAAAATGAGGCGGTTGGGCAGCTTGGAGCGGCGCGGCAAAGCTGCTCGAGGCGGGTGGCCTTATCAGTACGGCATGCGATGTGGTCAGCACGTATGCAAGCTCGCTCTAGGCGTTTATGGGTGGCGCGGGGGCTCGTCTCCGCGCTTGCCGTTTTCTTGTTCGGCTTGGGAATTGTTCTGGTCGGTCGTGTTGGCGTGAAAAAGGTCGTGAAATCCAGCGGAAGCAATTGCGTGCTGGCGGCTTATGCAGATGGTGTTGGAGATGTGCTTGATATCTGCAATGCGAGAGTTGTTGACACGGTTTCAGGGGTTGTAGAGCAAGACGAATCTCGCTCTTCGTCCATCGATGGGAGCTCGGAATTTCAGCCAAGCATTCAAGAACGGTACTACGCCGACTTGGCGCATGGGCCTAAGGGTCCTGAGTTTCAGAAGTACATCGTTTTGCACGATACGGAGGGCGATTCTTCCCCTGAAAGTGTCATCGATTGGTGGGAGTCCAACGGCAATAAGGTAGCGGCTCATTTTGTTGTTGGAAAAGATGGGTCGATCGTTCAATGTGTGCCTCTCGATCAAATCGCGCACCATGCCGGTTTTGGCGATGCTGGGAAGAACGAGCAGTATGGAACAATCGATGATTCGAGAGATGACAAGGTCGGAACGTTACCGATAGGGGGAAGTTACCCCGATTACGGCATGAACTCTTATTCCGTTGGGATTGAGATGGTTCATGTTGGAGGGTCGGGTGATTATCCCGAAGAGCAGCTTATTGCTGTCGACGGTCTAATCGCGTATATCGATGAATATTACGGGTTCAAGAGCCAGATTATCGACCACAAGGCGTGGCGGACGGGAAATTCGGATACATCGGCGGAATTCTCATCATATCTGTCGAACTATCAAGAATATCGACGTCATGTTGATGGCTAAAAGACGGATTGAAAGGGGAGACAGTGAAGTGTCCCAAATGTAACGCAGAGATAGAAGAGGGGACAGTTTACTGCCCCTTTTGTGCTGCGAAAGTATCTTCTGACGTGGGTCGGTCGACCACAGAGAATGAGCGGATGTCATTCGATGTCAAGGATAATGCGAAGGGGAGGGCAGCGGCGGAGGATCCTGGCAACGAACTAGGTAAAAGAGTAATTGGGTTAATTGGCGGATTCGATTCAAATAAAATCGTGATAATTGGCCTGGTGGCCGCCATCATTGTTGGCGGCTTTTATGTTTGGAATCGATTCGGGGGCGGGCACTCATCACCAGAATTCACTCAAACCTATCAGCATACGATGTATAAATCGGACGCCGATGAGTTTGAGTCGGAAAACTCAGATGAAAAGGACGAGGCCGACGACGAGGGCGCAACTGAATTAATAGTGGTATCAAATAACTCCGCCGGGTTTCCAGAGATGGTGGTGAATGTCAAGGTGACCGGATCTTCGACAGAGGGGTTGTCGAAGCCAGAGAATTGGTTCCTGAAAGAAGCGGGTACGAACGGTGAGCAGGCTTCGACTAACCCCCGGAGTGTTGTAGTTGGTTCGGACGGAGTTTGCAAGCTCGCATATCGGTCGACGCTCGGTAGCGATTCGGGTGATAGCCGTACGGTTGTCGTGTCGTATATTGATGATCAATCACATAAGGTTATGGATAGCTTTTCCTATTACTGTGATGCGAAGAGTTCGACGGTAGACGGTTACTTACTTTCTGAAAGCGACTCACGGCGTTATACCGAGGCGGAGATTAAAGAAATGGGCATGAGCACATGGGAGCTTTGCTTGGCAAGAAATGAAATATATGCACGCCATGGTCGCAAGTTCAAGAATGAGAAGATTCAAGAGTATTTCGACAATAAGGATTGGTATGACGGCATATACTCGCCTGAGGAATTTGATGCGATGACATCACCGCTTAATGATATCGAGAGAGCAAATGCCGAAACGATCCAGTCTTACGAACGTGCTATCGGATCTGAGTTTTTAAATCCATAACAAAACTTGTGGCAAAGACTAGGCAAATGAAGAAAACGGGTGCGAGTCTGTCTGACCCGCACCCGTTCACTGGGGGCTGTTTGTGTCTACCATACTATCCGTGGTCGCATGCCTTGCGTTTGGCGCTCCGGCGAGCGGTGCGAAACCGCTCATGGACGGCAGACAAGTAACAAGCGTATTACAGATGTTTCTCCAGCAGCGTCTGAAGCCTTGCCTTGGGTAATGCGCCGACCGAACGGTCGACCTCCTCGCCGTTCTTAAAGACGATCAGCGTGGGGATGCTCATGACGCCAAACTTCATGGCCAGGTCTTGGTTGTCGTCGACGTTGCACTTGGCCACGGCAAGCTTGCCGGCCAGCTCGTCGGCGACTTCGTCCACGATGGGCGAGAGCGAACGGCACGGGCCGCACCACGGGGCCCAAAAATCAACCAGTACGGGCAGGCTATCGTTGACGACGGAATCGAAGTTCTCGGGGGTAATCTGCTTAATGTCAGCCATGGTGACCTCCATAATGTGACGCGGCTCAGCCGCGTAAAACTCAGTACGACCGTGCTTATACCCAGCCGCCCGCAAAGCAACCACTCGCGGGCAGCTCTTTTATATAATGGTGGGCACGCAAACGATTGGAGAGCGCATGTCCACGTCACAAAGCCAGAAAAAAGAAGCCATCGCCCAGGCGGCCGAGCAGGAGCTCACATCGCTTGCGGTCCGTGGCGTGCGTATCGCGGGCAACGCGTGCTCGCCGATCGTGCTGGTCAAAGGCGATTTGGACGAGGCCGAGCGTTCGGGTGGCGAGCTTGCCGCCGGCCCGGATGGCGCGGCGTTGCGCAAGGCGCTTGGGGCCATCGGCTACGCGCCCGAGGATTTTTGCGTGCTGGCAAGCGTCGCCGGCGTGGGTGACGGAGCGGTCGCGGTGGGCGAGACCCTGCCGTGCGAGTTGTTCCGCGAGGCGCTCGAGGCCTTGGACCCCGAGGCGGTGCTACTGCTGGACAACAGCGCGGCAGACGCCATGCGCGAGACCTATGCCGATATGCTCGTGGCAATCGACGACTTTGACACTGCCATGCTCAAGCCCGGTCTGGTCGCCCATGTGCAGGGGCGCCGCGTGCTGGCGCTCGACGGTTTTGAGGCGGCGCTCACCGACAAGGCCGCTAAGCAGCGCATGTGGGCCTACATCAAACAGCTGACCCCGGCGGCAGCCCCGCTGTAGCGAGGCTGGCGGCGGCACCGTGGCGGCGTCCCGTCCCTACATCACGGCGCGCAGCTCAAACCGGTCGCCGTTAATGCGGAACTGGCAGTTGCCGTTCATGCGCTCGACGGCAAGCTTAATGCTCTTGGTGCCAAAGCCGTGGCCAGTGTGCTGGGCCACGGGCATCCCGTCGACCATGTGTGGCGCACGGCCAAACGTGTTGGAAACCAGCAATAGAAGCTGGCCGTCTTCGTAGCGAAGGTCCAGGTCGACAAACCGCTTGCCTTCGGGGGCGGCGCTCGCCGCGGCGATGGCATTGTCCAGGGCGTTCGATACCACACTGAACATATCGACATCGCCCACGTGGACGGTCTCGGGCACGGCGGCGCGCAGGTCGGCGGTGATGCCGTGCGCGTTGATGTCCGCGGAGAGCGACGAGAGCGCAATGTTGACCGTTTCGTTGGCGCAGTAGCGGCGCACGGCGGTGCGGTCGTTGGTCTCGCAGAGCGCGTCGATGCGCTCGAGCGCCTCATCGGTGTGACCCTCTTCGATCAGGGCCGCTAGACCGCGCAGGTAGTGGCGCATGTCGTGACGGAGAACCGAGAGCTCGCGTCCGGACTGGCGCCAGGCTTCGAGCTCTTTGATGGCTGCGCTGTCGCGGGTCGCGAGCATCCAGCGCTCGCGCTCGGCGATTTCCTTTGCCTCGTATTCACGGAGGTAGACGGCAAGAAACATAAGGTAGAAGGCGCAGAGGGCGAACGCCAAAAACTCAACGGTTACCACCGAGCCCGAGTGGAAGAGCGTGGTGTAGACGTTGGTGGCGTAGTCGAAGATCTAGTAGACGAGCGGCAGGATGAGCAGGATCTTCAGCTCGGTGGGGCTTTTGATCGCCAGACGGGGGCCAATGTCGCCTGCCCAATGCAACAAGACGGCAAAGACGCCGAGCGTGGTGATGATGCGCGCCACGTAGTACGCGACCTGCGAATCGGTGGCGGCGAAAGCGGCGATGCCCATCCAGTTGCTAAACTGGCAGCTCAGGTAGGCACTGGTAACGCCCAACAGGGTGAGCAACGGGCTCAGACGATAACGCACGCACAGGTAGACGACAAGCGGCAGATGCACGACGAGTGGATAGGCCTGTCGCGCAAACAGCTCGCCACCGACGAGGTTGGCAATCGTAAAGGCAGTGCCGGTTACGGCGCCGACCCCCACCAGCTCGAGCGCATGGCGGCGGTTGATCTCGACGCCGCACAGCGCCGCCGAGGCAAAGACGCCAAAGAGCAACGTCGTCGCATGGTGGATTGCCCAAAACACCAGTTCTGCCGAGGAAAGCATCAGTGTCTCCCGCCCTCGAACCGCACTGCAAAGTAGGCGTCTTGGAATCCCTGCTTGCAGCTGCGCGCGAGCGGTATGCACGCGCCCGAGCGCATGACGATTTCCGTGCGGTTAAAGTGGTCGATGTTGCGCAGATTGACCTGGTAGCTGCGGTGGCACTTAAAGAAGGTCACGTTTTGGGCCAGTCGGTCCTCGATGCTGCGGAACGGCTCGAGCGCCTCGATATCGCGGCCATCGCGCAGGTGGAAAACAACGTGCTTGTTGCGAGCCTCGGCATATTCGATATCGGATAGGCGTAGGGCATGGTAGCCAAAGGACGTCTTGATGACAAGCTCGTCAATCGTTGCCGGACGCAGGCTCGACAGCTCGTCGAGCAGTTGCGCCACGCGCTCGTAGGTCACGGGTTTGAGCAGGTAGTCGAAGGCGCGGACCTCGTAGGACTCAAGCGCGAACTCGGGCGATGAGGTCAGAAATACCAAGCGCACGGCGGTATCGGATTGGCGCAGCTCGCGGGCGGTGTCCATGCCGTTGACGAGCGGCATGATCATGTCGAGCATGATAATGTCGGCGCGCGATGCGGCATGGCGTGCCAGCAGGTCCTCGCCGCGCGTAACGAGTGCAACATCGACCGCCGTACCCGTCTCGGCCGACCAGCGGTTGATCATGCGGTGCAGGTTATCTAGAAAGGCGACGTCGTCGTCGCAGGCGATGATTCTGAGCATATTGGGCCCCCTTAGTACCTCGATTTTGCCACATCGTGCACGCGCCACCCGCGGGGGTGCGTTCCGTTTGCGCCCCACGGTACGCAACTCGCGCCGAGCGGCAGGGTGTCAAAACATGCGGTTGCACAATACCAGGTGGATATATATGTCAATTTGAGCTGGCGGCTGGCGAGGGACCATGCCGGCCGCGCCAAGCGATATCGGACATCGCGAAAGCATAGGGGTAAGGGAGCTGAACGATGAAGGAGAAGAAGATGGGGATGCGCAGACTTGCTGCTTGCGTGCTGGCTGCAGCGCTGGCGCTTGGGGGTGCGGCGACGACGCTCGCCACGCCTACGGTGGCGGAGGCGTATCCGTCCGCCGCGATCAAACCGAAACACCTGAAAAGCGAGCTTTCGTATGGCGAAAGTGATGTAATCCAACTTTCCGGCGGCAAAGACTATCGGTTTGCCGGCACGGTTGATATCGACCACTATGAGGTCGAGGGCGGCACTAAGGACAGGCCGACCCGCCTGTACTTCACCGACAGCTCGTCTCTGGGTGGCCCGCTGACCGTTAAGCGCGACCTTACGTATTCGCAGCACCCGCTCTTTGTGCTCAAGGGCGGCTATGTCGAGTTCATCGGCGATTCAGGTAGCTCGACTGTGGTTCGCTGCGATGGAAAAACGTTTTTGAGCGATAGTAACGATTACGAAGCGCGTGGAGGTGTCGATAAGCCGAATACGGGCAAGAGCCTCAACCTTTCCGTGAAAAACCTCAAGCTTGTTTCAAGGACCGATAACAAAGATACCGTTCGGGCAATCACGCTCTATGGAACCATGGGTACAGGGGAGACGGCCAGCTTCACGAACGTGAATGTCAGCGGTTGGAAATGCTGCAAGAACAATGCATTCAAGGTTGACCAGGATAATGAAATTTACGAAGCCTCGCCGGCGCCTGTGACTATCAGAGGCAGCCAGGTCGCGGTGGATGCAACGTTTGTCAACTGCACGTTTAAGAATAATAGTGATGACTGCGTCGGCGCCTTGAGCGTGGTCGGGCGGTCGAAGAGCCCCAAGGTCACGCTGAACGGCTGCACGTTCGAAAACAACAGTCAGGGAATGATTGCATGCGACGAGATGAAGTTTGAGAGCGGTCATGTGCATGCGGGCAATATTGGCGTTAAAAATGCTGAAGTCGCCCTGAATAACTGCAGCATCCGTTCGACGAGCGATACGTCATGGAATGGGCCCTGCTCTTATATGTTCAAGGTGTGGGATATTCAGTATCAGATGCACATGACGAGTGCCATTGCGGTGGCAAAGGATGCGTCGTGCACCATAAACGGTACGGTTATCGACGATTCGTTCGTGTTCCCCTCTGATTATTTCAACGGTCGCGACATAAGCGGTCAGGACGAGAAGCGCTGCGCAATTTATGCCCTTGGTTCTGTGACGCTCGTCGGTAACACGAAGGTCACCACGACCAAGGCGAAGGGTGTCGATGCGTCCGATGTCGGCAGCTACGGTAAGGTTCATGTCGATAAGTCATTTACGGGCGAAGCCGTCCTGTCTGTCGACGATGCCAAGTTCGATCCCGAGTCCAATAAGCAGTACTACTACTATGAGTATGTGAACCTTGGCACGAGCGATCTCTCACAGGAGGATCTTGCGAGCAGGCTCAAGTTTGCTAATGCCGACCTTGCATACGACGTTACCGATGGCAAGGTCAAGGTTATCCATCGCAAGCATGAGCACGAGTGGACCTATTCCGCCAACAAGGATGGGTACAGCATCGCGGCTACGTGCAACGGACAGTATGAGGCCTCACACTGTGTCTACTCCAGGGACGGCGAGACGATCTCGCTGATGTCGTCCAAGAGCGGCGACCTGAGCTTTACCTACAACGGCAAACAGCGCGATGCCGTGCTTGCTACGACTAAGCCGTCTCAAAAGGACAACGCCGTAGCGCAGGGTAAGGTAAAGATTGTGAGCGCACACTTTTACCGTTACGTGGATGAGAATGACACCGTGGGCATCGAGATGGAAGGATCGCAGCCGTGCGATGCGGGCACCTATCGCGTGGAGGCGACGGTTGCTATCGAGGGCCAGAACGATGTTACGCTCAAACGCGTGTTCAAGATCAATCCTGCCTCGCTTGCGGAGAAGGACTCCAACCGCAAGGATCTTTGCAAGGTCGAAATCATCGGCTACGACAAGCTGAAGGATAACGTCAAGTTCCGCAACGGTGACGTGCTTAACGATGTTCCGTCTTATAAGTGGACGGGCGAGGAGATAACGCCTCGCATTAAGGTGACGTACAAGCTTGGCGACGAATGGGTTGAGCTTAAAGAGGGCGTCGATTTCGAGCGCCTCGCTTGGGGCGAATCGGTTTCGGAGAAAAATCCCGGTGCGTATAGGAGCCAGGCTTGGGGCCTGGGAAACTTCACATACGGCAAGTTTTTCTACTGGAGCATCTACGGCACGCAGTTCGAGAATGTTCAGGCCAAGGGCTTTGACGGCACCTATGATGGCAAGGCTCACTCGCCGTCGGTGACGGTCGACAACGCCCCCGAGGGCATGCAGGTCGAATATAGCGTCGATGGTGGCTTGCTGTACGAAGACCGAATCCCCTCCTATACCAATGTCACGCGCGATGTCTATGACAACGTGTGTGCCGAGACAATTAAGTACCGCATTACCGCACCCGATTACGTGCCGGTGGAGGGCGAGCTTAAGATTAAGATCGCTCCCGCCGATCAGGCCGCTCCCAAAGACGTCAAGACGACGGCCGCGACCGGGCATGCCTTGGCGGATGGCAGCATCGACGGGGTTGATAACGCCTACGAGTGGAAAGCCGAGGCCGCCAGCAACTATCAGTGGATTGCCGAAGGCGAGACGTCGGTTAAGGGCCTCGCCGCTGGCAAATACAGCGTTCGCCTTAAGGCCGACCGTAACCATAACGCCTCCAAAGCCCTGACGGTTGAGGTCAAGGACGGCCCCAAGAAGGCCGACGGTAGCGGTTGGAAGCACGACGACGCCGAACACTGGAACACCTGCACCTGTGGCAAGGAGGACGTTGACCGCGCAAAGCATGACTTTGAGTGGGTCGTCGACCAGGCCGCTACGGCTGATAAGCCCGGTTCCAAGCATGAGCGCTGCAAGACGTGCGGCTACGAGCGCGAGTCTGTCGAGATCCCCGCCTTCGGCATCAAGGGCTACTCGGGCACCTACGATGGCGAGTGGCACAGCGTGACGGTTGATACCAATACCGTCGCATCTATCCAGTACCGCATGAAGGGCGATACGCTGTGGCTCGAAACGACTCCGAGCATCCGCGATGCCGGCACCAAGACCTTCGAGTTTAAGGCAAAGCTCGTGTCTGGTGAGTCCTGCAAGGGCGAAGTCGAGCTTAAGGTCGATCCCTGTCCGGTGACGGTGAAGCCCATGGATGCTTCAAAGGTGTATGGTTATGACGATCCGAACTTTAAACTCGAGGCCGTTGAGGGCACGATTCCCAATGGCGAGTCGCTCTCTTGGCTCAAGATTCACCGTGAGCCCGGCGAGAACGTGGGCACCTATAAGCTGACGATTGAGAAGCGCGAGCCCCTCAACACGGTGGACAAGATCCGACAGGGTAACTATGAACTGACGCTTCTCCAGACCGGCACGTTCGAGATCACCACGCGTCAGATTGGTGTTGGCTGGACGGTCGGAACGTATATCTATAACGGCAAGCCTCAGGGCCCCAAGGTCACGGTCAGCAATGTTGCCGAGGGTGACGAGGGTAAGGTTTCCTATAAGGTCGAGAACGCGACGGGCATCGATGCCGGCAGCTATCCGGCAAAGGTGACGGGCCTCGACGGCGACCCCGAGGTCATCAAGAATTACGCCCTTCCTACCGAAAACCTTGAATATACCTACACGATTTATATGGCCGAGCAGGAGAAACCCCAGGGCCTGAAGGCTACCGCCGAGACCATCCGTGGCAAGTGCGACGGCAAGATTGAGGGCGCGCACGGCGGCGTCGCCTACCGCCTGTTCCGCACCGAAGCCGGGGACGCCGATGGCGAGACCATGGTTTCCGAAGACGGTAAGATTGAGAATCTTGCCGCTGGCGACTACCAGGTCTGGTATGCCGAGACCGATAATTACATGCCGTCCACGCCTGTGGAAGTGCATGTCGGCAAGGGCAAGTACCTGAACGTCAGTCTTTCCGAGAAAAATGACGCGTACTCGATAGTGTGGCATAGCCCGAACAGGCTGCAGTGGCACGAAAGCGTGGAGTTCTCGGTAAAGATCTCCGATGGCTACTACGCGGGCGACGACTTTGCTGTCAAGGCAAACGGCGTGCTTCTCGAGAAGAACGAGGGCGGAAGGTTCGTCCTGAGCAATGTCGAGGAGAATACCGCCATCACGGTCGAGGGCGTGCGCAAGCACGAGGCCGTTAACGATGAGTGGCTTTCCGACGACAGCACACATTGGCATAAGTGCGCCTGCGGTGACAAGATTGACGAGGCCAAACACGACTTTGAGTGGGTCGTCGTCAAGGCCCCCACGGCAACCGAGAAGGGCTCCAAGCAACAGAAGTGCAAGGTCTGCGGTCACAAGCTGGCCGAGGTCGAGATTCCGGCTGCCGTCATCGTTGGCTACTCCGACGAGTACGATGGTGCGTATCACACGGTCGATGCGAAGAGCCTGCCCGAGGGCGCAACTGCCAAGTACAGCACCGACGGCAAGAACTGGTCCCCCGAGGCCCCCAAGATCCGCGACGTTGGCACGCTGACCGTTGCCTACCAGGTGACGATTGACGGTGCGACTGCCGAGGGCGAGGTCACGCTCGAGGTCAAGCCGCGCGCGATTACGGTCGCAGCCGATGCCTCCTCCAAGACGTACGGCGAGGCCGACCCCGTGTTTACGTGGGCGATCACATCCGGTGAGCTTGTCGAGGGCGAGTCTCTCGAGGGCATCACTGTTAAGCGCGATGCCGGCGAGGACGTGCGCGAGGGCGGCTATGCCCTGAACGTGACGCAGGCCAAGGATGCCAACCCCAACTACGACGTTGCCTGCGAGGCCGGCGTGTTCACCATTAACCGGCGCCCGCTCACCGTGACGTGGGGCACCAGCGAGTTCGTCTACGACGGCGAGGAGCACTGCCCCGAGGCGAAACTCGGCAACGTGATCGGCAAAGACGAGCTTGGCGCGACCGTCGAGGGCTCCCAGACCGAGGCCGGCGCCTCGTACACGGCGACCCTCACCGTGCTGACGGGCAAGGCCGCTGGCAACTATGTGCTGCCGCCCGAGGGCCTGACGTGCGACTTCTCCATCAAGAACGCCGCCCAGGACGCGCCGAAGGTCCAGGCCGAGGCCGAGACCGTGAGCGGCGGGCGTGACGGTAAGATCGCGGGCGTCAACGCGACGATGGAGTGGCGCGCCAAGGGTGCCGCCGAGTACCAGGCCGTGGGCGAGGGCGTGACCGAGCTCAAGGATCTCGCCGCCGGTGTGTACGAGGTTCGCTACCAGGCTAAGGCCAACTACGATGTTTCCTCTGTTACCGAGATCACCGTGGCTGCCGGCCGCAAGCTGGTCGTGGCGCTGCCGACTAACCAGCAGGGCTACACGCTTACCGCGACGGCAACCGAGCTCGACTGGCACGGCTCCGCAACGCTTACCGTGAGCATCGACAGCGCGTACTTTGCGGGCAAGGGCTACGCCGTCAAGGTCGATGGTAAGGCCATCGAGCTCTCCGACAAGGGCACCTATGAGCTCAAGGATGTCGAGGGCGACGTGAATGTGACGGTCGAGGGTGTCCTCAAGCACGAGCCCGACGGCTCCGGCTGGGCACACGACGCCAAGAACCACTGGCATGTCTGCCGCTGCGGCGAGGTCATCGACAAGGCTGAGCATGCCTTTGAGTGGGTCGTAGATAAGCCGGCGACCACCGAGACCAAGGGCGAGTGGCATCAGGAGTGCAGTGCCTGCGGCGAGAAGGGCAAGACCGAGGCGATTCCGACACCCGAGATTATCGACGGCAAGGGCCAGATGATGGTGGTCGACGCCGCCAAGGACCTGAGCTTCCGCTCGAGCGCGCCGATTGAGTTCTTCCAGAAGGTGCTGGTCGACGACAAGGAGGTCGCCGCCGAGAACTACGTGCTCACCGAGGGTTCCACGATCGTGACGCTCAAGGCGAGCTTCCTAAAGATGCTCGGCGTGGGCGAGCACAGGCTGAGCGTGGTTTCGGCTACGGGCACTGCCGAGACGACCTTCACCGTTGCCGAGGCTGCCAAGCCCGCTCCTGGTCAGACCACCACGACTACTACGACCACGACTACGACTTCTAAGTCCAAGAAGAAGACTAGCAAGGAGACGTTGCCTGAGTCCGGCGACAGCGAGTACGCCATGGCTGGTGCCGTGCTCGCTGCCGGCATGGCGGCTCTGCTGCTGGCTTGGGCCATGAAGCGCCGCGCGTAGTCGCGCGCCAGTCCCCAGCGGGCCCGGATCGAGCGATTCGGGCCCGCTTCTATGACCACTGCCCCTTGGTCCAGGACAAAACGGCTGCTCGAATCATGGGGCGGGTCCATTTTCAACTATCCTCAGCTTGCCAGTTCGAAAATGGACCCGCCGCATGATTGAATCTTTATTCCAACTTTACACCTGGCTTTACAGCTGTCTTGTCAGCTGTAAAGCCAGGTGTCATACTAAAGCCCCAAGATTCGCCAAAAGAGAGGGGCCTTGATGGCACAGAGCGCGAACATGGATGCATCGGAGCTTGCACGCGATATCGCGGCCGGCCTGGCATCGGCAACGACGGCAACGGAGCGCGCGGCGCTGGTACCCGCAGAGCTCGTCGAGGCCATTCATCAGCTAAAAACCCAACGTGACGCAGTGATCCTGGCGCACTATTATGTGGCGCCCGAGGTCCAAGCCGTTGCCGATTACGTCGGCGACAGCTTCTACCTGGCAAAGCTCGCCAAGAGCCTGCCGCAGCAGACTATCGTGCTGTGCGGCGTGGAGTTTATGGGCGAGAGCGCCAAGCTGCTCAATCCCACCAAGACCGTGCTGCTGCCCGAGCCGGGCGCGGACTGTCCCATGGCGCACATGGTCAAGCGCGAGACGGTCGACGCAGCGCGCGCCGAGTATGGCGACGACCTGGCCGTGGTGTGCTACGTCAACTCGACGGTCGAGATCAAGAGCTGGAGTGATGTGTGCGTTACCAGCTCTAACGCCGTCAAGATCGTCTCCGAGCTGCCGCAGCAGCACATCTTGTTCATTCCCGACCAGAACCTGGGCCGCTTTGTGGCCGAGCAGGTGCCCCAAAAGCACGTCATCCTCAACAACGGCTACTGCCCGCGTCATCACATCATCACCGTCGAGCAGATCGTCGACGCGCAGGAGGCGCACCCCGACGCGCTCGTGCTGGCGCACCCCGAGTGCAAGGCCGACGTCCTGGCCGAGGCCGACTACATCGGCTCCACCGCCGGCATCATCAAGTATGCCGAGGAGTCGGACGCCAACGAGTTCATCATCGTGACGGTCCGCGGCGTGCTCTACGAGCTCGAGCGCCGCTGCCAGGGCACCGGCAAGAAGTTCTACTTCCCCGCGGTGCAGCCCACCTGCGTCAACATGGATCTCATCACGCTCGAAAAGCTCGTGCGCTGCCTGGAGACGGGCGAGGGTGAGGTGCAGATCGGCGTTTCGGACGAGGCCGCCGACCAGGCCAAGCTCACGCTCGACCGCATGCTCGAGTACGCAGCGCGCTAAAACAATGTGACAAAGGGACAGTCCCTTATGTCACATTCAAGGGAGAGGATTCCTGTGGAAACCAAACAATACCCCGACATGGAGTGCGACGTCGTCATTGCCGGCTGCGGCGTGGCGGGCCTGTATGCGGCCCTCAATCTGCCGACGAGCACACGCGTGATCATGCTCTCCAAGGGCGCTGTCGACGAGTGCGATTCCATGCTTGCGCAGGGCGGCATCTGCGTGCTGCCCGAGGGCTCGGACTACGACGCCTTCTTTGAGGACACCATGCACGCAGGCCATTACGAGAACCGTCGCGAGAGCGTCGACATCATGATCCGCTCGAGCCGTTCGGTCATCAACGACCTGCTGGCCATGGGCGTGGACTTTGAGCGCAAGGCCGATGGCAGCCTCGACTTCACTCGCGAGGGCGCGCACAGCCGCCCGCGTATCGCCTTCCATGCCGACATTACGGGTAAGGAGATTACGACCAAGCTGCTCCAGGCCGTGCGCAAGCTGGACAACGTGCAGATTCTTGAGCACGTGGCCATGACCGACATTCTGACCGGCGAGCGCGACGGCGCCACGGTGTGCACCGGCGTCATCGCCGTTCCCGTGGACGAGGACGATTCGGCTCGTCCCGCCGACGAGCTGGTAAATGCCGCCGAGGGCGTGCATGCCGGCAAGCCGTCTGAGATTCACGCCTGCCATACGCTGTGGGCGACGGGCGGCATCGGTGGCGTATACGACCACTCGACCAACTACCCGCAGCTCACGGGCGACGCCTGCTACATCGCCCAGGAGCACGGCATTACGATGGAGCACCTGGACTACGTGCAGATTCACCCCACGGGCCTGTTCTCGCCGCAGCCGGGCCGCACCTTCCTCATCAGCGAGAGTTGCCGCGGCGAGGGCGCAATCCTGCTCAACGCCGCCGGTGAGCGCTTTACCGACGAGTTGCAGCCGCGAGACGTAGTCGCCGCCGCCATCCGTGAGCAGATGAAGCGGGACGGCACCGAGCATGAGTGGCTGAGCTTTGCCCCCGTCGAGCGCGACGTGGTGACCGGGCACTTTGCCAACATCCGCGCGCGCTGCCTGGAGGACGGCCGCGACATCTTGGACGAGCCCATCCCCGTCACGCCCACGCAGCACTACTTTATGGGCGGCGTGTGGGTCGACAAGGACGGCCGCACCTCGATGCCCGAGCTCTACGCCGCCGGCGAGACGGCCTGCAACGGCGTGCACGGCAAGAACCGCCTGGCTTCCAACAGCCTGCTCGAGTCCCTCGTATGGGGCCGCCGCGCCGCTTGGCGTATGCGTACCGGCGAGTCGCTTGCCGTGGAGCAGACGGGCGA
>DBFNYT010000113.1:0-6809 GCA_048425625.1 Collinsella sp. | reverse complement strand
TGGCGCGCCGCGCCGCCGATGCCGCGAGGAAGAGGGGGTAGCCATGGCAGAGCTGCTCAAGGGTGCTCCCGTTGCCCGTGCTTTGACCGAGGAGCTCGCCGCTCGCTGCACGGCTTTGCGCGAGCGCGGCGTTGTGCCGACGCTGGCCATCGTTCGCGTGGGCGAGCGCGAGGACGATCTATCCTACGAGCGCGGCGCCCTCAAGCGCTGCGAGAAGGTTGGCATCGAGGCTCGCCGCATTTTGCTTCCCGCCGATGTTTCGCAGGACGAGCTGCTGGCGGCTATTAAGGACATCAATGCTGACCCCGCTGTTCACGGCTGCCTGATGTTTCGCCCGCTTCCCGCTGGACTTGACGAGGATGCGGTTGCCGCGGCGCTCGATCCCGCCAAGGACGTCGACTCCATGACGCCGGCCTCGCTGCTTACCACGCTTTCGGGTCGTGGCGAGGGCTTTGCTCCCTGCACGGCCGAGGCCGTGTTGGCGTTGCTGGACCATTACGGTGTTGAGCTGGATGGGGCAAAGGTCGCGGTCGTCGGTCGGTCGCTGGTGATTGGTCGTCCCGTTGCCGCCATGCTTACGGCTTGCAATGCCACGGTGACGACGTGCCATACGCATACGCGCGACTTGGCTGCTGAGTGCCGTGCAGCTGATATTGTGGTTGCGGCCGTTGGACGCGCGCGCACGATTGGCGCGGATGCGGTTCGCGAGGGCCAGACGATCATCGATGTTGGCATTAATTGGGACGAGGCCGCTGGCAAGCTGGTCGGCGATGTCGATTTTGATGCTACGGAACCGATCGTTGGCGCAATTACTCCCGTGCCGGGCGGCGTGGGGGCTGTGACCACGGCGATCCTCGCCAAACACGTGATCGAGGCGGCGGAGCGCGCATCGAAATAGGCGTTTTTGCCCACAGGGGCTGCCGAAGCCGTGGTTTCGCCCTTTTCGTGTCGAAGCGATACACTGTTATCGTTTGATTTCTTCGCTTAAGGAGGATGCGCATGCCGTGCACAACGATTTTGGTTGGTAAGAACGCGAGCTACGACGGGTCGACGCTTGTCGCCCGCAACGAGGACTCGTCCAACGGGGTGTTTGAGCCCAAGCGTATGCGCGTGGTGCATCCCGACGAGCAGCCGCGCGTCTACACGAGCGTCCTGAGTCACCTGACCGTTGAACTGCCCGATAACCCCATGCGCTACACGAGCGTCCCCGATGTTGTCCCGGGCCACGGCATCTGGGCTGAGGCCGGCTTCAACGAGCTTAACGTTGGCATGTCCGCAACCGAGACGCTCACCACCAACGAGCGCGTTCGCGGCGCCGACCCGCTCGTCGATTACGTTCCCGCCAAGGGCAACGAGGGCGAGGACGGCTATGTGCCGGCGCAGCCCGGTGGCTTGGGCGAGGAGGACATGGTGACCCTGGTGCTGCCGTATGCCAAGTCCGCCCGCGACGGCGTGCGTATTCTGGGCGAGCTGCTCGAGCGCTACGGCACCTACGAGAACAACGGCATCGCCTTTAGCGACGTGGACGAGATCTGGTGGCTCGAGACCATCGGCGGTCACCACTGGATCGCCAGGCGCGTGCCTGACGACGCCTATGTGACCATGCCCAACCAGCTGGGCATCGACAGCTTTGACCTGGACGACGCCGAGGGCGACCAGGCCGACCACATGTGCTCCGCCGACCTGCGCTCCTGGATGGCCGAGTGGCATCTGGACCTGACGCTGGGTGTCGAGGGCGACGGTCCGGCTGCGGTCTTTAACCCGCGCGAGGCCTTTGGTTCGCACAGCGACAGCGACCATGTCTACAACACGCCGCGCGCCTGGTACATGCAGCGCTGCCTCAACCCCAGCGACGTGTGGGATGGTCCCGACGCCGACTACACGCCCGAGAGCGATGACATCCCCTGGAGCCGTGTGCCCGAGCGCAAGGTGACCATCGAGGACATTAAGTACGTACTCTCGAGCCACTACCAGGGCACGGAGTACGACTGCTACGGCAGCAAGGGTACGCCCGCCACGCGCGGCGCCTATCGCCCCATCGGCATCAACCGCAACAGTCAGCTTTCCGTGTTGCAGCTGCGCCCCTATGCGCAGCCGGCCTACCGCGCCGTGCAATGGATGGCGTTTGGCTCCAACTCGTTTAACGCGCTCGTGCCGCTGTACGCCAATGTCGAGACCATGCCCGAGTACTATGCCGACACGCAGTCTCGCGTGACGTCCGAAAACTTCTACTGGGCCAACCGCCTGATCGGCGCGCTGGCCGACGTCCGTTTTCATGAGTGCGGCCGCGCTGTGGAGGACTATCAGGAGAAGGTCGGTGGCATGGGCCACAAGCAGATCCATGACGTCGACGCTGCCGTAGCCGCTCTGCCCGAGGCCGAGGTGCCTGCCGAGCTTGCACGCGCCAACGAGGCCTTTGCCGAGCGTGTCCGCGTGGAGACCGATGCCCTGCTGGGCAAGGTGCTCTACACCACGAGCTGCGCCATGAAGAACTCTTTCGCGATGAACGACAACGTGAGGTAGGGATTTCCCGTCGATCGAATAGCGCTAAAACGCTTTGTCGCTTTCACTCAATCTTGGGTACAAGAACGCCAATGCAGTTGTTTGTGATTGGAGACAACCATGGTTATGAAATTCGATCAGCTTGTTAACGGCGCCATCAACGTTGGCTTTGGCGCTGCCGCCGTTGCCGTTGAGGGCAGCAAGAAGGTTCTCGACGACCTCAATACCAAGGGCGAGCAGGTTCGCAAGGACGCCGGCACCCCCGATATCGCCCGTAGCGTGTCCGACATGTTCGAGCAGGCCGGCGGCACCATCTCCGACCTGACCGAGCGTCTGGGCATGCAGGGCGAGACCGCGGCCCAACGCGTGCTCGACGAGCTCATTCTGGCTCGCGTCCGCGTTATGACCGCGCCCGAGCGCACGGCCTTCCTGGCTCATGTGCGCGACATCGTCGATTCGGTCGAGGACAACGTGACCTCGGTGCCCGTCGAGTCTGTTGAGGCCGACGATGCGAAGGATACCGAAGAGGCCGAGTAGCAGCGCAGATGGCAGATTCCACCACCGATTACAACAATCTAGATCCTCTGGGTAACGAGGCGGCGGTTGTCGATGAGGTCGACGCTGCCGTCTCGGGCGCTCGCAAGAAGCCACGCGCTGTCGATATGGTGCCCGAGGAGCCCGACGCGATGGCACCGGACGAGGAATACCAGCTCACGCCGGCGGGTCGTCGCGAACGCATTGGGCAGATTGTTCGCCTGGTCAAAAAGTACCGCGTGTGGGACAACCTCACGCCGGTTCGTTTGCGCCGCCTGCTCGAGGAACTCGGCCCCATGTTCGTCAAGATGGGGCAGATTCTGGCCAACCGGTCCGAGATTCTGCCGCAACGCTTTTGCGACGAGCTGCGTCGTCTGCGCTCCGACGTGGAGCCGGTGCCGTACGAGGTAGTGCTTCGCTGTCTGGAGGAAGAATACGGCCTGCGCCTGGGGGAGATGTTCGATGCGATCGATCCCAATCCGCTTGGTAGCGCATCGCTCGCGCAGGTGCACCGCGCTCGTCTGGTGACGGGCGAGGACGTGGCCGTCAAGGTGCAGCGCCCCGGTGCGCAGCAGGTTATGGCGCAGGACATCGATATCATCCGCTCGGTGGTGCGTATCGTTTCCAAGTTCGTCAACACCGATCAATTCGTTGACCTGCACGGCGTGGTCGAGGAGCTGTGGACCTCGTTTCGCGAGGAGACCAACTTTTTGGCCGAGGCCAAAAACCTCAACGACTTCTACGAGTTCCATAAGAGCGTTCATGGCGTGACGTGCCCTAAATCCTATCTGGACCTGTGCACCGAGCACGTGGTGGTTATGGACTACGTCGACGGCATTTCGATCGCCGATCCTGAACGCTTGGTGGTCGAGGGCTATGACTTGGAAAAGATCGGTGCCGCGATTGTCGAGGACTACTCGACGCAGGTGCTCGACGACGGCTTTTTCCATGCCGACCCGCATGCGGGAAACATCATCCTCAAGGACGGTATTGTCTACTTTATCGACTTGGGTATGGTCGGACGTATGTCGAGCCATGACCGCGGTATCGTCAAAGACATGATTTTCGCCGTGGCCGAGGGTGACGTGCCCAAGCTCAAGGATTCGCTCATGCGCTTTGCCGTGACGCGCGGCGATTCGGCCGAGCTTGACCATTCGGCCTTTTTGTCCGACTTGGACTTTATTGTTGCCGACTTTGCCGGGCTCGACCTTAAAGACCTGGATATCGGCGAGTTTTTGACTTCGCTGTTAAACCTCGCGCGCAAAAATGACGTTGAGCTGCCGAGCGTGGTGACGATGTTCGCCCGCGGCATGGTGACGCTCGAGGGTCTGCTGACCGAGTACATGCCCAACGTCAACATGATCCAGATCATCCAGACGCACATCAAAAACGAGAAGAGCACCTACGCCCGCATGCGCGAGATGAGCCGCGATCTTGCCGCGAGCAGCTATCGCGCGGCAAAAGGCTCGCTCGAGGCGGCCGAGTATCTGGGCTTGGCTTCGCGTATGCTTACGCGCGGCCAGCTTAAGGTAAACACGCAGATCATGAGCAGCGATAAGGCGCTGCGACAGCTGGGCGGAATTATCGACCGCATGTCGATGGCTATCGTTATCGCCGGCCTGTTTATCGGTTCGTCGGTGGTGTACTACGCACGCATCGAGCCGGTTGTGTTTGGTATCCCAGTCATTGGCTTTATGGGCTACGTGAGCGCGCTGGTGCTGGCGCTTATGCTGGGTCGCAATATCTGGCTCAACAGTCACGGCGGCAAGCACTAGAGGCTGCGGCCGTCACCGCATTTTCCTATCGCAAACAATAGCTTTTACCTTGGGCTTCGCCTGCGTGCGAGGCCCTTTTGCGTGATAGCATATTGACGGTTTTAATCGATGGCCTAGATGGTGGTGCGGAGACGCACGAATGCGCGGTTTTCCTGCGCGTTTGGGAGAATCGGGGTGCAAGTCCCCGGCTGTACCAGTAACCGTAATTCCTCTTGGCTCGGGATGTTCGCGTCGCAGATCGGACGGCGCGCCCGAGTCGTTAAGGTTAAGTCGGATCGCCTCCCATCTTGCATGCGGCTGCGGCGTATGCCGCCGGTGTGCATAGGGCTCTGGAGGGAAGGGGGACCCCGATGGGGGAACTCGAGCGCAACATGCGCGATGACGTGGGGCAGCTTCAAGGCAACGCTCCAAGTACAGACAGTAGGAGACAAATGGATATGTTTGAGGACGAGTGCCAGCGTGCCTCGCTTCGTCGCCGTGGCGTAATCGCGCGCGGCGTAGCCAAGCGCGGCCTGGTGGCATTCCTGGCCTTCGCGATGGCCTTCAGCACCACGCCGGCTCAGCTGTGGGCCGAGGGTGCCGAGGGCATTACCGACGCTGTGGCTCAGGCTACGACGCCAGGCGAGGACGCAGCGCTTGCGGGCGGTACCGCTGAGCAGAGCGGCGCCGAGGTTTCGGATTCCGGGAGCGCGCCTGCAGCCAGTGCCGCCACAACAGAGGCAGCAACTGGCGACGAAGGCTCGGCGACGGGGGGGGGGAGCCCTGCCACGAGCGAGCAGTCTTCGACGGCATCCGCTGGCCAAGCAGGATCTGCCGCCGCGACTGCCGTCCAGACAGAGAACCCGACAGAAACCGGCGATGTCGCCAAGAAGCAAGTCGAGGTCTCGTTCTCGATTATCGGCACCGATGCCGACGGCAAGGCTCAGACCTGGGTGGCACCTACGCAGCTCAAGCTCGACGAGGGCGCGACGGCTGCGGATGCCTTCATTAAGCTGCAGGAGAAGACGGGCTTCAAGGCGAAGTACGAACCGAACACGGCATACGGTTTCTACCTCGAAAGCATCACATCCCCGAGCGATGGTCGCACGCTTGCCTACGATCCGACGACTTATGCCTTCTGGCAGCTGTTCGTCGACGGCGCGTCTTCCTCGGTTGGCGCGAGCAGCGTCAAGCTCACCCAGGGGCAGAAGATTGAGTTTGCCTATACGGCTGGTAGCTCGTCCCCTGTCGTTAAAGACCAAGTTGCCGCAAATGTGACCGTCATTGGTCGCGATGCCCAGGGCAAGACTCAGACTTGGGTCGATAATACGCAGTATGTGGTGACGTCCGGTTCGAGCGCGCTTGATCTTACGAAGGTCGCACTCGAGGCGAACGACATTGACGCCGTTGCTGCGGGCTCCTTCATTCTGAGCCTTAAGTACAACGGTGTTGAGCTGGGTACGCCCCAAGATTATTCGACCTATTGGCAGCTGTTCATCAACGGCAAGTCGAGTGACTATACGGCGGACAATGTCACCATCCATGCCGGCGATACCGTCACGTGGTTCTACGGTGGCTGGGGCGACCAGTTGCCGTCCGATTCTGTCCATGCTTCTGTTCAGGTTCTCGGTAAGGACAAGGACGGCAAGCAGCAGGTTTGGGCTTCGACGGGCCAGACGAGTCTCAAGGCGGGCTCTACTGCTAAGGACCTGTTGGAGCAGACTGGTCTTAAACTCAAAGCTACAGAAGAGTCTTGGGGTTGGTACCTTAGGGGCATTACCTCGCCGCTTGACGGTAAGACCTATTGTGGCTATGATGCTGCGACCAATAGCTATTGGCGCTTCTACGTAAATGGCAAGTTCGCCGACGTTGGCGCCGGTGCCTACAAGCTCCAGGAGGGTGACGCCGTCACCTTTATGTATGGTGCTGACGTCGATGCCCTCCCCGGTCAGGTGCTTGGATCCGCCGATGTTATCGGTCCCGATGTCAACGGGAACAATACGCGTTGGGGCACGGCAA
>DBFNYT010000112.1:0-6741 GCA_048425625.1 Collinsella sp. | reverse complement strand
AGGTTTATTTTGGCAGGTTTTATCTGGGCAAATGTTGAAGCAGTCATGCAGCAAGCCGTTGCCAGCCGCGCTGAGAGATTCGTTTTTGAGAGGAGGCCCCGTGAACGCCTTTGACCGCTACGCCCCGTTTATCCAAGACTTCATCTACTCCCACGATTGGGAGAGTCTGCGCTCTATCCAGGTTGCGGCAGCAGATGCCATCTTTAACACACAAGACAATGTGCTCCTAACGGCATCCACAGCTTCCGGCAAAACCGAAGCAGCCTTCTTTCCCATCCTGACCGAGTTTTGGGAGAACCCGCCCGCAAGCGTGGGCGCCCTCTACATTGGCCCCCTCAAGGCGCTCATCAACGATCAGTTCGTCCGCCTCAATGACCTGTGCGAAGAAGCCGACATCCCCGTCTGGCACTGGCATGGCGACGTTTCGCAGTCGCACAAGGCAAAGCTCATCAAAAAGCCGAGCGGTATCTTGCAGATTACGCCCGAGTCGCTCGAGGCGCTCTTGATCCATAAGCACATGGCGATTCCGCGCATGTTCTGCGATCTGCGCTACGTCGTCATCGACGAGGTCCATTCGCTTATGCGCGGCGATCGAGGCGGGCAGACGCTCTGCCTTATTGAGCGCCTGTCGCGCATGGCCGGCGTACAACCCCGCCGCATTGGCCTTTCGGCTACCATCGGCGACCCCGAGCGCACGGGTACCTTTCTCTCGCAGGGAACGGGACGCGACTGCGTTATCCCTCGTTTTGAGGAACCGCGCCGCGTGTGGCGTATCTCCATGGAGCACTTCTACAACTCGGGTCCCCAGGCGCAGCAGCGGGGATTCAAGAGCATGGGTCCTCAAGAGGCCGAAGTGCTTGCATGCGAGCGCATTGAGGCAGCGGCACCCGCGGCACTGCCCGTCAGCACCCAAGACATGCGCCATAGCGGACAACTCACACAAGAGGAGCGCCGTCAACGTCGTGAGCGGGCACGGGGCAAGGCCGCTCCCAAGGACCGTCGCACTTCCTCAGCCCCCGAGGGCGAAGTCGACATCCCGCAGGCAACCGAACAGGCACTGCTCAACCCCACCGACACCGCACCCGACAACGCCGACCCCGGCATGGGCTACATCTTTGAGCATACCCGCGGCCGCAAGTGCCTGGTCTTTGCCAACTCGCGCGAGGAGGCAGAGGCCGTGTGCTCCATGTTGCGCAGCTACTGCGAGAGCCGGCACGAGCCAGACCGCTTTCTCATCCACCACGGCAACCTTTCGGCATCGCTGCGCGAGACGGCCGAGGAGCTCATGCGCGACGAAGAGCAGGCGCAGACGACCGTCACCACCTCCACGCTGGAGCTCGGCATTGATATCGGTCGCCTGGAGCGCGCGTTCCAGATTGACGCGCCGTTTACCGTCAGCTCCTTTTTGCAGCGCATGGGGCGCACAGGCCGTCGCGACCTTCCGCCCGAGATGTGGTTTGTCATGCGCGAGGAAGAACCCGAGCCGCGCACGATGATGCCCGAGACCATTCCGTGGAAGCTCCTGCAGGGCATCGCGCTCGTACAACTCTATCGCGAGGAAAAGTGGGTCGAGCCGCCCGAGCTCGATCGACTCCCCTACAGCCTGCTCTACCACCAGACTATGTCGACGCTTGCCAGCACCGGCGAACTCACGCCGGCAGAGCTTGCCCAGCGCGTGCTCACACTCAGCTATTTCCATCGCATCTCGGCCGATGACTATCGCGTGTTGCTGCGTCACCTCATTAAGATCGACCATATCCAAGTCACCGAGGGCGGCGGGCTCATCGTGGGTCTCGCGGGCGAGCGCATCATCAACAACTTTAAGTTCTACGCCGTGTTCCAGGAAAACGAGGAGTTCACCGTTCGCAGCGAATCGGCCGAGCTGGGCACGATTGTCAACCCGCCCCCGCCCGGTGAGCGCATTGCCATCGCCGGACACTGCTGGATTGTCGAGGAAGTGGACTGGAAGCGTCACACCGTCTTTGCCACGCAGGTCAAGGGCCGGGTGCCGGCCTACTTTGGCGACTGCCCCGGCGACATCAATACACACGTACTCGAGCGTATGCGCAAGGCGCTCAACGAGCACGCGGCGTATCCGTACCTGATGGGTAACGCGCGGGCCCGTCTGGCGCAGGCTCGCCATACGGCCGAGATTTCGGGCGCGGGAACTAAGCCGCTCATCAACCTGGGTGGCGACACCTGGGTGCTCTTCCCCTGGTTGGGCAGCTACGCCTTTTTGGCGCTCGAGCGCATGCTCAAGATTAAATGCGCCGCTGAGTTGGGCCTTCGCGGACTCGACCCGTCACGCCCGTACTTTATGCAGTTTAAGATGAAGGCCGACGAGGAGACGTTCTTTGAAGTGCTCGCCGCCGAAGCCGAGAAAGACTTCGACCCCATCGACCTCGTCTATCCCGGCGAGGTGCCTTACTTTGACCGCTACGACGAGTTTGTTCCCGAAGAGCTCGTGCGCAAGGGCTTTGCCGAAGGCGTGCTCGACATCGAAGGCATGAAGCAGCGCGTTCTCGGCTGGCGCGACCACGCCTAAGACCAGTCTTTTTGGGACGAGGAGACTTATTTGTCGTGAAGGACGGTGCCGAGGAAGTCGGTGTCGAAGGGCACGGCTTCGGCAAAGGCGTAGTTGCCGTCGCTGGCGATGAGCAGGTAGTTTTCCTCGCCGCCGAACTCCGCATCGCCACATGGGACCACCCAGGCGTGGGCGAATACCTCGAGTGCCGTGGCAGCGCAATCGCGCAGGAACGTCACATCGCTCCCCTCGCTTGCGCTCACGATATTGGCCACGTAGATGCCGCCGGCATTCAGGCTGCCCCGCACTAGACGCAACGCCTCAACGGTCGCCAGCTCGCGTACGGGCTCGGCACCGCCAAAGCAATCGCTCACGACCACGTCGTAGCGACGATGACCCACACTCGTCACACCCAGATACGAGCGAGCCTCAGCAGTAATCACCCGCAAGCGGTCGCCCACCGTGCGCTCCAGCTCGTCCAGATAGAACCAACGGCGCGCCAGGCGCGTAATCTCTCCGTCATACTCGATAACGTCCATGCGCAAGCCCTCGTGCGACATCAGCGCAAACTTGGGATAGGCAAACCCGCCGCCACCCAGCATGAGCATACGGTCGATGCCGTGACCATAAGCGTCGTGCATTGCACCCTCGGCCTCAAACACGTCGTCAAACGCACGATAGTACGCAAAGACGGGCTCAGCCCAACGCTCGCCAACGTAACTCGCGCTTTGGTAGACGCCGCCTTGCACCAATACGCGGACTTCGTCGCCGCCCTCGTCGTGCACGCGCTTCACACGCGCCAACCCATTGCAGGTTCGCGCAACCTGCAGACAGGCAACACGAACAGCGACAGCGGCCGCACCAAGCGCCGCGGCTCCCAGAGCAACGCCGGCAACGACGCCGGCAGAAACACTCGGCTTGTTCATCTAGAGCTCCTTTTGCAGATAAAGGCCATGGTCATAAAATCCAAGATGGCGATAGTACTCGCGCGTACCAATCGCGCTGATCACGTTGATGCGCGCATAGCCGGCATCCCGGGCAATCTCGCACGCACGCTCTACGAGCAAACGCCCCAACCCGTGATGCTGCGCCGCCTGGCCCTGGTCACCCACGCGTGCCGCCATGCCATACACGTGCACCTCGCGAATCATCGCCTCGTCCGGCGTCGTCGGCAACTCGTCCGCATGCGCGGCAACAAACGAATGGTCGGGCAGCGACAACCGCAAAAAGCCCGCGATCTTGCCCTGCGGCGTCACCCACTGCAAAAAGCGCTCGTAAGTCACTGGCGTCTCGTACGCCACTTCCTCATCAAGAGATAGCTCATCCAAGTCGGCACCCGCCGTACTGATCTCGCGATAGCGAATCTCGCGCACCGTCGCACCATCACCCCGAGCAGCCAGACGGTTCTCAACGAGCTGACGCAGGTTGGGTTTCTTGTTGCCCACCATAATGTCGTCGGAACTAAAGTCGCGGATCATGCGACTGATACGGCAGAACGCCGGCGTCACCACGATGTCGTCGGCCAGCGCATCGAGCAGCTCTTCCTCGGTATAGGGACGCCACTCGCCGCGCTCATAGCAGCCCACCAGACGCGAGCCCTCGATGAGCGCACACGGGTAGACCTTGACCTCGTCGGGCATAAAGGCCCCTTCGGTCATAAAGCGTTCGTAGTCGCGCTTATCCCCCTCCGGCGTGGCGCCCAGCAGGTTAAGCATAAAATGCGCATGGATCTTAAAGCCAAACAGGCGCGCAAGCGAAAACGCCCGTTCAATCTGCGCCACCGAAATGCGACGCTCGTTGATATCGAGCAGGTGCTGGTCGAGGCTCTGGATACCCATCTGGATCTTAGTGCAGCCCAGGCGGCGGATGAGCGTAAGCGCCTGCGGCGTTACGGCATCGGGGCGCGTCTCGATAACGAGTCCCACCACGCGATGCTTCGCCGTCTCGTTGATGCGCTGCTGACGCTCGAGCTCCTCCATCGTTGCCGTCTGCCACTCAGTGACCTTGTCCCACGGCGTACCGGGACCGTACAGACGACGCACCGCACGGTTATAGCCGCCCACGGCAGCATCCACACGCCCCTGCTCGTCGGCAACGCCGGCAGCAAGCTCGACCTCGTCTGTCGCAATGCCGGCGGCCCGATAGCGCTCACGGCGCTCTGCTACCACAGGCGGCAGGGCATCGGCGGGAGCGTCATCGAGCAGACGCCCCGCCTCGGCACGACTGATGCCCGGACGCGCCAACATGGGGTTTGCCGCCACGCCCGCCACTGCATCATCATTGAGTGCACGGAAGAGCTCCGACATGAACCACGCCTGATACCCTTGCGGATAGTCGCTCCAGGTACCGCCAAGCACAATGAGCTCGATCTTATCGGTCGCATGCCCCATTTGCGAAAGCGCCGTCAAACGGGCACTCACCTGCAGATACGGATCGAAGCAGTTTTGCTCCGCACGGGCACACGCCGGCTCGGCGTGCAGATAGCTCTTGGGCATGCGCAGGTCGTTGGGGCAAAACAGGCAATCGCCCGAGCACGGCCACGGCTTGGTGATGACGGTAATGGTCGCCACGCCCGAAGCCGTTCGGCGCGGCTTCATACGCAGCACCTGCAGCAGTTGACGTTCCAGCTCGGCATCGACATTCCACCCAGCCCAACGAGCCGGCTCCTCACGCTTTACCCGCTGGTAAAACGGCAGCAGGCGACGCTTGGCCAGGTCGCGCTTATCGGCACCCTCGCGGCGCGCCTCGGCATGTATCAGTTTGACGAGCGCCTTGTCGTCCACGGGTTCGCCGCGACGCAGGGCCTCGAGTATGTTCAAAATAATCTGTTCCATGCCCCCATTGTAAAGGCAAAGGCGCCGGAGCCGACCACGGCCCCGGCGCCTTCATCAAAGAGCACGCCTATATGCACCGGTCTCCGAAAACCACACGTCACTCCGGATCAAACGACATGTCGCCCGAACCGACCTTAAAACGATACGTGGCAGACTTATCACCGTTGTCGAATTCAAGATTCAATATGGTCTCGCCATCGTAGCCAAGCGGAAGGAAATCGCTCTCGAAGTCACCGCTGCCCACGGTAAGGCTCGCCTTAAAGCCCGTAGAGTTCGGAACCGTTATCTCCACATCGCCCGAGTCCACGCTTACGTCCATCGACTTCGCGGGGGCCTGGTAGAGCTCGAACGTCACATCGCCCGAACCGACCTCGGCATTCAGGGTATCGGTCACGGTGCCCGTAAACTCAACGTCTCCAGAGTCCAAAGTCAGGTTGAGGTCATGACACGCAATGCCCGCGACCGTCAGGTCACCCGATCCTACATTCGCTGTAATGCCCACCATGTTATCGGCAACTTCGCGCGGCAGCTCGACGGTAACCGTGCGGTCAATGGCGCGCTCGTCATCGCAATCGAACTGGCGAATCTTGAGTGTAGAGCCCTCGATCTTAACCAGATTCTGAGTGGCGGCATCGGAAGCAGACGCCCCCTTTGCAACGCGCCCGCTTTCGATGACACGTACCGGTCCGCCAGAGACACGTTTAACCTCGACCGTCCCCGACGTCACATCCAAGTCGAGCGATTGGAACGCGTCTTCGTCAAAAGTCGTGCTCGAAAGCTGCTGAGGCCGAGCGGAATAGTTCCCGCCATCCAAAAGATCGTCCTCGTCAACCGCATCGTCCATACCAGAGAAGCCGGATACAACATCGTCGAGATCCCGCGGGCCATCAAAATGAATCAAAGTCCGCGAAATGCCAAAGACAAGCCCGATGATGAGCACAAACGCTCCGATGCCAACGCCCAAGCGTACCTTGGATTCATGCGAAAGCTTCATCATTCATCACTCTCTTTGGCAATCGGCTCAGCGGTAGTCGCGGTAGCCACGTCAGCATCAGATTCCGCAGAAGTATCCTTCCCCTGGGCCTTGACCGCCACCGACGCCGAACCAACCTGAATATCCCCGCGCGCCCAATCGCCATCGAGCGCACGCGCCACCCAGTGATAGATGGGAATCGTAAAGAAGATCAGTGCGGCAAAGGGGCCGGCACCAAACAGGAACATCAGCAAAAAGAACAGCAGCCAGCACACGGCCCAATACGGGAACGACTGGAACGGGCCCTTCACCGGAGTCGAGCCAACTGCGCTGCCACTCGTCGCCTGCGCCGTAGCGGCATTGGCGGCCTGCGCACTCCAGCTTGCCGCTTGCGCCGCCTTGGCGGCGGC
>DBFNYT010000111.1:0-25469 GCA_048425625.1 Collinsella sp. | reverse complement strand
TTACGGCGTTTGGTAAAACGCCGTAACTAAAACCCGTGGCGCTCCAGGAAGCGGAAGGCTAGGCGGATCCAGGGACGGACCGCCACCTGCTTGTCCTCGTTGTCGACCGCGGTGTTGGCGTTGCCGAGCGAAAGGCCGTGACCACCCTGGTCGAAGACGTGCATCTCGCATGCAACGCCCTCCTCGGCCATGCGCTGCGCAAACGGGTAGACCTGCGCGATCGGCGCCGTCTTGTCGTCGGACACGCCCCACACAAAGGTCGGTGGCATCTGACGCGAAACATGCGTGGTGGGGCAGATGTCGGCCAGATGCTCGTCAGTTGCCTCGCCGCCCGTCACCATCGACAGGTAGTCGTTGAGCAAATCGCGTCCCGTCTTGCCGCCCGTCTTGGGCACGCGCAAGTCAATGCGCGGATCGCGCGTCTGCATGTCGCGCACATAGGCAAAGTCGAGCAATGGATAGCCCAGCACCACGGCATCGGGACGAATGTCGTCCGGACGCGCCCCGGCAAGTGCCGCAAAGGGGCCGGTCTTCCACTGTGTTGCCAGCGAGGCGCAAATCATGCCGCCAGCAGAAAAGCCCACGACGCACACGCGCTTAGGATCGACATGCCACTCGTCGGCGTTGGCGCGCACCGTGGCGACCATCTTGGCAAGATCTGCCTGGGGGTGCGGAAAGCTCACGTCACCCGTAGAACTCGTGACATAGTTGAGCACAAAGGCCTGGTAGCCGCGATCCAAAAATGCAAACGCCACCGGGTCCTGCTCGTGCGGAGCGATATGCGTAAACCCGCCTCCGCCGCAGATGATCACCGCGGGGCGGCGGCCATTCGGTTTATCGGGCAGCGGCTCGGCACCCAAATACGTAAACGTCGCCGGATAATCCTCGGTCGGCTCCTCGCCCCACAGCGCATGGTTCTCGACAATCATATGTGCTCCCTTCGCGCAAATTATGCGCCCTTGTTTTTCGCCTTCAAGCGTACCCCACTTGAACCCGTGGCGCAGAAACACTCCGGCAATAAGTTTCCCTTCAACTGATATATCAC
The DNA here is from genome assembly GCA_048425625.1 of Collinsella sp. Taxonomy (GTDB): domain Bacteria; phylum Actinomycetota; class Coriobacteriia; order Coriobacteriales; family Coriobacteriaceae; genus Collinsella. The sequence continues at coordinate 24,424 of DBFNYT010000111.1, read as the reverse complement.
ATAATCCCAGTTCAGAGGTATCGTTGAGCAGCGTAGAATAGGGGCGTTGACCAAGCCGCGAAACACATGTGAAACGTTTCCGGCAAACCAAACGCGCGATATGCGCCTATTTAAGTTGGAGGCAACTATGGGTCTGCTCGATTCGCTTAAGTCCACCTTCACCTCGACCGGCGAGGCGTCCGTTCCGCCCGCAGCAAGCTTCGCTACCCGCGAAGGCGTCATCTATGCCCCCGTCAACGGCGTGCTCGTCAACCTGAACGAGGTTCCCGACGAGACGATCGCCTCGGGCATGCTTGGCCAGGGCTATGGCATCGAGCCCATTACCGGCACCATCTATGCGCCCGCCAACGGCCGCATCGGTGCCACCACTGTCACCAACCACTCCATCGGCATGATTACCGAGGACGGCCTGCGCGTGTTCATCCATGTTGGCCTGGGCACCGTGGAAATGAACGGCAAGGGTTTTGCCCGCTTTGTCGAGATGGGCGATGTGGTCAAGGCAGGCCAGCCGCTCATCAGCTTCGACCGCGAGGCCATTAAGGCCGCTGGTCACGAGGACATCGTGACCGTCATCGTCTCCGAGCTCGATCGTCTTAAGAGCATCGACCATGTCGGCGAGTCTGGAACGCTTATCGGCGGCAACCCGCTCGTCAAGCTTGGCGACCCGCTGCTGGTTGCCAAGACCAAGTAGCCAGGCCCCGCGCCACACAGCCAAAAGGCACCTCGTCAAGCGCCCACGACCATTAGGCCGCGGGCGCTTTTCGTTTGAAAAACCATCCCGCCAATGCCTTATCTGTATAGCCCAAATGAGCCGAGCTGCTAGAATATCGAACTGTATGGATAACTATCATTCAACCGTTATGGGAGGATACGTGAACCGCACCAAAATCGCGCAGCTCTATGCCGATGCCGAGTCGCTCGGCGGCCAGACCGTCACCGTCGCCGGCTGGGTCAAGTCCGTCCGCGACATGAAGAACTTTGGCTTTGTTACGCTCAACGACGGCAGCTGCTTCCGCGACCTGCAGGTCGTCATGAACCGCGAGGCACTCGACAACTACGACGAGATCGCCCATCAAAACGTCTCGGCCGCACTCATTTGCACCGGCACCGTCAAGCTGACCCCCGATGCGCCCCAGCCTTTCGAGCTTTCTGCCACCTCCATCGAGGTCGAGGGCACGAGCGCCCCGGATTACCCACTGCAGAAGAAGCGCGCAACCGTCGAGTTCCTGCGCACCCAGCAGCACCTGCGTCCGCGCACCAACCTGTTCCGCGCCGTGTTCCGCATCCGCTCTGTCGCGGCTGCCGCCATCCACCGCTTCTTCCAGGAGCAGGGCTTTGTCTACGTCAACACCCCCATCATCACCACGAGTGACTGCGAGGGCGCCGGCGAGATGTTCCGCGTGACCACGCTCGACCCCAAAAATCCGCCCCTCACCGAGTCCGGCGAGGTCGACTGGAGCCAGGACTTCTTTGGCAAGCATGCAAGCCTCACCGTGTCCGGCCAGCTCAATGCCGAGAACTTTGCCATGGCCTTTGGCGACGTGTACACCTTTGGCCCCACCTTCCGTGCCGAGAACTCCAACACCACGCGCCACGCCGCCGAGTTTTGGATGATCGAGCCCGAGATGGCCTTTGCCGACCTTAACGACTACATGGATAACGCCGAGGCCATGCTCAAGTACGTCCTTAAGGACGTCATGGCAACCTGCCCCGACGAGCTCAATATGCTCAACAAGTTTGTGGACAAGGGTCTGCTCGAGCGCCTGGACCATGTCGCCAACTCCGACTTTGCCCGCGTTACCTACACCGAGGCCGTCGAGATCCTGGAGCAGGCAGTCGCTGCTGGCCACCAGTTTGATTACCCCGTCAGCTGGGGCATCGACTTGCAGACCGAGCACGAGCGCTTCCTGACCGAGGAGCACTTTAAGCGCCCGACCTTCGTGACCGACTACCCGGCCGAGATCAAGGCGTTCTACATGCGCATGAACGAGGACGGCAAGACCGTCGCCGCCGCCGACTGCCTGGTTCCCGGCATCGGCGAGATCATCGGCGGCTCCCAGCGCGAGGAGCGCCTGGATCTGCTCGAGGCCCGCATCAAGGATCTGGGCATGAATCCCGAGCAGTACAAGTACTACCTTGACCTGCGCCGCTACGGTTCCTGCAAGCACGCCGGCTACGGTCTGGGCTTCGAGCGCTTGGTCATGTATCTGACCGGCGTGGGCAACATCCGCGACGTCCTGCCGCACCCGCGCACCGTGGGCAACGCCGACTTCTAATCGTCGGACGCTAGCTCGCGTCGCCACACGCCAACGCTCATCGCATAAGCGTCTCTCGACATCGGTCGAGAGACGCTTTTTTTCAACAGCATCCGTCAAGCTTTTGGCAAGTTTTTGGTCAGTTGAGCAGGGCTGTTGAAAACTCGACCCGCCGTTTGCCGACGACTACCGACCGCCCAGAGCGCCCTGCGCCCCTGGGAAAGCCCCACGTCCTAGGCTCCATACCGTCGCCACCCAAAACGGAAAGGACGTGGACACCATGACCGAAGCCGCTGTTGAAACCTACGACACCACGACGAGGGGCGCCGCCTCGATGGCAGCCTATCGCGCCGTTCGCATCCTGCAGCTCTTGAGCGAAAACACCGGCGAGGACAAGGCCATACTTTCCGATGAGCTGATCCGGCGCCTCTCCCATCCCGACGACCCCGCCCGCATGCCCATCTCGGCGGCGCGGCGCAGCATCTACACCGCCATCTCCGCGCTTCGCCATGCCGGATACGAAATTGAGTACAAACGCGGCGTGGGCTACAAACTTCTTACCCGCCCGCTCACCGATGAAGAGATCATCCGGCTCCACGGTATGGTCATGCGCAACCGCTCCACGCCTATCGCTATCCGCAAGAGCATGGCGCAGCACTTAGTTGCCATGGCGAGTGCCGACGTTCGCGGCTACCTCGATACACCCGAACCCGTTCCGAGCGCAGGCAGCAAGGCTACCAAGGCAACACGCACGCCCATCAAGCGCATCGACACGTGCGAGCTCGTCGAGCAGGCCATCGACCATGGAACCACGGTGAGTTTTGATATTTCGAGCGTCACGGCACGTGGCGAAACCGAAGTAGCACGGATGACACTCCGCCCCTTTGCCATCAGGCAGCGCGATGGCATCTCGTATTTGCTGGGAACGGTCTATGACGCCCGAGGTGCCGATGACACGCTGCGCACCGTAGAGATTGGTCGCATGAGAAACGTCACCACACGTCTCCTCGACGGCAAGAAGCTCTTCGCCGCCCTCGACGAGGAGGACGACGCCTCCTCCGCCGCATAAGACCCTCCGCCGCCCATTCGACTACCCGTACCGCCCATCCGATTCTGTATTAAAAAACCCGCCAGGCTGTTGTAAAAATGGACATCAGCGCTACTATAGTTCCACTTGCACTTTGTCCCAGTGCAGTGTTTCCAGCCATTTTTATACTGGGGGTAATGATATGAAGGACATCACCATCAGTCGCAGGAGCCTTCTGGTCTCCGCCGGCCTGCTCGCGCTCGCCCCGCTCGCCGGATGCGGCGGCAACTCTGGTTCCGGCTCTGCTGCCGCCGGTTCCGACTACACCATCGGCGTTCTGCAACTCACCGAGCATTCCGCACTCGATGCCGCCAACGACGGCTTTGTCAAGGCCATCAAGGAGAGCGGCCTTAAGGTCAAGATCGACCAGAAGAACGCCCAGAACGACCAGTCCACGTGTAAGTCCATTGCCGACAAGTTTGTGGGCGACAACGTCAACCTGATTTATGCCATCGCCACGCCCGCCGCGCAGGCTGCCGCCGGCGCCACGGCCGATATCCCCATCGTGGGCTGCGCCATCACCGACTACGCCGCCTCCGGCCTGGTCCAGGACAACGACAAGCCCGGCACCAACGTCACGGGCGCTTCCGACCTCACCCCGGTCGCCGAGCAGCTCGAGATGATGCAGAAGGTCCTGCCCGACGTTAAAAAGGTCGGCCTGCTCTACTGCACCGCCGAGTCCAACTCCGACGTCCAGATCAAGGCCGCCAAGAAGGAGCTCGACAAGCTGGGCCTCGAGTACACTGACTTCACCGTCTCGAGCTCCAACGAGATTCAGTCCGTCGTCGAGTCTGCCGTGGGCAAGGTCGACGCGCTGTACTCCCCCACCGACAACACCATCGCCGCGGGTGCCTCGCAGGTCGGCCAGATCTGCAAGGAAAACAAGCTTCCCTTCGTGACTGGCGAGGAGGGTATGTGCATGGCCGGCGGCCTGTTCACCCTCTCCATCAACTATGAGGACCTGGGCTACGCCGCGGGCGAGATGGCCGTTAAGATCCTGAAGGGCGAGGCCAAGCCCGAGGATATGCCGATCAAGCACCTCTCGAGCAAGGACCTGGTCGTCGTCAAGAACGACGAAATGGCCGAGGCCCTGGGCATCGACCTTTCCGCCCTGGACGCGTAATGCCATACGCGGCATGCGTCTAGAGCCCGTGCTCGCGCTTTAGCCGCGTTATTCAATATCTGAGCCACAGGGGCGGGCGCTGTAGACCGGCGTCCGCCCTGCTTGTTTCAGGTAAAACAAAACGTCTGTCCGTAACTCTTCTATGCATTGTTACCGCTATTATGGTGAATCACGTGTCCACCCTATCCTAGGAGGTATGAAGCATGCTCATTGCATTGCAGGGCGCCGTTTCGCAGGGCGTCCTCTGGGGCATTATGGTGCTTGGCGTGTTTATCACGTTCCGCCTGCTCGACATTCCCGATATGACCTGCGACGGCAGCTTTGCCCTCGGCGGCTGCGTCTGCGCTGTGCTCATCGTCAATAACAACGTCGACCCGCTGTTCGCCGTGCTGGCCGGTATGTGCGCCGGCGCCATCGCGGGCGCCGTCACGGGCATTTTGACCACCGTCTTTGAGATTCCTGCGATCCTCGCCGGAATCCTCACCCAGATCAGCCTGTGGTCCATCAACCTGCGCATCATGGGCAAGTCCAATACGCCCATTCTTGCCAAGGGCACCGTGTTCTCCGCCGTCAGCAATATGACCGGTCTGCCGCAGTCCACCGTTGCCATCATCTTGGGCATCCTGCTCGCCGTGGCTATCGTTGCCATCCTGTATTGGTTCTTTGGCACCGAGATCGGCTCGGCGCTGCGCGCCACCGGCAACAACGAGTACATGATCCGCGCTCTGGGCGTCAACACCAACTCCACCAAGATGATCGCCCTCGTGCTCTCCAACGCCCTCATCGGCCTTTCGGGCGCGCTCATCTGCCAGAGCCAGAAGTATGCCGACATTGGTATGGGCACCGGTGCCATCGTTATCGGTCTTGCCGCCATTGTTATCGGTGAGGTGCTCGGCCGTCTGCTGCCCGGCGGCCTCACGCAGTTTAGCGTCCGTCTTGCCTCCGCCGTCTTTGGCTCCGTGGTGTACTTCCTTATCCGCGCCATCGTGCTGCAGTTGGGCATGGACGCCAACGACATGAAGCTGCTCTCCGCCGTGATCGTTGCCGTGGCCCTGTGCGTGCCCGTGGTTTGGGAGCGCTATAAGCTCCGCAGCTCCTACACGAAGGGGGATGAGGCAGATGCTTAAGCTCTCGCACGTCAAGAAGACCTTTAACAAGGGCACCGTCACCGAGAAGCGCGCGCTCACCGGCGTCGACCTCACCCTGAATGACGGTGACTTTGTAACCGTGATCGGCGGCAATGGCGCCGGCAAGTCCACGCTGCTCAACATGATCGCCGGCGTGTACCCGCTCGATTCGGGCGTTATTGAGCTCGACGGCACCGACATCTCGCGCCTGAGCGAGTCGCAGCGCGCCAAGTACCTGGGCCGCGTGTTTCAGGATCCCATGCGCGGTACCGCTGCCGACATGCAGATCGCCGAGAACCTGGCCCTCGCCAAGCGCCGTGGCCAGCGTCGCGGCCTTTCGTGGGGCGTCACCAAGGCCGAGAAAGATGAGTACGTTGAGTTGCTCAAGCGCCTGGACCTTGGTCTTGACACGCGTCTCAACGCCAAGGTCGGCCTGCTCTCGGGCGGCCAGCGCCAGGCACTCACCCTGCTGATGGCCACGCTCACCAGGCCGCGCCTGCTGCTGCTCGACGAGCACACCGCGGCCCTCGACCCCAAGACGGCCTCTAAGGTGCTCAACCTGACCGAGGAGATCGTCGACGAGAACCACCTGACCACGCTCATGGTCACGCACAACATGAACGACGCCATCCGTCTGGGCAACCGTCTGATCATGATGCACGAGGGTCACGTGATCTACGACGTGTCCGGCGATGAAAAGAAGTCGCTTACCGTGGCCGATCTGCTCCAGAAGTTCGAGGAAGTCTCGGGCGGCGAGCTCGCCAACGACCGCATGCTGCTGAGCTAAACCTACCAAAAAGGGACAAGTTTATTTTGGCAGGCTTTATCTGCGCAAACGTCTAAACCACCACAAAGGGGCCAGGCACCTTTGTGGTGGTTTTCGCATATCATGTCGATATTGGCGATATTCAACCAGGCATTCTGGTTAAGAACTAAGGAAGCCGCTATGAAAAGATTCCTCCCCCGCCTTGCACTGACCACCGCGCTGCTTGCCGGCGCACTCGCTGGCGCTCCCAGCTTCGCTTTCGCGGGCAGTCTGCCCGGGGTCATCAACGGCGACGTAACCGTCATGCACACCAACGATATCCACGGCAGCTACAAGTACAGCTACAACGAAAGCAAGGGCACCGGCACGGTGGGCTTTGATGGACTGGCGGTTCTCTATAGCGCCCAAAGCAGCGCCCCCGATCTTTTGCTCGATGCGGGCGACACCTTCCACGGACAGTCCTTCGCCACCATGAGCGAGGGCAAGAGCATCGCCGAGCTCATGGACACCTTCTACACCGACGGCTACGATGCGACCACGCCAGGCAACCACGACTGGAGCTACGGTGCGGACAAACTCCGCACCATGACCGGCTACAGCACCACTGGCACGCCCTTCGCCATGCTCTGCGCGAATGCAACGTCCTCGAACGGCGTATGGAGCTCGAGCATCACGAAGACGCTCGATCGCACCTGGGAGGATAGCGAGGATCACTCCACATTCGACTACAAAATCAAGGTCGGCGTCGTCGGAGCCATGGATGAGTCGCTAGGTTCCTCGCTGCGCGCGGACCTGGTCGCGGGCACCAGCTTTTCGAGTGCCGCGAACGCCATCAATGCCGAGGCAGAGCAGCTGCGCAAGGAGGGCTGCGATGTTGTTGTGTGTATCGCGCACACGCTCGACGCAAAGACCTTTGCCACGCGGCTCCGTGGCGTCGATGCCCTTATCGCAGGCCACGAGCACATCAACCTTAACGAGAAGGTGACGGGAGCCGACGGCAAGACGATCCACGTTGTCGAGGCAGGCAGCGCCTTTGCCGAGGTGGGGCTGCTTTCCATTCCGTACAAGTACGACACCAATGGCACCGAGACGACCGACGATGACACGGTCACGGTCCCTGCAGACGGCAGCGACGAGAAGCTCTACACCGCCAAGAACGTCAACGACCTTTTGGCAGACCCCGACAAGGGCTCCGACTACCAAAGCCGCCTTGAAGCCGTCCGCAACAAGATCAAGCCGCTCGACGAGGCCTTTGAAAACGAATCGAACAAGGTACTCGGCGCATCCACCACCAACTATTTCTACGGCGAGGACGCCGCAGGCACGCATGGTTGGGAAATGGTGCGCACCACCGATTTCCGCCCCAGCAAGGAGGGCGATACCACCAAGGCCCAGACCATCGGCCACGTGATTTGCGGCTCCTATCTTGCCCTGACGGGCGCAGACCTTGCCATCGAGAACGCGGGTGGCATCCGCGGCGGCATCGCTGCGGGCGATGTGACTGCCGGCAACGTCATCGCTATCTCGCCCTACGGCAACACCGTGGAGACCTGGACCATGACCGGCGCGGACTTCCTGACAGCGCTCGAGCACTCACTGCAGATCAGCGACGAGTGCAACGACAGCTACGAGCTTCAGCAGGCTTATGTGGCGGCCGGTCACACCGAGCAGGAGGCGCAAGACAAGTACAAGTGGCGCGATGACTCTGGCAGCGTTCTCTCCTTTGGCGGCATCAACGTGACGATTGATTGGACACAGCCCGAGGGCAAGCGCATTGTGAGTGCCACACTCACCAAAGACGGCAGCACGCTCGACCCCGCCAAGACCTATACCGTCGCCACCAACAACTACATCATCACCAACACGACCGACTTTCCCACCTTTGCACACGCCACCAAGTACACCGAGTGGGGCACGTGCGAGGCGGCGCTGAGGGCGCTGATCGGGCAGAACGGCTGGGAGAGCAAGATGGCCGGGCTCGCCGGCACCATCAGCTTTGGCTCCGCTGCCGTGGACCCCACGCCCACACCGGCCCCGACGCCTAAGCCCTCGCCTAAGACGGACACGACGACCACGAAGGTCATCACCAAGAAGACGACCGGTAAGCTCGCCGCAACGGGAGACCACACGCTGGCAGTAGTTGGCGCGTGCCTTATCGGCGGCATCATCGTCATCATCCTCGGCATTATCTGGAAGCGTCGACGCTAAGCTACACCGCCGGGCCTTGCAGCCCCGCCGCGTAAACCTTATATCGAGCACAGAAGCCCGTCCGATGTGATCGGACGGGCTTCTTGGTGGGTATCATGGTTGGACGATCATTAGGAGGTTTTCCCTACATGGAATTGTTTGAGCCGATTCTTCATTTCTTTGAGCAACGGTGGGTCCACAACATCATCTGGGCCGTCATCTTGGCGATAGGCACCGCCGTCGCCGCCAAGGTCGTATCCAAGACCCTGAACCATCTGCTTAACCGAGACGATAACCCGCTACCGGCATCGAGTATCTTCATCAACATCGCGCGCGCCGTCATCTGGATGATCGGCGGCAGCTTTATCCTCGACAACTGTTTTGGCATTAATGCAAACGCCCTCGTCGCCGCTCTTGGCGTCGGCGGCATCGCCATCTCCCTGGGTTTCCAGGACACGCTCTCAAACCTTATCGGCGGCATGCAAGTGACCTTTATGGGCATCATCAAGCCCGGCGACAATATCGAGGTCGGCGGTGTGTCGGGCGTGGTCCAAGACATCACTTGGCGCCATACAACGATTGAGGATGCCTGTGGACAGACCATCATTGTGCCCAACTCCAACATCTCCAAGAACACGCTCGTGCATTTGATGCCCTTTGGACGCGTGGCCGTGCCCGTTGCCGTAAAGGACACGTCTAAGTGGGCTTCCCTTGACGCGCTGGCAGACGAGCTCACGAGCGCAACCAAAACGGCCGTCTCGCCCATCTCGGGCTTTGACAAAGAGCCCTACGTGCTCTTTAGCGAAATCGGCGACTTTGGCATCAAAGGAAAGATCATCTTTATCGTCAGCGACGACAGCACCACTTTCACCGCTGCCGACGCCTGCATCCGCGCCATCGCCCCCATCATCGCCTAAACCACCGCAAAGGGGTCAGGCATCTTTGTAGTGGTTTTCATTCGTGGTACCATGGTTCATATAGTTGTTTAAACGACTAAGGGAGCAACATTATGGAAGAGGCCTATCGTCAAGCACGCAAGCGCGGCGAGCAAGGACGTCGACGCGCCATTAGCCAAAGCGAGCATCCATACCTTACGGACCTCGATAGCTTGGTTACTCAGCTCCCCTTAGGTCAGCGAGAGAATGTCGGCCTGCGGGATATTCCGCTCGAAATGGTCGTCGGCACGGTCACCAAGGGCCGTCAGTCCGCCTTTTCGTGTAACTTTATGCCCCTGCTTCCGTTTAGCACCGAGTTCGCCCGCAAGTGGTCCAACCTCTACGACATCCAGGTGACCGAGGGCTATCGCGACCCCGTCATCGTCACCGAGTTCATGCATCGGTTCTATGTCCAAGAAGGCAACAAACGCGTCAGTGTCCTCAAATTCCTAGACGCCCCGACGGTTTCGGCCAAGGTCACCCGTCTCTACCCCGGCACATGGGATTCCGTCGAAAGCCGCCTGTACGGCGAGTTCTGCGCGTTTTGGCGCGTCTGCCCCCTATACGAGATCGAGTTCTCGCGTGAGGGAAGCTACGAAACGCTCGCGAAGATGCTCGGTCAGAACCTTATCGAAAAATGGCCGCAGAAAAAGGTCGACTACCTACGCCACACCTTCCTGCTCTTTAAGCGCGCCTACCTTCGCGCAGGCGGCGACCACCTGGACATTACGCCTGCCGACGCCATGCTCGTCTACCTCAATGTGTACAACCAGGACCGCCTGCTGGATACGCCGACGGATATCGTCGTAAACCGCCTGTGCAAGATCTGGCGCGAGCTGGTCATTGCCGGCAAAAATGACGAGGACAAGGTCGATCTTGTCGAAGCACCGAGCGTCGACGAGGAGGAGACGCCCGCCAAGTCCACCTCTGGCGTGCTCAACTTCTTTATGGGCAAGACCGTCTACTCGACGTCCAACCCCCTGCGCATCGCCTTTATCCATGAGTTCCCCTGTGCGACGTCGAGCTGGGACAGCCTGCACGACCAAGGGCGTCAGTATCTCGATGAGCACTTTGGCGGTATCGTGCGCACCGAGGCGTTCGAGGACTGTCACGATCCGGATGTGTTCTACGCCGCCGTGGAAACGGCTGTCAAACATGGAGCAAACGTCATCTTCTCGACCTCGCACCGCCTGATGGAATACACACTCAGAGCTGCCGTTGAGTATCCCCAGGTTCGGTTCCTTAACTGCTCTATCGGCCTTCCCCACCAAAGCGTCCGTTCGTACTTTGGCAAGATGTACGAGGCCAAGTTCCTCCTGGGCGCCCTTGCCGCCAGCATGGCGGACAACCATCGCATCGGCTACCACGCGTCGGTCTTCGCATCCGGCGCGCTCAGCGAGATCAATGCCTTTGCCATCGGCGCCTCGCTGCTCGACCCCCGCGCGCAAATTATCCTCACCTGGGGCGATGTGCCCGCCGGCGGTCTTGCCGAGGCCATGTGCCGCGAAGGCGTGAGCGTCATGACCGGCGCTGACATGTCAAAGTCGCTCGAAGACCCTACGGCCTACGGACTCCACCGCCTGGTCGATGGCAAGGTTTCCGGCATCGCCATGCCGGTATGGAACTGGGGCCGTTACTACGAGCTCATCGTTCGCAGCCTTCTGCACGGCACGTGGGACGAGACCAGCGATGACAACCAAGTGCGCGCCGTCAACTACTGGTACGGCATGAGCTCCGGCGTTATCGACATCCGTTACGCTCCGGGCCTACCCTACCAGACGCGCAAACTCGTGCAGTTGCTCCGCAACGGCATTGTCGAGGGATCCATCAACCCCTTTGGCGGCGAGCTCCACAGTCAGAACGGCGTGGTACAGATCGAAGGCTTCCCTCCGCTGCCGAGCACGCAGATTGTCGAGATGAATTGGCTGGCGGATAACGTGGTAGGCACCATTCCGCAGTTCGACGATGAGCCGAAAGTCCCTGCCCTATGAAAATCCTTGCCATAGCCGATACCGAAGAACGATGCCTTTGGGAGTGCTTTCGCAAGGAACGCTTTGAGGGAGTCGACCTGATTTTGTCCGCCGGCGATCTGGACCCGGACTATCTTGAGTTTTTGGTTACGGTCATCAACAAACCGCTCATCTACGTGCGCGGCAATCACGATGACCGCTACGCACGTCATGCACCGGGCGGATGTATCTGCGTAGAAGACAGCGTGTACACGTACCGAGGGATTCGCATTGCGGGCCTTGGCGGGTCCATGCGTTATCGCGACGGCGCCAACATGTACACCGAACGCGAGATGTCCAAGCGCATGCGTAAGCTGTCGCGTAAGGTTAGGATGGTCGGCGGGTGCGACATTCTGCTTACCCATGCACCCGCCGCCGGTATGGGTGATCTGGACGATCTGCCGCATCGAGGGTTTGAGTGCTTTAACACGGCGCTTGAATCCTGGGGGGCCGACTACATGGTGCATGGGCATGTACACCAAAGCTACGGTTACGATTTTCAGCGCGAGCGGCAGCATGTGTGTGGAACGACGATCATCAACGCCTGCGGCTATACGCAGTTTGAGCTCGACCAGACGCGCTACCCCATCCGTGGCTGGCAGGCAGCCTGGCTCAATTCGCAAACCATGCGCCGCGAGCTCAAACGCCACGATGCCATCGAGTCCTCAACAGCCAGAACCCCCTGGTAACCACCACAAAGGCGACTGTCTACTTCGTGTTGGTTTTAACCCGAGATAGCAAGAAACCCGGTCCTGCACAAGGCAGAACCGGGTTTCTTTAGCAATGCTTGCTTTGCTCAGGCAGTAACTAGCAGTTACTCAGCCAGGAAGTCACGCTGGACAGCGGGATCGACCTTGACGCCAGGGCCCATGGTGGAAGACACGGAGATGGACTTGACGTACTTGCCCTTAGCAGAAGAGGGCTTGACGCGCAGGATCTCGGTGTACAGGGCAGCGTAGTTCTCGACGAGCTGCTGCTCAGAGAAGGACTTCTTGCCCAGGGGCACGTGGCAGATGCCGTAGCGGTCGGCGCGGTACTCAACGCGGCCAGCCTTGAGCTCGGAGACCATCTTGGCGACGTCCATGGTCACGGTGCCGAGCTTGGGGTTCGGCATAAGGCCACGGGGACCAAGGATCTTACCGATGCGGCCAACCTTGGCCATCATGTTCGGCGTAGCGATAGCGGCGTCGAAGTTGATCTCGCCCTTCTGGATCTGGGCGACGAGCTCGTCGGAACCGATGATGTCGGCGCCGGCAGCCTCGGCCTCGCGGGCCTTCTCGCCCTCGGCGAAGACGGCAACACGAACGGTCTTGCCGGTGCCGTGAGGCAGGGAGATGGAACCACGGATGTTCTGGTCAGCCTTACGAGTATCGATGCCCAGACGGAAGTGGGCCTCGACGGTCTCGTCGAACTTGGCGGTGTCGAGCTCCTTGATGAGCTTGGCAGCCTGAAGGGGGGTGTAGAGCGTGGCGCGGTCGATCTTCTCGGCAGCGGCGTTATAGCTCTTACCATGCTTAGCCATGTGCATTACCTCCTGTGGTTAAACGGGCGTGAGCCCTCCCACATCGTATCGTGTGCCCTATTGCACACATTTAACGGGCGCCCCGGCCGGAGCACCCGTCGTTACCATAAGAAATCGCTACTCAGCGATGGTGACGCCCATGGAACGGGCGGTACCGGCGATGATCTTCTTGGCGGCGTCAATGTCGTTGGCATTGAGGTCCGGCATCTTGATCTCGGCAATCTTGGTGAGCTGCTCCTGGGAGAGCTGACCAACCTTGTCGGCCTGGGGCTTAGCGGAACCAGACTTGAGGTTCAGCTCCTTCTTGATGAGGTGAGCCGCCGGCGGGGTCTTGGTGATGAAGGAGAAGGACTTATCCTCGTAGACAGAGATCTCAACGGGGATGATGTCGCCCTTCTTGTCCTGCGTCTCGGCGTTAAAGGCCTGGCAGAACTGCATGATGTTCACGCCAGCAGCGCCCAGGGCGGGGCCGACGGGAGGAGCGGGGTTAGCTGCACCAGCAGGAATCTGGAGCTTAATGACGTTGGCAACCTTCTTCTCAGCCATGGTCATTCCTTTCGAATCACGAGTGTGAAGTACTTGCTATATCGTAAGCACGCACGTGTTAGAAGCACTCCTGAGATGAGCAGTCACAGAAGAAGCACGCTCGCGCGAACGGACGAAAACTTAAGCGATGACAGCGACCTGGTTAAAGTCGAGCTCGACCGGCGTCTCGCGGCCAAAGATCATCAGCGTGACCTTGAGCTTGCCAGCCTCGGTGTTAACCTCGGAGACCTTGCCATCAAAGTCGGTAAGCGGGCCATCGGTGACGCGGACGGACGTGCCGACCTGAATATCAACCGAGGTGCGCTTGGGCGAATCGCCCTTACCGGGACGACGAGTCATCTTATTGTACTCATCGCGGGAAAGCGGTGCGGGCTTACCGTTGCCGCCCAGGAAACCGGTGACGCCGGGCGTGTTGCGAACACACGTCCAAGCATCGTCATCCATCTCCATGCGGACCAAGACATAACCCGGGAAGATCTTGGAATCCTTGGTCTCGCGCTTGCCACCCTCTTTAATCTCGGTGACGCGCTCCATAGGAATCTCGATATCAAAGATACGGTCCTGCATGCCCATAGTCTCGATGCGATGCTCGAGATCGGACTTAACGCGGTTCTCGTATCCAGAGTAAGTGTGAACGACGTACCAACGCTTAGACATGGTTTAGCCCCTCAATCCAGAGAACAGAGCAAGAGCCTCGCCAAAGCCAGCATCGAGCAGAGCGATGACGACGCCGACGACGATCAGAGAAGCGCAAACGACGACCGAGTAGTTCACGAGCTCCTTTTTATCGGGCCACGTGACACGCTTCATCTCGGACTTGACCGAAGCGAAATACTTCTTGGTGCGGGCGAAGAAACCAGGCTTCTCGTTCTTCTTGGACTTCGCAGCCTTCTCGTTCTTCTTGGCAACGGCCTTCTTGGCCTCAACCTTGGAGTTGGCGGCAGCGTTGTTGGCAGGTGCCGGCTGCTGAGCCTTCTTCTTGTTCTTCTTGTTGGCCATTTGGGTTACCTCCGCGCAATGCGCTTATACATGAGTAAACCGTAAGCCCCCAATTGGGAGCTTACGGAATAATGACTGGCACGCCAGGAAGGACTCGAACCCTCAACACTCGGTTTTGGAGACCGATGCTCTACCAATTGAACTACTGGCGTATGTGACTAGAGACTAGCGAGTCTCTTTGTGCAGCGTGTGGTGACGGCACCAGGGGCAATACTTCTTGATCTCCATACGATCAGGCATGGTCGACTTGTTCTTGGTGGTCGTATAGTTGCGGCGCTTGCACTCAGTGCACGCAAGAGTAACTAGAGTACGCATGTATCCTGAACCTTTCATTTCCGCCCCGTACGGGCACGAGTTGGTACTTTATCAGCTCTATATAAGTGCTGTCAATGAAAACCTCGAATCAATTGGTTCTCGGTGGATCCATTCATATTTGGAACACATCAATGAAGCCATCGAGAGCTAATCGACGGTGCATCCAGGACCATTATCGATCCTCTCGACACCAGCAACGGCTCAATATCCATTGCAGAAAAGAACCCGGCACCCATATAAGTGCCGGGTTCTCTAAGTCAGCTATATCAAAGAGCTAATTTACTCAATGATCGTGGAGACGATGCCCGAACCGACGGTGTGGCCACCCTCGCGGATAGCGAAGCGCAGGCCCTCCTCCATGGCGATCGGGTGGATGAGGTCGCCCTCGATGGTGATGTGGTCACCAGGCATAGCCATCTCGGTGCCCTCGGGGAGCTTGACCGTACCGGTAACGTCGGTGGTACGGAAGTAGAACTGAGGACGATAACCATCGAAGAACGGGGTGTGACGGCCGCCCTCCTCCTTGGTCAGAACGTAGATCTCGCCGGTGAACTTGGTGTGCGGGGTAACCGAACCGGGCTTGCAGAGAACCTGGCCGCGCTCGATGTCCTCACGCTTGATGCCGCGGAGCAGCAGACCGACGTTGTCGCCAGCCTCGCAGAAGTCCATGGACTTACGGAACATCTCGATACCGGTAACAACGGTGTTCTGGGTATCCTTGATGCCGACGATCTCGACGGGCTCGTTGAGCTTGAGCTCACCGCGCTCGACACGGCCGGTAGCAACGGTACCACGGCCGGAGATGGTCATAACGTCCTCAACGGCCATCAGGAAGGGGAGGTCGTTGTTACGAGCAGGCGTCGGGATGTACTCGTCGACGGCCTTCATGAGCTCGCGGATGGCGTCCATCCACTTGGCGTCGCCCTCGAGAGCGCCCAGAGCGGAACCACGGATGACGGGGATGTCGTCGCCGGGGAAATCGTACTCGGAGAGGAGCTCACGGGTCTCCATCTCGACGAGGTCGATGAGCTCGTCATCGTCGACCATGTCGCACTTGTTCAGGAAGACGACGATGTAAGGAACGCCGACCTGACGGGCGAGCAGGATGTGCTCGCGGGTCTGAGCCATGGGGCCGTCGGTAGCGGCGATGACCAGGATAGCGCCGTCCATCTGAGCAGCACCGGAGATCATGTTCTTGACGTAGTCAGCGTGGCCCGGGCAGTCAACGTGAGCGTAGTGACGGGCAGCAGTCTCGTACTCGACGTGGGAGACGGAGATCGTAATGCCGCGCTCACGCTCCTCGGGAGCCTTGTCGATGTTCTCGAACGCAGTGAAGTCAGCCTTGCAGCCCTCGGTCTCGGAGAGAACCTTGGTGATGGCAGCGGTCAGCGTGGTCTTGCCGTGGTCGACGTGACCAATGGTGCCGATGTTAACATGCGGCTTAGTGCGCTCAAACTTCTCTTTGGCCATAAAGCCCTCCTCTAAACAGGTCGTCCCCGGACGGGACTTTGCCTTTATACCATAGTGGCCTCTCAACATACTATTGAGAAGCCACCGTGTTACCTATGGTAGCGGTGACTGGATTCGAACCAGTGACGCCACGGGTATGAACCGTGTGCTCTAACCAACTGAGCTACACCGCCGGATGGAGCCTGCAACCAGACTTGAACTGGTGACCTCTTCGTTACCAACGAAGTGCTCTACCGACTGAGCTATACAGGCACTTGACGGGTGGGAGCTATAGGATTCGAACCTATGTAGGCAGAGCCAACGGGTTTACAGCCCGTCCCCATTAACCACTCGGGCAAACTCCCAATCGTTCAAGTATCCGCAGGTCCTTTGGTCTTTTGGACCGCCGCCCCCGCGAACGAAGAAGATAATACGATGCCACCTTGGGGGCTGTCAACGAAAACCTCTAGATACACGGTGCCGGGCGTATCTATATGCTTTTGACCTGCGGTTTTGCTGAGTTTGGATATGAAGGACGATGGATTTGGCTACGCTGGTGACATTTCCCGAGGGAACACTTTGTCATGGTGGAGTACATCTGCAGCATCGACCTTCGATACCGACCCTCTTGCACTATTACATAGGTCACGATCGTGCTTCCACGGCACGTTCAAGCGTGGATAATCTCCCGCTTTTAGCGCGGCTCTAAGCCCAAAGCGGAGATTATCCACGCTCATTCTCCAGACGGGAGAACTATAGAGCCGCTACTGCTCGGGCCAGACCAAAGTAGACCCATAGAGCGGCTCCCCCTTGGTGCAGGGGTAGCGACTCAAGCAACACGACGATAGCAAGTCGAAGAAATAGGTCATGGCGTATTTCGAATAAACGCCGAGTCGGTCAATTCCGTTTCCCGCATTACCAAGACGATATACACGGTCAAAAGACCTCGATTTGTCATCGTTGCTAAACGCAGTAATTAGAATCTTCCTGCCCGAACGGCAATCAAGATACTCACGCGCCTGGGACGCAAATAGCCCGGAGACCGATACTAGAATTATCAATGACTGCGAAGCGTCTCCCATGTTTTTCAATTCCGCGACGTTAGCCCCAGCAACTATGCGAACTATCTTGCCCGCATAAAACATTTCCTGCTGAAATCGTACGAGATTGGCGCTCACATTATTGGTGCACCAGATTTCAACGTTTTTATGGCCATCAATTTCGTCGGCAAGGTGCTTAATAGCGATATCGGACACGCCGCTTTCAACCTCAGCGAACATCTCGATCATGCGAACGTCGAGCTCTGCCCTGTACTCCTCGTAGCCAAATTCCTCCTCTCGATGGCTTAAGTCGCTTGGAAAGACTGATTGAGTAAATGATTCTTTCAAATCGCTAAGAGACTGGTAGCCCAATCGATTGCAGAAACGACGAACAGCGGAACGGGTCACGAATGCATCGCGGGTTATTGTGGCAACATTGATTTCGCTCGAACGCCTAATGTGAGCGATGAGATATCGAGCGATGGCGGCATCGTTTGACCCAAACTCGCTGTTGATGATGGAGCTAATGCGATTGAGCACATCGAAGTCATTGATATTCACGTGATCCCTCTTTCCGCTCTCCTCGAAATCATAGTTCATTTATTGAATCAAACAGCTTTGGTCGTTCTCCTATGATTCAAATCAGTTGACGTCATCTTAATCGTAATTCCGCCACACGTATCCACCGTGTTGAATGATGGAAAGGGGATTCATGGGCAACGTGAACAACATCCCGTTTCTCTGGGGTTCCGCCACGGCGTCTTATCAGTGCGAGGGTGCCTGGAACGAAGACGGCAAAGGCCTTGGCGAGTGGGATTTCTTTAACCACACAAGCAATAAGAACATCAACCATGTTGACGGTGATGTATCTTGCGACTTCTACCATCGCTATGAAGAAGATATCCGCATGATGAAAGAAGGCGGACAAAACACCTATCGCTTCTCTCTTTCATGGAGTCGAATCATCCCCACGGGTATCGGTGAAGTGAATGAAAAGGGTATCGATTTTTATAATCGGGTCATTGATTGCTGCCTCGAAAATGGCATAGAGCCCAACGTTACGCTGTTCCATTACGATCTGCCATTCACGCTTGCTTGCAAAGGCGGATGGCTGAACAACGATATGGCAGAGTGGTTCTGCAAATACGCCAAGATTTGCTTTGAGCGCTTTGGAGACCGCGTCAAAATCTGGGCTACCGTTAACGAGCCGCATTTCTACAGCTACTGCGTAAACATGTTGGGCAACTATCCCCCCAATCGATCGCTCGACGTTCAGTCGTACATGCAGTTTCAGTACAACCTGATGCGCGCAAGCGCACTCGCAGTCCGAGCATATCGTCAAATGGGCTACGACGGCATCATCGGCGCCGTCCACGATGGCGGCGTTGTCGAACTCGACCCGGCAACCGAGCACCCCGATGACGTATTTCGATACGCAGACTTTTTCGCCAATCGCATGATTCTGGCACCAGCACTTCAGGGTCAACTGCCGCCAGAAATGGACGAAATCCTTGAAAAACTTGGCGTCTCGCTCTATCGATCCCCAAATGACGTAGAAGAATTCAGAGACGGTAAAGTCGATTTTATTGGACTCAACGTGTATTGCCGAGAGTATGTAACCGACTGGCACGGTGGAGAGCTTGCCGTTTCGGCGAACAATAAGGGCGGTTCGAGCAAAAAGGTCGAAGGAAAATGCATTGCGCCCTTGTTTGAAAGCGCCCGCGACAGCAATGTTCCCCGCAATAAATGGGGCCGCGAAATACTCCCAAGTTGCATGTATTCAACCATCATGGATGTCCACGAGCGCTATGACGCGCCCCGCATCTTTATTACGGAAAACGGACATGGCGCCTATGAGCAACCAGACGCAGACGGAATAATCCACGATGATGACCGCATCGAGCTTCTGGGCCAGTTCATCGAGCACATGATGAGGGCTAAGCGCGACGGCGCGCGCGTTGAGGGCTACTACCTCTGGTCGACGATGGATCTGTATAGCTGGATCAACGGCTACGAAAAACGATACGGACTTGTCCATATCGACTTCGAGAACAATCTGGAGCGCACCCCCAAAAAGAGCTGGTATTGGTACCGAGACCTTATCTCGAAGTATCAGGAGCAGGAAGGTTAGGAGAAAGAGATGAAATATCAGGCAATGTCCGAAACAGTCCTAAAGGCTGTTGGCGGCAAAGAGAACATTACATCGGTAACTCATTGTGCGACGCGCCTTCGCATCGACGCACGAGACACCTCGATCATCGATCTCCAGCTCGCCAAATCGGCTGACCAGGCGCTCGAGGCAGTAGTCAGCGGTGGCCAGCTTCAGGTGATCATCGGCCCCAACGTCACCGAGGCCTACAACGACTTCCTCGACTTCGCGGGAATCGAAGTCGGCGGTGGCACGGTTGCCGACGATGCCCAAACCGCCAAAGACCTTGCAGAAGGCATTAAAAGCGGTAACACCGCCATGGGCTTGATTGAGAAATTCGGGAACGTCTCTGCACAGGTATTCATGCCCATCGTCCCGGCGCTCATCGTTGGCGGACTCATTCTTTCGATCAAGAATCTCCTGGTCAATTATTGTGGATTGAGCACCGCCAGCGGAACCGCCCAGGTTCTGCTGGCGATCTTCAGCGCCTCATTTAGCTTCCTGCCCGTTTACCTCGGCTATCAGCTCGCCGCCGTCATGAAGATGCAGCCTATCATGGGCGCACTGCTGGGCGCAATCATGATTAGCTCGTCTATTAGCGGTGCTGAGGGTCTCGACTTTCTTGGCATCCCCATCCCGACGAATGACTACTCGAGCACGGTGGTGCCAATCGTACTGGGCGTTGTGTTCATGTACTTTGTTGATCGCGGTCTTCAGAAAATCATCCCCGACATTACCAAACTGTTCTTGAAGCCGCTGCTCACCATGTTCATCGTCGTGCCTGTTGAGCTGATTATCCTCGGTCCCGCCGGCAGCATGATGGGCTACGCGCTGAGTGATGCCGCCACGTGGCTCATGGATAACGTGGCATTTATCGCTACTCCAATCCTTGCAGCCCTTAACCCCTATTTTGTCATGCTCGGTCTTGATAAGGCCTACATCGCGATCGAAGTTACGAGCTTGGCGCAGCTCGGCTGGGCGCCCATCATCTTTGGCTTCATCTCAAACCTCTGCATTGGCGGCACGAGTCTCGCCTTGGCAACTGCAATGAAAGGCAACAAGGAGAAGAGAGGTATGGTCACCACGGTTGCTGTCACCGCACTCTGTGGCGTAACTGAGCCCGCATTTTACGGCTGCCTCATCGAGCGTCCCCGCCTGCTTGTCGGCACAGCAATCGGCGCCCTCTGCGCGGGACTCCCTGCAGGCATCTTCGTCCTGAAGGAGTATGTTGCGGGAGCATGCCCCGGTCTTCTTTCTGCGCTGATCTTTATCGCTCCCGATGGATCCATGGGCAACTTCGTACTGGCGTGCGTTGTCGCCGTCATCGCCATCGTTGTCTCGTTCATCGCTGCACGCGTGATCATCAAGAAGAATCCCAACTATATTGAGTAGATGCCCGCTGCTTGCATTGGGGACATCCTCGGCAGACCATTAGCAAGAACCCAAGAAGTCCCTTAGGAGCTCGATTAATCCATTCGGATTCCTCAGGCACAAACGACCCCGATTCCACAATGAAATCGGGGTCGTTGTTTCTAAAGCCTTCGATAGACAATCGGTGTTTACCTTAGCTCCCTATCCAAGTTAATTATCCACGCTCGTTCTCCGGTCGGAAGATTTTCTTCTCTCGCGTGTCCAGAAATCCACGCTCGAGCAGAACATCCAGGTCCGCACCCGCCCTCGTCTCGATCTGTAACAGCAAGAGGCCTATTCCGCTTCTACATGTTACAAATCAAGATATTCCTAAAACACCCTAAGTTTCATCTCAATCTGTAACAGTTAGATGCCAAATATCGGTCTTGGTGTTACAGATTTAGACAAACTGGAGGACGAGACAAACCAAAAACGGGATGGGCGCTAACCCGATGGCGCACCACCTAAATAGAAACGGGCTCTGTCCCATATAGAGACAGAGCCCGAAACTCTCATGGAGCCAGTGACAGGAATCGAACCTGCAACCCACTGATTACAAATCAGTTGCGCTACCGTTGCGCCACACTGGCACACTTGGCGCTTTCGCGCGAAGCCTGTTAAGGATAAAGGAATTGCGGACGAGGCGCAACAGGCCCTTCACCCGACCACATCTCAAAACTATTCGCCAGAACGAATAGTTTTAATTACAATTGTTATATATAAAACTATTCGTTCTAACGAAGGGTTTCACGATGCTTACTACCAAGGAAGCAGCCGAACTACTCGGCATCACTCCGCGCAGGGTGCAGGAGCTCATAAAAAACGGAGCACTTGAGGCCCGCAAGGCTTCTGGTGTATGGCTCATCGACAAAAGCAGCGTCGACACGCGACTCCGCTCCGTGACCAAAACGGGAGGACGTCCCCGCCGCGGCCACGGTAAGAGCGAGATAGCGTTCACCCTCATGAACCGCACGCACGAAATCGCTCAGCTGGTCTACAGCACATCGCGAAAAGACTTTACCCACATCGGCGCCGACATCGATTACGCCCACGCCCCTATTGGAGTATTTGGCCCTAATAGCCCCATATCGCTCGACTCCTTCCGCATCTGGTGGCGCGGCCGCGGTATCCCGCTCGCACGCATTGGGTTAGCCTCCCTGCTTGCAGAAGCCGCAGTCGATGTTCCCGATGAACTCGTACAGCGAAATCTTGGCCTCTCCCTATCCGACCAGTATTGGATTAGGCCCCAAGGTTCCGGTCTCGCGTGGGAGGATATCAACTTCTTCAATAACGCCTTTGATGACGTCTCGCTGTCCATTGCGCCCTTTGCCCCAGAGGGAAAAGCGGCTGCCGCAAAGCCCGATAACACCTCGGACGGCAATCTTCAAAAGTACTGGACGTGCGAGGGCGGGCGTCGAATTCTGCATAAGGCAGGAGCGCACCTGAACCAGGAACCTTATAACGAGCTGGTGGCGACCGCGCTCCACCGTCGCATCCTAAACGCCTGCGATTATGTACCTTACTCGCTCGAGGGCACGGGCACTTCCGCCCTGAGCATATGCGATGTCTTCTTAACTGATGAAGAAGAGTATATCCCTGCGTTCTATGTAAACCAGCACGCAAACGCAGATGAACGGCTAACCGACTACGAGCGATACGTAGCAAACTGCGAGGAGCTCGGGGTGACAGGCGTTAAGGATGCCCTTGACCGCATGATCGTATGTGACGACATCATCGCCAACTATGACCGTCATTGGCGTAACTTTGGCCTTGTGCGAAACGTCAACACGCTAACCTGCAGACCAGCCCCCATCTTCGATTCGGGCTCATCGCTCTGGTGCAACATATCTCTAGAGGAGCTTAGGGCAGGAGAGCACAGTTTTGCCAGCGCGCAGTTCCATTCAAGTCCCGCGAAACAAATGTTGCTTGTTGAGGATATGAACTGGTTTGACGGGGACAAACTCGAAGGTTTTGTCGACGAGGCAATCGAGATTCTGTCTAAAAACGATGCCCTAGCAGCGAGACTGCCTTATCTAAAAGAGGCGCTAACGTGGCGCCTCGAAAGAATGATCGACATCGCTGAATGGAGTTAGCGAGGCGGCATTGCCCCGCCAACTCCCCTACCGGCCACGCAGGGCCTTGAGCTTGGCCAGGGCATCGGGGCTCAGGCGACTGCCCAGGGTCATCTTGATCTGCGGGGCTTCCTCGGCCTCGTGCACGTCGTTGTCGATCTGTTTGATCTCGTCCACCAGCATGCGGCTCGAGATGCGCGTGACGCCCTTGCCCATGACGACGGCCTGGATCGTGCCGTCGCTCGATACCACGGAGCACGCGCGGCCTTCCTCGCGCGCCTCGATGCAGAGCTTCTGCACCACGGTATCGGCCGAAACACCCGTCGGCGAAAACTCAATGCGCACGCCGCGGGCCGGCAGGTTGGGGCGCTCGCTGGAGATATTGCCCGCGCCGTCAAACACAATCACAGCCTCGTAGCGGCCCTGGGCAAACGCCGCCACGTCGTTGATGAGCGCGGTGCGCGCCATATCGTGAACGTCGCTGGAATACGGATCGTCGGAATGGTCGTACACGAGCTTTTCGTAGCGCGGCGTGCAATGGATCACGTTGTAACCGTCGACCACCAGCAGCTCGGGCTTATTGGAGTGCACCGTCGAGACTGGGTCGGCGATAGCCTGCGCAAACGCATTGCCGCCCACGCCGTAGGTCGCGGCCGAAACAATTGGCTTGGCCGAGCCCTCGCCAAAGCGCTTGGCCTTGGACTTGGCGCGGTTCTTCTTGGACATGCGCTACTCCTCCCCCATGAGCTCGCCGACATTGCGGCGCAGCCACTCAAAGCACAGCGCAGTGGTCGCCTGGGCCACGTTGAGACTCTCGGTCATGCCGCGCTGGGGAAGCTTGGTCAAAAAGTCGCATTTCTCGAGCACCAGACGCGAGATGCCATCGCCCTCGGAACCCATGACGAGCGCCACGCGGCCCTCGAAGGGAGCATCCCAGCAGCTGCCCTCGGCGTGCTCGGAAGCACCGCCCACCCAAAAGCCAGCGGCCTTGAGGTCATCGAGTGCACGGGCGATATTGGGCACCTGCGCGATGGGCAGATGCATGACGGCGCCGGCAGAAGTCTTGTAGCTGCCCACGGTCACGCCGGCGGCGCGCTTGTTGGCAATGATGACGCCGGCCGCGCCCACGACCTCGGCGGAGCGCACGATGGCGCCAAAGTTGCCGTCGTCGGTCACATGGTCGAGCACGACGACAAGCGCCGGTCCGTCACCCGCGCGATCGAGGATATCGGCAACATCGGCATAGGGGAAATTACCCACCTCGAGCGCAATGCCCTGGTGAGCGCCATGGCTCGACAGCGCATCGAGCTGCGCGCGCGGCACATACTTAATGCGGACGCCTGCGGCGTTGAGGTCGTCGACCAGGCGCGACAAGGCGGCATCGCGCTCCCCGCCCTCAGCGATGAGCGCGCACTTGACGGGAAAGCCGGTAC
>DBFNYT010000110.1:0-7683 GCA_048425625.1 Collinsella sp. | reverse complement strand
GAGCTCTTCTCCTACGGTGAATAAACGGGAGCTCAACGTGTGGTGGAGCCATCGGTCGGTGCCCGATGTTCGCCCTGGGCTTATTTCGCGCTACCGCGAGCTGGGGATTGCTAACGGCGTTGAGGTTCCGGTTCGGTGCCTGGGCCTATCACTTTCGGATTGTTATTGGCTGCGGCCGGCAGAATGCGACGGGTTCGAATGGCGAAACCTCAATTACTTCGAGAACGATTTTGAGCGATCGGCGTCCGAAGAGCGTTCGGGTTGGCTGGAAGGCATCGGTCTTAAAAATCCCGACAACACATCCGAGGGCGAGCTTCCTAAATCGTGGATGATTCGCAACGGTGTTCGCGTTCTGGTCAAGGGGTGCGGCATGGACGACCAACGGCCCTTTAACGAGGCGGTTGCAACGGCCCTGCATCGTCGCTTGCTGTCGGAGGGCGAGTTTGTTCCTTATACGGTTGAGCGGATGTTCGATGGCCCTGTGTGTCTGTGCGACGACTTTCTTGACGGCCGCGAGGAATACGTTCCGGCTGTTTCCGTTAAGGGCGCACTTGGTAGCCAGCGGGGAAACTCGACGTACGACCGGTACTGCCGCTTCCTTGGTAAGCATGGAGCAGACGAGGCTGCCGTGAGAAGGTCTATGTCGCAGATGATTGTCTGCGATGCCCTTTTGGCCAACAGCGACCGCCATTGGCGAAACTTCGGCATCATCCGCAATGTCGACACCCTGGAGATAAGGCCTGCCCCGCTGTTCGATAGCGGCAACTGCCTGTGGTACAACGTATCAACTGCCGTGCTCGCAGCTGGGGAGTTTGGGTTTTCCGCTAAGCCGTTTGGGCCCGACCCTTCCGTCCAGCTGGCGCTTGCGGACTCGGTCGATTGGTTCGATCCATCGCGGCTCAACGGATTTGTTGATGAGGCGATCGAGATTCTTTTGCAGAGCGAATGGGCGACGGCGGAGGGTCGACTCGAGGCCATTTGCCGCGGCCTCGAGCGTCGCGTAATCGAGGTTAGTGCCGCTGTTGAGGTGCTTCGACACGTGCAGCGATAAACCTGCGGCTACTTAAGTGCGCCGGTCACCGTACCGCCACCCAGGACGATGTCGCCGCGATAGACGACGGCGGCTTGGCCGGGGGCGATGGCTCGTTGCGGCTCGTCAAAAGTTAGCAGCATTTGTCCGTCGGCGTCACGCGTAAGGGTCGCTGCCTGGTCCTTTTGACGGTAGCGGTACTTGGCACCTACGCGAATGCCGCCGGCGTCGAGCTCCGCCTCCATGCGTGCGTCCGGCGCGCTCCAGATCCACTCATCGGCCGTGAGGGCAGCGGCGGTCAGGTCCTCGGCCTCACCCAGATGCACGGTGTTGTTGGCGGCGTCGACGCCCGTCACATACACGGGATGCGCCATCGCGACGCCCAGGCCCTTGCGCTGGCCGATGGTGTAGCGCAGCGCGCCGTTGTGGTGCCCGACCACGCTGCCGTCGCGCCACACAATGTCGCCCGGTGCAGCGGCATGTCCGCAGCGGCGCTCGATATAGCCTGCGTAGTCACCGTCCGCGATAAAGCAGATGTCCTCGCTTTCGGCCTTCTGGGCGTTGGTAAAGCCCTGCTCGGCGGCTATGCGGCGCACGTCGCGCTCTTTGTCCAGGCCAGCCAGCGGAAAGATCGTGTGCGCCAGGCGCTCCTGCGTAAGTGAATACAAAAAGTAGCTTTGGTCCTTTTTGGGGTCCTCGCCGCGATGTAGCTGCCAGGTGCCGTCTGCCGCCTGGCTTGTTTTGGCGTAATGTCCCGTTGCGATGTAGTCGCAGCCCATGTCCAGCGCCGCATCGAGCAGTGCGCCAAACTTAATGTGGCGGTTGCAGATAATGCACGGGTTGGGCGTCAGCCCCTCCTGGTAGGCGTTCACAAAGCGCTCGATAACACTGCGGTCGAAGGTCTGCTGCAGGTCGAGCACATGATGGGGTATCCCCAGACGCTCGGCGACCGCCTTCGCGTCGGCGATGTCGCGGCCGACCTTACTCATGCCCGTGGCGGGGTCGGGTGCGGGGCAGGTGAGGCGCATGGTGGCACCGACGCATTCGTAGCCCTGGCTTTTGAGCAGGTACGCGGTCACGCTGGAATCGACGCCGCCGCTCATGGCGACGAGCACGCGCTTGTTGTGCATGGGGAGGTTCTCCTTGGTGGCATGTGGCCAAAAAAGAAAAGCGGCGCGGGAGGCTGGTTCCGCGCCGCAGACATTGTAGCAAGTTCGGGCGTCGTGTGGGACACCCTAACGAGATGGGCTCAGGCGGCCAGAAGAGAGGGTAGACCGGCGTGCCTTGGGCCTATCGACAAGTGACGGGCCCTTAGTCCTGGAAGAGCGCCGTGGACAGGTAGCGCTCGCCGGTGTCGGCAAGCAGGGCCACGATGGTCTTGCCCTCGTTCTCGGGGCGCTTGGCCAGTTGCAGTGCGGCCCACACGGCGGCACCGGACGAAATGCCCACGAGCACGCCCTCCTTGTGGCCCACGGCGCGGCCGGTGGCAAAGGCGTCGTCGTTCTCGACGGGGATGATCTCGTCGTAGACCTGGGTGTCGAGGACGTCGGGCACAAAGCCGGCACCGATGCCCTGGATCTTGTGCGGGCCGGCCTGGCCCTTAGAGAGCACCGGTGAGGTGGCGGGCTCAACGGCGACGACCTGAATCTCGGGGCTCTGCTCCTTGAGGAATTCGCCCACGCCGGTCACGGTACCGCCGGTGCCAACGCCGGCGACGAAAATGTCGACCTGGCCGTCGGTGTCGTCCCAGATCTCGGGGCCGGTCGTGGCCTTGTGAATGGCCGGGTTGGCGGGGTTCACAAACTGGCCGGCGATGATGCTGTTGGGAGTCTCCTTCTGCAGCTCCTCGGCCTTGGCGATAGCGCCCTTCATGCCCTTGGAGCCGTCGGTGAGCACGAGCTGCGCACCGTATGCTTGCATCAGCTTGCGGCGCTCGACGGACATGGTCTCGGGCATGGTGATGATCACCTTGTAGCCGCGGGCGGCCGCCACCGAGGCGATGCCGACGCCGGTGTTGCCGCTCGTGGGCTCGATGATGGTGTAGTCGCCGCCGCGCACGAGCTTGCCGGCCTTCTCGGCCTCGTCAATCATGTTCTTGGCGACGCGGTCTTTAACGGATCCGGCGGGGTTGAAGTATTCCAGTTTGACGAGCACGCGAGCCTTGAGGTCCTCGTCGGCCTCAAAGTGGGTGAGCTCCAGAAGCGGGGTGTGGCCGATAAGCTGATCGATGGACGTGTAAACCTTGCTCATGGTGAACCTCCAAAGTGTTCAAATGACTGGATACCGTGTGGTTTTACGGTGTGTGTAGCAGCGAAACCCACAAACCTTATAGGTTGTTCGTTTTGCTGTTGGCAAGCATAGTAGACGCTAAAGCCTAGTAACGCAATAGGAAATAGAAGATTATTACGAGTCGATTAACCATCTTGACCGGAACGGGTATTTTCAAACCCATTTTTTCGGCTAGAATTTCAACGGACTAAAAGACCGAAAGGCAGCAATATATATGTTGGTTTCTACTAAGGGCAGGTACGCCCTGCGCGTTATGGTCGATCTGGCCGAGCACCAGGCGGCCGGTCGCATCCCGCTCAAAGAGATCGCGGCGCGACAGGGGATTTCCGAGAAATATCTCGAGAACATCTTGGCTACGCTCGTGCGCGCCAACATGCTTTCGGGCATGCGTGGCAAGGGCGGCGGCTATGTGCTCACGCGTCCGCCCGAGCAGTACACGGTGGGCGAGATCCTGCGCCTGACCGAGGGTAGTCTGGCGCCGGTCGCCTGCCTGGATGGCGACTGCAAGGGCTGCTCGCGATCTGATGAGTGCCCCACGCTCGACGTGTGGAAGAACCTGGACAAGCTCATCAACGATTACCTCGACGGCGTGACGCTCGATCAACTTGTCGCTCCCAACCATGGCTACGACTATGTCATCTAACCCACGCCTGCCATGTGGGGACGGGGTGGAAATGGTAGATTTTCTTGCCCTCTGAGACTTGGCAAATAAGAAGGCCGCCCATTTTTGCGATGGGCGGCCTTTGATTTGGTCCGATGCGTTTGCGTGTCGGGGGCGTTCTACTCTTCGGCAATACTATCGAGGATGCTGCGCATGATGGACACTAGGATGCTGCCCATAAAGGCCGAGCCAAAGCCGGCGATGGAGATACCGACGCCCAACAGGTTGACCGACAGGTAGCTGGCGAGCTCCAGCATAAAGCTGTTGAGCACGAGCTGGAAAATGCCGAGCGTAATGATTGTGAGCGGCAGCGAGATGACCGTGAGGAACGGTTTGACGAACGAATCGACGATGTTGAGGAACAGTCCCACGAAGGCAAAGCAGACCCAAGCCTCGGCAAAGCCGAAGGGTTGGATACCGGGGACGAGGAACGTGGCGATCGCGATGGCGATCGAGGTGAAGAGCCAGTTAAGCATAAAGCGCATGGCGTGAATCCTTTCTTGCGCCGGGGTTGCTGGCGTCGCGTGAAGCGGCTTGCGGCGGCGACTTGGATGGTTGCGCGGGCGCGCCACGGTGTTTGGGCGCCCATTGTCTCAAATATTCGTGGAGCTTACGTGCGCATATGGTTTCTAAACGGCGTTCGTCCTGAAAAACGCGCCGCTGGCAGAGAGTCTTGTCGCTTTAGTTTGGTGGTGTGCTACACTGCTACGGGCAAAAGCCACAGGCGTTGCCCTATTGCATAGAACGGGCGAACGATGCCCGATGTCAGTATCAACTTCGATGCCTTTTGGCGGGTTTGGCGGTGATCGATGAATATCGAGAACATGTTTGACAAGCCTGATGTCAAGCAGCTGGTCCACGCATTTAGCCTTTTGGACGACGAGAAGGATATCCAAGCGTTTTTGACCGATATCTGCACGCCGCGCGAGATTTGCGACCTTTCTCAGCGTTTGCAGGTTGCGCGCTATTTGGACGAGGGCGAGCCTTATGTTGAGGTTCAGGCCCGTACCGGCGCTTCGTCCACCACGGTGAGCCGCGTTTCAAAGGCGCTGAACGGCGAGTACGGTGGCTACCGCAAGATCCTCATTAAGTTGGAGGATGGCGAGTAGGCCGGCGACAAAAACGAATTGTGCAAAACCGCTCCTCCGGGGGCGGTTTTTATATGCCCGCAATCGGCTGGTTCGTTGGGGCCAGGTTGCTTTGTACCAAAAGATGGAGCTGTGGTGGCAATGTGTCCGCGTGGGCGGGTAGGATGGATGCATTGATTATTGCGAACAGTTTGAGCGGAGGACCATGCCTGTTCGAATCTATACCACCAATGCCGGCACGGATTTGAGCGATGCCGAGTCGGCGCTGCTTGCCGACCTTATTGTCCGCCACGGGCGTGCCGTGTTGCTGGCACCTACGTTTGCCGAGCTCGACCTGTGCCGTCATGATGCGGCGGAAGCCGGCGTTTCGCTGGGTATTGACTACAAGACGCCTACATCGTGGCTTCGCTCGCTTTGGGAGCTTTTGGGCGACGGGCGCGGTTTCGTCGACAACCTGCAGCGCCAGATGCTGTTCTCGGACATGGTCACGCGTCTCGACGATGCCGATCTGCAGCCGCTTTCGCGCAGCCAGGGCACAGTGCGCATGCTCGCGCGCATGGCCCGCGACGTGTTGCCGGGCGTTGCGGGGACGGGTGCCGAACGATGCCGTGGCGACAACTGCCAGCCTGAGCCAAAAAGCGATGCCGAGGCTCGTGTGTTCGAGCTTTTGCGCGCCTACGCGGGCGGTTTGGACCGTCGAGATATGGTTGAGCCCTGCGAGGCAGCTGACATTATGACCAGTGTCCTGGCCGATAGCCTGCCGGCGTGCACTCGCGCCGTATGCGTGCGCGGTATCACGTCGTTTACGCACGGTCTGCTCGAGCTGCTGTCTGCCGTGGCGAACAATGGGGGAGAGGTCGTCGTGCTGCTTGCCCGCGAGCAGGCGGCGATGCGCGAGGAGCTTGCCACGGCATTTGATGCCCGCGATGTGTTGTTTGAGATCGCGCCGCTAGGGGAGGGTGTCGGCGCGTCTGATGCCGCTTACGGGACCGCCGCTCAGCCTGCCTTTATTGAGGTCGCTGGCCCCCATGCCCGTGCTCATGCTTATGCGGACGCAATTGATGATCTGGTAAAAACGTGCCGGGGTTCCGAGGTCGACGGCGCTTCTGCCGACCCCGTGCGCGTGCTCGTTGTTTCTGCCCGGACACCCCAGCTGTTCGGCGAACTCGCCTCTCGTCTGGCGGCGCGTCACATTGCGGCCGAGACGACTGAGTTCACGGCGTTTTCCCAGTCCATCGCGGGCAGGCAGTTTACGGCGCTCGCCAACCTGATCGAGCGTATGAAAGCCGCCGACGAGGGCACCGCTTCCAAGACCGAGTGGTGGCCCGCTTCAGAGCTTACCGACTGGATTTATAGCCCGCTTTCGGGTGCCGACGCCGCGAGCGCCCGCGGCTTCGACAAGAACATGCGCCTGTCGCGCAACAAAACCGCTGCGGGCGTCAAGAGCCTGCTGCAGAGCGTGCAGGGCCAGGTGAGGGGCGCCCGCAAGGCCGCTAGCGAAGATAACTGGTTTAAGAACGTGCCATGCGTGGTCTCGGACGTGTTTCAGGCGCTGTGGCGCGACAAACCCGTGACGGCGCTCAAGGCCATGCTCGCCGTTGCCGAGGCGCTGCCCGATCGCGCCCTAGGCGGCCTTGACGGCCAGGCCCGTCGCCAGGCAGAGACGGCTCTGCTGCGCCATGCCATCGACATCCTTATGAACGATGCTCGCGCGCTTGACGTGTCGCAGGCCGCGACCGTGCCGGTTCTCGACGGCGTTCGAACTAAGGTGGACAAGCGCAGCACCGCTTACGATTACGAGACCTACGAGGTCGACCGCACGCCACGGGCGCAAGTGCGCTTCGTGTCGCTTGCCGATGCGTCGGTTTTGCGTCCTGGCGGCTACGATGCCGTGCTGTTTGCCGATGTCGACCTGGACAGCTATCCGCTTTCGCATGAAGAGGGCCCGCTTGCCACGTTGACGGCCGAGCTGCGCCGCGACGGCGTGTCTTTGGAGCCCGCCGCCCTGCTGCGCGTGCGCTTTGGCCGCGCGATGCAGGCCGCGCGCGGTCCGGTTGCGCTTGCCCGCGTGACCCACGATCGCCAAGCGCGCGAGTGCTATCCGGCTGCCGTGTGGACCGAGTTGCGGGCGCACGCCGAGGCCACTGGCGCCGCCAAGGTTGCGTGCGTGGGCGAGGGCGGTATCGTTGCCGATTTTGATCCAGCGGCCGGCGAGGGCATCGAGTGCAAGCGCGTCGCGTGCGAGGCCCCTCAGCATTTGAGTGAGGCGGCTGTGCCGTACCTGGTCCTGCGTCGCCGCGATGGCGAGGGCGAGAACGCGCCGCTCGTGCCGCGCCTGACGTCCGCCTCGCAGATTGAGGCGTATTCGACGTGCCCGCTGTGCTGGTTCGTGTCGTATCGCGTGAAGCCCCAGTCCATCGACGCGGGCTTTGGAAATATGGAGAAGGGCAACTTTGTCCACGACGTGCTGGAGCACCTGCATGCCCGCCTGCCCCAGGAGGGCATGGAGCGCGTGACGCCCGAGAATCTGCCGCGCGCTCAGGAACTGCTGCGCGAGGTCTTTGACGAGACCTTGGTCGAGCACGCCGGCAAGCGAGGCACGGAGGGCCCGCTGG
>DBFNYT010000109.1:0-23425 GCA_048425625.1 Collinsella sp. | reverse complement strand
GCGCCCCGCACAGGCTAAAGCCCGTAACAAAAACCGGGGCCCGCATGATGCGGACCCCGGCTCAATACGGTGACGATATGTCAGTTACGCCCTACACGTAGAACAGGATGTCGTCGTAGGTCGGGACCGGCCAGTAGTCGGCTGCCACGATCTCCTCCATGGCGTCCACGGCGGCACGCAGCGCATCCATAGCGGGAACGACCTCGTGCGCGTACACGTTGGCCTGCTCCTGGCCATCGAGGGCCTCAGCCTTCTGATGCACGGCGTCGAGCGCCTTGATGGAGTCGTTGATGGTGGTGATACCGTTGCAGAGCTTGTTGAGCGTGTTCTGCTCGCACTGCATGGCGGCCTCGGCACCGGCGGCACGAATAGTCTCAAGGCCCTTAGCGACCTTGGTGGCATAGGCGGTAATGACCGGGCGATAGGTACGACGCGCCTCGCGAACCATCGTGGTGGCCTCGATGTTCATGAGCTTGTTGTACTTCTCGAGCTTGCAGTCGTAGCGGCACTGAGCCTCGGCCTTGGTCAGGACGCCCGTCTCCTCAAAGAGCGCGATAGCCTTATCGGAAACAAAGGCGGGCAGGGCATCGGCCGTGGTCTTGTTGTTGGCAAGGCCGCGCTTCTCGGCCTCAACGGGCCACTCGTCGGAGTAGCCGTCGCCGG
Organism: Collinsella sp.; assembly: GCA_048425625.1. Classification (GTDB taxonomy): domain Bacteria; phylum Actinomycetota; class Coriobacteriia; order Coriobacteriales; family Coriobacteriaceae; genus Collinsella. Next base: position 22,762 of record DBFNYT010000109.1, on the reverse strand, counting down.
AGAACAGGATGCGCTGGTGGTCAGTCAGGACCTTCTTGCAGTACTCGAGCGCGGCGTCCTGGAACATATCCTCGGGCGTACCCTCGAGTGCGTCGGCGAAGGACTTGAGCGACTTGGCCACGGCAGCATCGAGCACCAGATTGGAGTCGGAGACGTTCTGCTCGGAGCCGCAGGCACGGAACTCGAACTTGTTGCCGGTAAAGGCGAACGGGGAGGTGCGGTTGCGGTCGGTGTTGTCCTGCATCAGCTTGGGCAGGGTATCGGCGCCCAGGTCGAGCACGCCGCGCGTGGCATGGACGGAAGCCTTGCCATCGATGATCTTCTCGACAACCTCGGTAAGCTGGTCGCCCAGGAAGATGGACATAATCGCCGGAGGAGCCTCGTTGGCGCCCAGACGATGATCGTTGCCGGCCGAGGCAACGGAGGCACGCAGGAGCTCCTGATAGTTATCGACGGCCTCAATCACCGCGGTGAGGAAGACGATGAACTGCAGGTTGTCGAGCGGGGTGTCGCCCGGATCGAGCAGATTCTCGGACTCGGTGCCAAGCGACCAGTTGTTGTGCTTGCCCGAACCGTTAATGCCCTCGAAGGGCTTCTCGTGCAGTAGGCAGACCAAGTCGTGGCGGGAGGCGATGAGCTTCATCTTCTCCATCATGACCAGATTCTGGTCGATGGCCTCGTTGACCTCGCCATAGACAGGGGCGAGCTCATGCTGGCAGGGAGCGACCTCGTTGTGCTTGGTCTTGGCGGGAATGCCAAGCGCCCACAGCTCATCGTCCAGGTCCTTCATATAGGCCGAGACGGTGGGGCGGATAGCGCCAAAGTAGTGCTCCTCGAGCTCCTGGCCCTTGCAGGGAGCAGCACCAAAGAGGGTGCGACCGGTGATGACCAGGTCCTTGCGCTTGCGGTAAGTGTCCTTCTTGATCAGGAAGTACTCCTGCTCGTCGCCCACGGAAGGAACGACCTTCTTGGGGGTTTTACCGAACAGCGCCAAAACGCGCTTAGACTCACGCGAGAGCGCGGTCATGGAACGCAGCAGCGGGGTCTTCTTGTCCAGGGCCTCGCCCGTGTAGGAGCAGAAAGCCGTGGGGATGCACAGGACATCGTCCTTGATAAAGGCGGGGCTAGTGGGGTCCCAAGCGGTGTAGCCACGGGCCTCGAAGGTAGCACGCAGGCCGCCGTTGGGGAAGCTGGAGGCATCGGGCTCGCCCTGGATGAGGTTCTTGCCCGTAAACTTGGTAATGGCGGTGCCGTCGTGGTTGGGCTCCAGGAAGCTGTCGTGCTTCTCGGAAGTAATGCCCGAAAGCGGCTGGAACCAGTGCGCATAGTGCGTCGCGCCCTTGGAGATGGCCCAGACCTTCATGGCATGGGCGACGGCGTTGGCCACATCCAGGTCGAGCGGCTCACCGCCCTCGAGGGTTGCAGCAAGGCGCTTCCAAATGTCCTTGGGGAGGTAGTCCTTCATGACTTCCTCAGAGAACACCATGGTCCCGAAGCGGTCAGTAAGATCGGCCATACGGAACTCCCTTCGTATCGGCACCGCGTGAGAAGCGGTGTTGATTACTAACGAACGAGTCATAGCTTAGACTCGCCGTGTTTCCGCGACATTACCGTTATGTTGCTGTCGCGAAACCAATCAATGAGGTTACCCTATCGAGGCGGCGTTGCCACCCTCAACAGCCAATCAACTGCATAAATTGCAGACCTCTCCCCATGGTTTAAGGGTAGTCAATTTGGGATGGAGCTCTATTAACTGGTATTTTGCATCAGATACCAGTCTTTATAGTCCGTGCCTAGATTAGCCGCTCTGTTATAGAGAAAGCCGATAGCAAGGCATCTTTGATTGGTATCCCCGAATAACGAGTGAAACTCCACCGTGACACAGTGGTGCTGTAGAATCCTTACAACACATCACACTATTACGTATCTAGAGGAGCACGATATGCGCGTCGACGAGGTTTTTAAGCAGGCAGCATCCCAGGGCACCGCGCCCGTTTCGTTTGAGATGTTCCCGCCCAAGGGCGAGCTCACCCTCGACACGGCTCGCGAAGTGGCAGGCAATCTGTGCAAGCTTTCGCCGAGCTTTGTCTCGGTCACCTGCTCGGCCGGCGGCTCGGGCAACGGTGCCACCACCGCCCCCATCGCACATATGATTACGAGCGAATTCGATACACCCTCGGTGGCACACCTTACCTGTGTGGGCCGCTCGCACGCCGATATCGCCGCCAAGATCGACGAGTATCGCACCGCCGGCGTTGAAAACATCCTGGCCCTGCGTGGTGATCTTCCCGCTGGCGCGACCGAGGACGACAAGCCCGCCTCTGACTACGCCTACGCCCGCGACCTCATCCCCGAGCTCGTCGACGCCGGCTTTTGCGTGGGCGCCGCAGCCTACCCCGAAGGCCACATTGCCTGCGAGGATCTCAACCTCTCGGTCGAGCACCTCAAGCAAAAGCAAGACGCCGGCGCGAGCTTCTTTGTGACACAGCTCTTCTTTGATAACGAGTGCTTCTATCGTTTTCGCGAGCTTGCCGACAAGGCCGGTATCACCGTGCCCATTACCGCGGGCATCATGCCGTTTATGGGCAAGTCGCAGATCAGCCGCATGGTCTTTATGTGTGGCGCGTCGCTGCCCTCCCCCGTCATCAAGATTCTCGCCAAGTACGAGAACGACCCCGAGAGCCTGCAGGCAGCCGGTGTAGATTATGCCGCCCGCCAGCTTTGCGACCTCAAGGAGCACGGCGCCGACGGCCTGCACCTGTACACTATGAACCGTCCTGCGATCGCCGCGACCATTATGGAGCGCCTGGGGTAATGGAAAAACCGCACATCGATACAACCGCTGTCGAAGTGCCGGCCGACCTTGCGTCGCCGGCGCTTTACCGTGTCGATGCTGCGCACCATCCCCGTGTCGACCGTGCCGAGATGCTGCGGTATCTGGGTTACGGCGGCCAGCAGATCGAGCCCGAACTGTCACGACGTATTGAGCTTGTGGTCGAGCGTCTGGAACTTGACATTGAGCCCCGCGGCGTGCGCCGCATATTTGCCATCGATGCCACGGGAGCCGATGAACAGGGCGACCCTTGCATTCGCTTGGTCGGCACCAACGTTGAGCTGCGCGGTCGCGATATCTATCGCCACCTCAAAGACGCCCGCTTTGCCGCACTCATGGCATGCACCCTCGGCATGGACGCCGAGCGTCGCCTGCGCACCACGGGAGCCCAGCAACCCCTGGAAGGCGCCGTGCTCGACGCCGCATGCTCTGCCTATGTGGAGGCCGCCGTCGAGCAGATGGACCAGCAGGTCAAGGCTGCAGCCGCTGCACACGGACTCGCCGGTAACTGGCGCTTCAGTCCCGGCTATGGCGACTGCCCGCTCTTTGCCCAGCGCTCGATCGTGGATGCACTCAATGCCACGCGCCTCATTGGACTTACCGTCACCCCCACCAGCCTGCTCATGCCCACCAAGAGCGTGACCGCGGTGATTGGTCTGTTTGACGGCGAAGTCCACGACGCCCAGAGCCGCCCCACCTGCAATATCTGCCGCATGCGCGAGCACTGCCGCTTCCGCGCCGCCCACACCACCTGCTATTCGCATTCTGAATAAAATGTCAATTGATGGCACGGTATCGAGGGAATCTCATCCGTAAGTAAGCGGATGTCCTCACAAACAAGTACCATAAGATGCCAAATAACAACTATCTGAAAGCCAGTACATGCACAACATTCTGCAGTTCTCGCCACAACTAACCGCGCTTGAGTTTTTTTCAGGCATTGGCTTGGCTCGTGCCGGCATGGCAAAAGCCGGAATCAAAACAATCTGGGCAAATGACATAGACCATACTAAATGCGCCATGTACAGCCAGTGTTGGGGCGATGAGCATCTAGTCGAGCAGGATGTCCACACACTCGACCCCGACCTAATACCCCAAGCCGACATCGCATGGGCGTCAAGCCCTTGCACAAACTTATCTCTCGCGGGAAACAGGGAAGGACTTATCTCTGGCAAAGAGTCCAGTGCGTTCTTTGGCTTTATTAAGGCCATCGAAGGAATGGGCGATCGTGCCCCGCGGGCACTTGTTCTCGAAAACGTCATCGGCCTTGCCACGTCTAATAACAGTGATGACTTTAGACTCGTTTGCCAGGAATTCAATCGTTTAGGTTATTCATGTGACGCTTATTTTATCGATGCACGGCACTGGCTTCCCCAGTCACGCCCCCGCATGTTTGTCGTCGGATTAAAAAACCCTCTTCCCAACAGCAGACTCGATTCCTCGCTTCGACCTGAAAAAGTCTCCTGGATTCACTCCGACCCTTCACTCATTACGCACGTCTCTCACCTAAACGAGCCGAGCCCACTTCGCATGACGGGCCTTGCAACGGTTGTTGAAAATATTCCCGAGGACGACAAGCGTTGGTGGAACAAAAACCAAGTACAAGCATTTATCGACTCACTTGCACCGCATCAAGCAGAGCGCCTTCAGCGCTTCTTAAATGCCAAAGAAAAAATTGTTCGCACTGCTTACCGTCGCACGCGATCAGGCGTTGTGCGCTGGGAAATCCGTGAAGAAGAAATTGCCGGATGTCTAAGAACGGCTCGCGGCGGCTCATCAAGACAGGCAGTCGTTATATGCGAAAACGGAAAGATAGAAGTTCGCTGGATGACTGGAACTGAATATGCCCGTCTCCAAGGTGCTGACTCATGTCAGTTTAGCGGCTTCTCGGATGCTCAGATTCGCTACGCATTCGGCGATGCAGTTGCCGTGCCAGTTGTCACTTGGCTTATAAAAAATGCAGTCAAGCCCGCGCTCATGTCTTCAAGGAACGGAGTGAACAATAATGGAAATGACCAATTGCTCCTTGAGCGAGCCCGATAAAGGTATCTTGGATGCCATTGAACTCTGGTACGAATCCAAGCGCAGCAAGCGAGGCAATGTCAACCGTAACGTCATGGCGGTTGGCATAGGCATAAGCGAGCTGTTGCAAAACCGTTTTCCGCTCACCGACGATTATGTGCAATCAGACAAGGGGAGCCAAGTACGAGGCCTAAGTGGAGCATGCATCAAAACAGTTTTAGCCAGACATGGGGAAACGCGTGCCTTCGCATCAGAGGGCGGCAGAACCTCACGCGGTACACTCCCGATGGCGCTTGAACTTGCCACAATTATCAACTCCGCCCTACCCAGTGACACTTGCGAAGGCACTCGTCTTGAAGCTGCGAATGCAATCGCCAATTTCTTCGTCGAGCGAATCCAGGTCGATTTCTTTAACCGGCAGAGAATCAAAGTCGAAATCGATCTTCAAAAACCAATTTCTGTCATTGTCGATGATATCCTAGCCGAAGCAAGCCTACGGTCCGATAAGCCAACGGGTACCGTCGCACAGCACCTGGTAGGTGCAAAACTAGAGATGTTATTTCCAACCATAGAAATCGGAAAGGACAACTCAAACGCCGCCGACCAGCAGACAGACCGTTCTGGCGATTTCCAAATCAATGATGCTGCATTTCATGTGACTGTATCGCCAATGGCCAAATTGACCGATCGATGCCGAGATAACATTCGAAATGGCATTCGGCCCATCGTCGTTGTCCCCCACGATAAAGTTTCCTTCGCTTACGGACTATTCGAAAGCGAGGGACTCGGCAATCGCGTACAGGTTATCGCGCTCGAATCGTTTATCGGCATCAATATTGAAGAATTATCGTTCTACAAGCGAGGCCTAATTCGATTAAATGTCGCACGGCTTCTTGCCCACTACAACAAGCGAATCGAAGATATCGAGCCCGACAAATCTCTTCAAATAGAAATTCCTCAGTGGGCTCTAGACGAAATGGATGCACATGGCGAATAGCTCAAACATACTTATCACTCATGATTCTGACGGCGCCGCGCTGGCGGCGCCCGTTGATGCTGCCCGTCGTAATGGCGCTGCATACAAGACGCGCACGATCGACGACCTTTGCATTAAGGACAATCGCCTGCGCGCCGCTATCGAGGGCACGGGACACCTGCTGTTCGACGGCGGCATGGGCACCATGCTGCAGGCGGCCGGCATGAAGGCCGGCGCCCTGCCCGAGCTGCTCAATTTTGAGGAGCCCCAGGTCATTACCGACATTCAGCGCCAATACGTCGAGGCCGGCTGCGACGTGATCACCGCCAACACCTTTGGCGCCAACGCCCACAAGCTCGACGGAGCCGCCACCGTGGCAGACGTCTTTGCCGCCGCTGTCGCCTGCGCCCGTGAGGCCGGCGCCCGCTACGTCGCCGGCGACATCGGCCCCATCGGCGCCCTGCTGCGCCCCCTGGGCACCCTCAGCTTTGACGAGGCCTACGACCTCTTTGCCGAGGAGGTGCGCGCCGGCGTCGCTGCGGGTGTGGACCTCTTTATTATCGAGACTATGACCGACCTGGCCGAGATCAAGGCGGCAGTCCTCGCCTGCCGCGAGAACTCCGACCTGCCCGTCTTTGCCACCATGACCTTTGAGGAAGACGGCCGCACCTTCTTGGGCACGAGCCCCGAGGTCGCCGCCATCACTCTCGACGCCATCGGCGCCGACGTCCTTGGCATCAACTGCAGCCAGGGCCCGGCCGAGCTCCGAGGACTCGCTGCGCGTATGCTCACCGTTACCGACAAGCCCGTTATGGTGCAGGCCAATGCGGGACTGCCCCACGTGGACGATGACGGCAATACCGTCTTTGATATCCAGGTGCCCGAGTACGCCGAGGCCGTCGCCGGCATGATCGAGGACGGCGTGAGCGTCGTCGGCGGATGCTGCGGAACCACGCCGGCGCACATGGCGGCACTTCGTACCCTCATCGACAACCACACGCCCAGCCCGCGTCACCGCAAGCCCAGCATGTCGGTCACGAGCGCCCAGACGGTCGTGGACCTCCCCTGCGACGGCCACAAGATCGCCGTCATCGGCGAGCGCATCAACCCCACCGGCAAAAAGCGCCTGCAGCAGGCCCTACGCGACGGCGACCTGGACTACGTCGTGAGCCAGGGCATCAGCCAACAGGAGCAGGGCGCCGACATCCTGGACGTCAACGTGGGCCTGCCCGAGATCGACGAGGTCAAGGTCATCCAGCAAGCGACCGAGCAGCTCCAAGGTTCCACGCTGCTGCCGCTGCAGATCGACTCCACCGACCCCGCCGCCGTCGAGGCCGCCGTGCGTCGCTACGCCGGCAAGCCCATCATCAACTCGGTCAATGGCAAACAGCAGATCATGGACGAGATCTTCCCGCTGGTCGCCCACTACGGCACCAACGTCGTCGGCCTCACGCTCGACGAAGGCGGCATCCCCGATACCGCCGAGGCTCGCTTCGCCATCGCCGAGCGCATCGTGGCCGAAGCCGCCCGTTACGGCATCGGCCCAGACCGTATCCTCATCGACTGCCTGGTCATGACCGCCTCGACCAACCAGCGACAGGCTGAGCAGATTCTACGCGCCATGTCCCTGTGCAAGGAGCGCCTGGGCGTCAAGTGCGCACTCGGCGTATCGAACATCAGCTTTGGCCTGCCCGCGCGCCTGCTGCTGGGCTCGGTCTTTTTGGCCGCCGCCTTTGGTGCAGGTCTGGACGCCCCCATCATGAACCCGGGTTCCAAGCGCTTTATGGACACTGTCTACAGCTATCGCGTGCTGAGCGTTGAGGACGAGGGCTCGACCGGATACATCGAGCGCTACGCCGGCTGGACCGACCCGTACAAGATTGCCGCCAACCCGGCGGCCGCTCAGTCAGCATCGAGCGATGCCGCGCCTGCCGCAAGCACCACCGCAAGAGCCGATGACGACCCCATCCGCCACATGGTCGTCTCGGGTCGCAAGGGCGAAATCGCGGCCGAGACCGAACGCCTGCTGGCCGACCACGACGCCATGGACCTCATCAACAACCACTTTATCCCCGCCCTCGACGAGGTCGGAGTCCTCTTTGACCAGGGCAAGTTCTTCTTGCCGCAGCTCATGGCCTCTGCCGAGGCCGCGCGCGTGGGCTTCGATACCATCAAACGCCTGATGCCCGCCGGCGAGATTGCCGACAAGGGTAAGATCTGCGTGGCCACCGTCAAGGGCGATATCCACGACATCGGTAAGAACATCGTTAAGATGCTGCTCGACAACTACGGCTATACCGTCTTTGATCTGGGTCGCGACGTCGATCCGCAGGAGGTGCTCAAGACCGTCAAGGAGCGCGACATTAAGCTCGTCGGTCTCTCGGCGCTTATGACCACCACGGTCGTCGCCATGGAGGAGACCATCAAGCTGCTTCATGCCGAGGTCCCGGGCGTCAAGATCATCGTGGGCGGCGCCGTGCTCACCCCCGAATACGCCAAACAGATTGGCGCAGACTACTACGCCAAGGACGCCGCCGAGAGCGCGCGCATCGCCGAAGAGGTCTTTGGACAGTAACACAACGGAAACAACCGAGCACCAAAACGTGCCGCACGCGCCACGAGACGCGTGCGGCACGTTAGAATAGATGGGACTATGCTCGTTTTGGCAGATAGGAGCGCAAGGATGGCGATCACGCCTGCAGAAATCGCGGAAACCCGCGGCATGGTTGAGGAGCAGAACCTCGACATCAGAACCATCACCATGGGTGTTTCGCTCATGGGTTGCGGCGACGAGAACCTCGACCGCATGTGCACGAAGATCTACGACCACGTGACGCACACGGCTGAGCACTTGGTCGAGACCGCCGAGAACCTCGAGCGCGAGTACGGTATCCCCATCGTCAACAAGCGCGTTTCCGTCACCCCGGTGGCGCAGATCGCCGCGTGCTGCAAGGATGAGGACCTCACCCCCATCGCGCATGCCCTCGACCGTGCGGCCGAGACGCTCGGCATCGATTACCTGGGCGGCTTCTCCGCGCTCGTCCAGAAGGGCATTGGCGACGCCGACCGCCGCGTCATCCAGTCCATCCCCCAGGCGCTCGCTACCACCAGCCGCGTCTGTTCCAGCGTCAACGTCGCCAGCCTGCGTGCCGGCATCAACATGGACGCCGTACTCATGGCTGCGCAGACCATCATCGACGCCGCTAAGCTCACGGCCGACCAGGATTCCGTCGGCGCTTCCAAGTTTGTCTGCTTTGCCAATATGGTCGAGGACTCCCCGTTTATGGCGGGCGCCGTCCACGGCGGTGGCGAGGCCGACGCCGTCATCAACGTTGGCGTCTCGGGCCCCGGCGTTATGGCCGCAGCCCTGGAGACGCTGCCCGATTCCGCATCGATGATGGAAGTCGCCGAGAAGATCAAGCAGACCGCCTTTAAGATCACCCGCGCCGGCGAGCTCATGAGCCGCGAGGCCGCCCATCGCCTGGGTGTCGAGAAGGGCATTGTCGACCTGTCGCTGGCTCCCACGCCTGCTATCGGCGACTCCGTTGCCCGCATCCTCGAGATCATCGGTGTTGGCACCTGCGGTGGTCCGGGCACGACCTGCGCACTCGCCATGCTCAACGATGCCGTCAAGAAGGGCGGCGTCATGGCCAGCTCCAGCGTGGGCGGCCTCTCGGGCGCTTTTATCCCCGTGTCCGAGGACGCCGGCATGATCGCCGCCGTCGAGGCCGGCGCGCTTTCGCTCGAGAAGCTCGAGGCCATGACCTGCGTGTGCTCCGTCGGCCTGGACATGATCGCCATCCCCGGTGACACCCCGGTCGAGACCATCGCCGGCATCATCGCCGACGAGATGGCTATCGGCGTCATCAACAACAAGACCACGGCCGTCCGCGTGATCCCGGCCATCGGCAAGGGCGTGGGCGACTGCGTCGAGTACGGCGGCCTGTTCGGCCGTGCGCCCATCATGCCGGTGAACCCCAACGCCGGCACCGTGCTTGCCCACCGTGGTGGACGCTTCCCGGCACCGCTGAACTCGCTGAAGAACTAGCTGAGGGGGACTGGCGAGGAGCCCCGGGGAGGGCAAATATATAAGGTCGCCTGCTCGGACAGTCCTGACTCGCACGGAGAGCACATTGAGTGCTCTCCGGCTCGTGCGGAACTCGCGATCGACCTTATATATTTGCCCTCCCCGGGGCTCCCGCACAACGGGACCTCGGTTGAGTTCTATCCCGGTTGCAGTTGCTTCGCTCCTGCACTACATGGTCGATACGGCGGTTTGGCGTTGGATCGGTTCTTTCTGATATATGCTGGTTGCGGCTCTTCTTTTGGGAGGAGTCGCTTTTTTTGTTGCTAGGAGGTTGGCCCGTGGTTGATGGGGATGCTCGCTCTGAGCTGCTTTCTGCTGATTGGAATGGCGAATGGATGCGCTTGCAGGCTGGTCGGCGGCGGGCTGATGATTCTTTTGAGTGGGATAAAAGGGCTCGGCATTTTCGGCCGCTTGAGACTGCTCCGTATGCCCGGGACTTTATGAAGCTGTTGGCGTTAAAGCCTGATGAATCCGTGCTGGATATGGGGTGTGGGGCTGGGTCGATTGCTATTCCGCTTGCTCAGGCTGGACATCCTGTGATTGCTGCTGACTTTTCCCCTGCTATGTTGGGCACGCTTGATGCTGGCATTGAGTATTACGGGCTCGAAGATCATATTACGCCGCTTGAGCTTGCTTGGGATGATGATTGGGATTTGGTTGGGCCGGTTGCGAAAGCGGTGGATGTTGCCTTTGCCAGTCGTTCGGTAACAACGACCAACCTGAAAGGCGCACTTGCCAAGCTTGATCGTACGGCTCGTCGGCGTTGTGCTGTCACGATGGTCGCCAACTCCAGCCCGCGTTATGACCTGCACTTGATGAACGCCATCGGTGCCTCGGTTACCTGCAGTAATGGCTTTGTCTATGCCTTTAATATCCTCATTCAGATGGGTGCCCTGCCGCAGGTTTCGTACTTCGAATCACCCCGTCGCGACACCTTCGACAGCCTTGAGGCGGGTGTGGCGGACTTTTCCCGCATGCTCGAGCATGGCAACGAGGATAAGGTCGACCGCCTGCGCGATTACATTGCCCAACACATGATTGAGAACCCCCATGCCGGCGAGCCAGGCTCCAAGGGTGCGCCGCAGGGACGCTTCATGCTCGATCATATCCGCAAGGTGCGCTGGGCGTTTATTGCCTGGGAGCCGGTCTCCGCGAGTCGTCCGTAGCCCATCTATAAACTGCTCGCAGCCCGCACCGGCCACTCACCCGGCATCCGCATTCTTTTTGAACTGGGCAAACGCGCCCCACACCGCGCCATTCCTGCGCTATCGTGGGACAGCTCACGTAGATTAAGGCCCCATCGCGGGGCGCCCCATACATAGAAAGCGAGAACCCATGGCACTGACAGGAGCACAGGTCAAGCAGCTTCGCAGCATGGCCCATCACCTCAACCCCGCCATCATCATCGGCAAGTCCGACGTCAACGAGGGCACCGTCGAGCAGACGGTCGCCTACCTGGAGAAGCACGAGCTCGTTAAGTGCTCCGTGCTCGACGGCTCCAGCCTTTCCGCCCGCGAGGCCGCCGAGGAGCTCGCCGAGCGCTGCCACGCCGAGGTCGTCCAGGTTATCGGCCGCAAGTTCTCGCTGTATCGCGAGTCCTCGCGCAAGGACATCGAGAAGATCAAGCTCGTCTAAGAGTCAATGATCCGGCGAGCCAACACATAGCAAGCCTGCGGGCGTCCGAGCAATTCGGACGCCCGTTTTTTATCGCTCGACCAGCACACGGTTAAGCCTGCCCTCCACCAAGCGCTCGTATAGACGCCGCGTCTCGGGCTCGGGCACACCATTGACCTGCTCCCTTAAGTGGTGCATATGCCCGCTGTACAGCTCGACGATATCGCGCCGCCGCCCCGCCGCGCCGTAGACGCGCATAGCGCAACGCACCATGTCCTCGCGCGCCGTCTCTTGGCGCAGCCCCGACTCCACTAGCCATACCGCCGACTGCAGGTCGTTTTCTTCTAGGGCGGCATTCGCTCCCCGAATCATGCAGTCGATATACTTCGATTCCATAATGCGCCGCATACGCAAGAAGTAGGTGGGATTGCAGCCATTGGGAACATACAACGGACCGGCGTAGAGCTGCTCGATCTTAAGGCACAGCTCGACCAGATGGGGTCCGCGCGCACCTGTGCGATTTCCCAAAACTTCGCGGCTTATCTGATCAAACAACCGCACATCGGTCTTAACATAGTCACCGTTGAGCCCAATGCACTCATTTTGGATCAGCACACACGATTTGCCGTCCGGCGTCGGCCCCAAGGCCGAGCGCAGGCGCGATATTGTCGAATACAGGTTGTTGCGGGCGCTATTGAACTCGGCGTGGGGCCACAGCTCCATGGCCAGCGTCTCGCGGTCGACCAGCGCATCCATGCCCAGTGCAAGCCGCTCGGCGAGCGTTGCCGCTTTCTTGCGGCGCCACATCTTGTCCGTAATGGGAAATCCGTCGCGCTCGGCGCGAAACGCCCCAAACATGCGAATCTCGATATGGCGATAGTATCGACGGCTTCAACCTCGCCAGCCTGAAACAGGCGCTCACCCTCCCCTTCCAGATCGTCACGCAGCGAATACCGCGACAGTTCGCGCACCGGGAGCTTCTTACGAATTCTGGCCGCCGGCTCGCCCAAACAATGCATGGCAAGGCGCGCAAAGAGCCGATACGATGGGTCCAAAATCCCTGCACGGTTCATGGACATCCATGCCGCAAGATCGCTATCTCTGCCCGCGCAGGCCAAGTGCAGCGCCACCATCCAGGCCTCCGCGCCACCAACCTGCGTCTGGCTTATATCGAGCAGCTCCGCCTCCTCGCGCACCGAAACCATCGATGTATTGCGCAGATACGCCGCACGCTCCAGCAGCAACGCGTTGTCGCGCATGTACGCAATTGGCTCCTCAGCAAGTTTGAGTACCTGGACCGCGCGGAACTTCGCATTGACCGGCCGCCCTTCTGCCATCGACTGCCAGCCTTCTAGCAACAGGCCAAACAGCTGAATCTGGTTGTCGCGCATGCGTACGGCAAAGCGATCGAGCTCGTTGAACGCCGCATCGTCGGTTACCGGCAAGCCGGAAAGGAGCCGCCGTGCCGCCAGCACCATGCGCACCCAGATAGCCGGCGCCTTAAGTCCACGTACATCGAGCGCGTCCCGTATCAGCGCCATCTCGTCGTCGCGCTCGTCGATCCCCGCAAACGACCCATCGAAGAGCTCCACTAGCATGCTATCGGCCCGTATAAAAGTCCCCGCGATATCGAGCTCGCAATCGTAGGCCTTGCGCGTTTTGAGCTGCTGCAGAGCGCCACCGTCGTCTCCCCGCTCGGCCAACCAGTGCTTGACCCCGATATGTGCAAAGAGCATGTCGAGCGCCGTGTGTTCCGTCTCGATTTCCGGCACAGCAAGGTTCATGGGAAGCCCAAGCCCATTGTCCCCATAGCAAACTGCCGTAAGGGCCTGGGCAACCTTCCACGAAACGGGATCTATTTCACAGGCCGCCTGATCGCCCGCATGCTCAATGAGCGATGCCATGCAGCGGGCGAGCTTTGTGTTGGACACGCTGACTGCCGCCAAATATACACCGAGCGCCTCGGCAGGCGTTGGCTCTGGGGCGGGATCGCCGGCATCGATCGTGCTCAACGCCGCCCGGCAGACATCGGCACCGTGCCCCGTCAGAGCAAGATCGACCCCATACTGCCCGGCAAGTTCAAGGACCACGCTACGGTCCAAAAAGGCGTCGGCTAGGTCCATCGCCGCATCACATCGACCTGCCTTGAGCAAAATTCGAGCTGCCCGCGGAACAAGCTCGGGACGGATCTCGGCCACCAACTTACGCAGACGCAGACGTCCGTTGTCCTCGGCGCCCAGGCACGTAAAGCTCCGGTCGGCGGGATCTAAACCAAAGATCGGGTAATCGCGTACAAGGTAGGACTGGTCGATCATCGACAGCCTCACCCCGCAAGCCTCGAGTTCTGCGATATTGCCCTCGCCCATCAAGATCATGAGGCAGGCGACGCAGAACAGCGCATTATTATCGAGCGAAGCAAGATCGACAAGTGCCGCACCATACACGTTGACAATCTCGTTTTCGAGCAGACCGGCAACATCGCCCTGGCCGTACAGACCCGTCTGCAAAGCCGAAACAAGCTCGGGCACACCCTGTGTGAGCTGGTAAAAGTCAAGCGATGTGCTAATCGAAAACGCCGATGCCCACGCCGAATACTCATAGGCATGCACCTTGAGCATTTGCGCATTGATCTTAACCGAGTCACCCAGCCCATGAATCAGCTGACGATTTGAAGGACGGCAGGAGATAAAGACCCCTACCCCCATAGCGCGCAGGCCGCGAATCCTGTCAATGAGGTCTTCGGTATCGTGCTGATCGAGATTTGGCACATTATCAATCGCGACAAGGGAATGCGGCTTGTCTTTGAGCTCTTCGGTTACCACCTCGAGCTGCATAAACACCTCGCGCCCAATGGCTCGATCCGCCTCGATAATCCGCACGGGGCCTCGCGTCGGATCGCTTTTTACCTCTTGGGTGTACTGCAGCAGCACCGAGGTTTTCCCAAAACCATCGGGCGCGTAGAGAACCACGATGCCGGCCTTTCGGCCCTTGGCGATAAGCTCATTTAGCAGACGCTCACGTCGCACCATATAGCCTCCGCCCAGCGGCATCAGCTCGAGGTCGTCTATACCGCTCAAATCGTTTACCATGCCCGCTCCTCAACTCGACCGTATGGACACTATAGCCGCAAGACCATACAAGCCGCGCTATGAATAGAGCGACCTTGTGTTTTAGGTTGTCTTTTGGTACGCAAGCGGCAAGTTTTTGTACAGCGAGGGCCGATTGTTATTAATCCCCCGACTAATCGGTCTTTAAGCAGGTAAATGAGCTTGTCAGCTTGTCCCATCTAAGCGGCAGTGTAACGCAGATGAACAAGGTTCAGCTATGTCATTCAACTCGCCTAGCACCCGCTACCGTCTACGACCTTTTAGTGGCATTTTTGCATAGAATCTGGTATGGAATGAATCAAACTGTTGGGCATCCGGCATTCATCAAGCTTGCGGCAAGATTTTGGTCAAGTGGGCGGAAAGGGATAGCAAAAAGGCCCCCGCAAAGCGGAGGCCTTAGGCAAGGCTATGTCGAGGTGCAGGATTCGCGCTACTCGCAGAGCGAAAGGGCGGCCTCGTCGGCAACGACAACGCAGTTGGTGTGCAGCTGCAGGATCGAAGCCGGGCACGCGGGCGTAACCGGACCATAGCACATGTCATGCACGGCCTGAGCCTTGGCCTCGCCGTTGGCGACGACCAGGATCATGCGGGCATACATGATGGTCTGGGTGCCCATGGTGTAGGCCTGACGGGGAACGTCGTCGATGCTGTCGAACAGGCGGCTGTTGGCCTGAATGGTGCTCTCGGTGAGGTCGACGCAGTGCGTGCCCTTGGAGAAGTGGTCATCGGGTTCGTTGAAGCCGATGTGGCCGTTGTTGCCAATGCCGAGCAGCTGCAGATCCGGGTAACCGGCGGCGGCGACGATCTTGTCGTACTCAGAGCAGGCAGCGGCGGCGTCGGGGTTGGAACCGTCGGGCACATGCGTGTTGTTCAGGTCGATGTTGATGTGATCGAAGAAGTTCTCACGCATAAAGTAGTGATAGCTCTGGGGATCGTCGTGCGAAAGGCCGCGATACTCGTCCAGGTTGTAGGTGCTGACCTCGGCAAAGTCGACGTCGCCCTTCTCGTACCAAGCAGCGAGCTGCTTGTAGGCACCGATCGGGGTGGAGCCGGTGGCAAGGCCCAGCACACAGTCGGGCTTGAGGATAACCTGCGCCGAGATGATATTGGCGGCCTTGCGGCTCATATCCTCGTAGTCTTTAGCTTTAATGATCTTCATTACGCGTCCTTTCTCGTACAAGAGAGGCAAGGCTCCCCTTACAAGCACTTGCCCGCGGCCCGCGTCGGCCGCAACCAACGTGTGCGGCCACCAGGGCGAGGTCGCGTAATGTATGTGTCTCGTGTCTAGCCGCGTCGAGGCCCCTGCCCGTCCACGGTGACCCGAAGCCTTTTAGCTTCGGACAAATCCCATCTTGCCACGGAGGGCGTCCTCTTTCAAGGGCGCCCTCCGTAAACGTGTTTGAATTGTAGGCTAATGGCCACGTGCACTTGCTAGCGCTCGCGAGCAACGATGAGCTGGTCCATCTCCTCAACATGCACGCCAACGGAGCCCTTGATACTCGAGAACTCAACGGAGTTGCACACCAAGATGGGAACCGTCACATCGTAGCCCTCGGCAGCAATTGCCTCGCGATCGAACTCAATGAGTACATCGCCCTTATGGACGACATCGCCCACCTGTGCATGCACGGTAAAGTGCTTGCCCTCGAGCTGAACAGTGTCCAAGCCAACGTGGATGAGCACGTCCAAGCCATCGACCGTGTTAAGCGCAACGGCGTGACCCGTGGGAAAAATAGCCTCGACCTTCGCGTCAGCCGGCGCAATCACGCGCGTACCCGTAGGCTGAATCGCCACGCCCTGGCCCAAAAGGCCGGTGGCAAACGTCTGGTCGTTTACCTCGGAAAGCGGAATAACGTCGCCCGAGATGGGAGCATCCAGCGTAAGGACTCGACCACGCATACCAAAAGACCTTAGGACTTTAGTGAACATGCTCCCCCTCGGACATACCAATCAAGCAAAATAGCTTTAACAGTTTACCACTTGGCACCCGTTTTTGACCATTAGGGAAGTTCGCGCTTGACAACTTCGACGATGTCGTCAACAACGCGCTGGGTCAGCTCGTGCGTCTCCGCCTCGGCCATAACGCGAACCAGAGGCTCGGTACCGCTCGGGCGCACCAGAATGCGGCCGCGGCCGTCAAGCTCCTTCTCGGCAGCAGCGACAGCATCCCAGATGGGCTGGCAATCGTCCAGGCCGGCCTTGTTGTCCGAATGCACGTTGACGAGCACCTGCGGGTACTTCTTCATGATGCCGGCAAGATCGGTGAGGGTACGACCGGTGCGCTTGAGCACGGCCAGCAGCTGCAGAGCCGTCACCAGGCCGTCACCGGTGGTGTTATGCTCCAGGAAGATGATGTGGCCGGACTGCTCGCCGCCGATGACGGCGCCGTCCGCAAGCATGCGCTCCAAAACGTAGCGATCGCCCACGGCGGTCTGAACCATTTCGAAGCCCTGCTCCTTCATGGCGATGGAGAAGCCCAGGTTGCACATGACGGTCGAGACGATCTCGGAGTTGGCGAGCTTGCCGCGAGCGGCCAGGTCGGAACCGCAGATAGCCAGGATGTAGTCACCGTCGATCTCATTGCCCTCGCTGTCCACGAACAGCACGCGATCGGCGTCGCCGTCGTGGGACAGGCCGATATCGGCGTGGGTGCGCAGCACGAGCTCGCGCAGGGGCTCGAGGTGCGTAGAGCCGCACTCGACATTGATGTCGGTGCCGCAGTAATCGGTGTTGATAGCGTGCACCGTGGCGCCCAGGCGCTGCAGCGCGGCGGGCGTGGTCTGGCAAGAAGCACCGTGACCGCAGTCGACGGCAACGACCAGACCATCGAGCCTCAGGCCATCAAGTGTATCGATGGCGTGGTCAACGTATGCCTTGCGAGCGTCCTTCATCTTGATAATGTGGCCCACGCCGGCACCGGTCGGCAGCGTGTCGGCAGCCATGGCCTCCTCGGACATGACCCAAGCGCTAATCTCCTCCTCGACCGCGTCGGGAAGCTTCATACCCTTGCGGCTAAAGAACTTGATGCCGTTGAACTCCGGCGGATTATGCGAAGCAGAGATGACGATGCCGCCGTCGAGCTCGTTTTGAACGGTGAGCAGCGCCACGGCAGGCGTGGGGATAACGCCGCAGCAATGAGGACGGCCGCCCTCGGCCATGATGCCGGCGGTCAGAGCGCTCTCGAGCATGGTGCCCGAAAGACGCGTGTCGCGGCCGACGCAGATATCCGGACCAAGAAACTTGGTCGCCGCGCGGCCCAGGCGAAACGCGAGGTCGCACGAGAGGTCGGCATTGGCGACGCCACGGACGCCGTCGGTACCGAAGATGTTCTGGGGCATAGGATCGCTCCTTCCCTAGCAGGCGATACGCAACCGCCCACCCTAGTCGAAAAAGAAAAGCGGGACCCGCCGAGGAATCGGCAGGCCCCGCTTGTACATTGTATCTCGAAAGGAGATAAAACCTTAGCGCTTGGAGAACTGGGGAGCGCGGCGGGCCTTCTTGAGGCCGTACTTCTTGCGCTCGACCACGCGAGCATCGCGCGTAAGGAAACCGGCCTTCTTGAGGTCAGCACGGTAGTCGCCAGCGTTCAGAAGAGCGCGAGCGATGCCCAGGCGCAGAGCGCCGGACTGACCGGAGATGCCGCCGCCATCGCACAGAGCGATAACGTCGAACTGACCGGCGGTGTCGGTCACCTTGAAGGGAGCAAGGGCGTTCTCAACGAGCTGATGACGGCCGAAATACTGCTCGGCGTCACGCTTGTTGATGGTCACCTTGCCGGTGCCGGGGACGAGACGGACGCGGGCGACGGCGTTCTTACGACGGCCGGTACCCTGGTAGACAACGGTGTTCTCAGCCATCTTTAAGCCTCCAGCTCAATCTTCGTGGGGTTCTGGGCAGCATGCGGATGCTCGGCACCAGCGTAGACCTTAAGCTTGGTCATCTGGGCACGGCCGAGGGTGGTCTTGGGCAGCATACCGCGAACGGCGCGCTCGATGACCTTCTCCGGGTGCTTCTCCATAGCCTGGCGGAAGCTCTCAGCCTTAAGGCCGCCGTTGTAGCCGCTGTGGCGATAATAGGTCTTCGTGTCGGCCTTGTTACCGGTAAGCTGGACCTTATCGGCGTTGATGACGACAACGAAGTCGCCGCAGTCGCTGTTGGGCGTGAACTGGGGCTTGTTCTTACCGCGCAGGATCATTGCGATCTGGGTGGCAAGACGGCCCAGGACAGCACCATCGGCGTCGACAAGAACCCAGTTGCGCTGGACCTCGCCCTGCTTGGCGTAGTGAGTCGATTTCGAAATCACTTAGACTCCTCCATGTACAGTACGTGTTGTTACAGAGATTCACGGGGCTCTGCAAGTAACCCGTCCATATTACCCCGCTCGCCGTACGAGTCAACAGGTATTTTGGCTCCGACCAGAGTTTCTGCACATGTCATCCACGAGCCGTGATTTTTCCAGCTCTTTAGCTGTTGTCATTTTTTTGAGGGTTCGCTATCGCTAGCGCTCAACGAACTCTTGGATTTCCGCGAGCAGGCGCTTTGCCTCCTGACGGCCCTGGATATACAGGTCCAAAAGCTTTGCCGAATCGTGCTCGACATGGCCGACCTCGACTGGCTTTTGCGGAGCAACGACCAGCGCACGGCCCTCGCGCTCATACTTCCACAGATGCATGCGCTGGATGTTGTAACGGTCGTGGCGCGTCTCGATAGCCTCGAGCAGATAGGGGTAGTCGGCATAGCGGGCGCGCGCGGCGGGCATAAACTCGTAGGGCTTTTTCTCGTACGAGCGGTCCTGCGTGACAATGACAACCGCGCGATCGAAGCCCGCCTCCTCGAGCACATGCTCGATGGGGACCGAATCAGCTACGCCGCCGTCGACGTATTTGTGCCCGTCAATCTCGACCGGCGGCGTCACCAGCGGCAGCGAGGTCGAGGCGCGAACAGCGTCGAGGTCAAGTACGGCGCTTTTGACCGGCAGGTACGTGGCGGTTCCAAAAAGCATGTCCGTCGCGACGGCGTACATCTCGACGGAGCTTGCGTCGAACGTCTCGTTGTCAAAGGGATCTAGGCGGTCCTGGACATCGTTGAAGATAAAGTCGTAACCCACAATAGAGCCCGTGGACGCAAACGATGCGGCGCCCATGAAGCGGTTGTCATTGCAGAAAGCCAGGTTGATGCGGTTGGCACGGCCGATCTGGTGCGACTTGTAGTTCACGCCGTTGAGGGCGCCGGCCGATACACCGTAGACAGCCGGAATCTCGACGCCGGCCTCCATGAGAACGTCGAGCACGCCCGCAGTAAACTGCCCGCGGAAGCTGCCGCCCTCCAGGACGAGCGCGACCTTGCCAGCGTTCTTTGCCTTATCTTCTGCAGCCATATTGACCTCCTGCGATTGCGTTTTGGCTTTCTTCTACCCAGTTTTGGGATGGCGAGCGCGCAGGTTTTTCGAGGCGGCAGGTGAAGCGGAAAGTGTGTCCCAGTTTGAGGCGAGATTCCGGGACGCGCTTTCCGCTTGGACCGCCGCTGGGAAAGCGCGTCCCGTTCTGAGCGCGGATTCCGGGATGAACTTTCCGCTAGCCATTCATTTGGAAACTGCATCCCATTCCGAACGAGGATTCCGGGATGTACTTTCCGCTTGAGCTGCCATTGGGAAAGCATATCCCACTCTACGGCTCGATTCCGGGTCGCAGTTTCCGCTTGATGTGTCATCCGGAAACTACGTCCCAGTCTGAGCGCGGATTCCGGGACGCGCTTTCCGCCTGGGCTGCCATCGGGAAAGCGCATCCCACCCTGCGTTGCTGCGGCATTTTCTTTACGTCCGCGCCCTGCACAGAGTTCGATTCTCCGCGGTGCGGGAGGGGATCCGTTGATGCGGCGCATGGCCGGCTGAGATTCGATAAACATCGCATCCATATTGAGCTGATAGTTTGCGCGGAGAATCCGCGTATTTGCTTCGCAAATACGCACCGGCTTCGGCCGCCTGCCGGCGCCCTCGCCCGCTCGCTACAAACGCTCGCGCCCTGCATAGAGTTCGATTCTCCGCGGTACGGACTAGAAATAAAAAGACAGGCAGATACGAATATCTACCTGTCTGTTGCTTATGGTGGAGGCGCGGAGAATCGAACTCCGGTCCACGAAAGCCCCCTGATTGGCATCTCCAAGCTCAGTCGCTGGTTTAGTCTCGGACGCTTTGCGCGCAGCGACACGCTCGCGGCGTCCTAACCGGTTCGGTCTTAGCCCGCGCCATACCGATTACGTGCGCGGGAGCATTCCCCTAAAATGACGTCGCGCCGGTGTCGGGGAAATCACCGGGTTGACGCGCCGCTATAAACTAAGCAGCGAGAGCCATAGGCTCAAAAGAAGAGTTGTTGTCAATTCAATTTGACGGTACCCCTGTTTAACGAGGCGAGGAGACCTCGGCTTGCTTCCTCTCTCAGAGCTATCGTGTCGAAACCAGTCGCCCCCGAATGTTGGGAAAGTCTGGATGGCATTGGGCACGAGCGCCCAACACCCGTCGACTTTTCAAGGAACATGCAGGGCGAGCCCCGCTTGTGGAGTGTTATCTTACCACGTTCTGAAAGCGGACAGCTGTTCTATGCACGAGCTGTGAAGACCCCAATGTGCGCCGCACTTCGCACTTTTGCTACCGATCGCGTCACGTATATTTTCGCCAAGCAAAATTGACCCGTCGAAAGGACCGTTATGGATACCAAGCAGCAACTTGTCAATGCCCTCGCAGGCCTGGGCTCAACCATTACCGAAGCTATGGATGTCATCGAGGGCTTTGTCCCCTGCGGACATCCCGCCCTCACGGTATCGAACGCACTCGTCGCGCTGGACGCTGACGATGATGCAGCTCTCGCCCAGCAGCTTGAGACCGTCGAGGGCTTTATCGACCACGTGAGTGAGAACCGAGGCGTGTCCGCCTACCACGACATCGAGGTCGAGCTCGCGGGCCCCAAAGCCGATCTGCTCGCAGCAATCCGCGAGGTAGGCGCCCTTATGCAGACTGCAGGCGTCAAGAACACCCAGGTCAACGAGTGGGTCTACCGAAGCCTGGCAGCACTAAACGATTCCGACGAAAAGGCTGCCGAAAAGCTCGCCGAAGCTCCCGTCATCAAGGCCGCGCTTTTGTAAATATCAGACGCGGGCCCCTTGGCGCATCGTCGTCCAAGAGGCCCGCAAACAGTTCGCGTCAACCGATAGCCGCGCCGCCACGTTCGGCCAAAGCAAGAATCGGCATCATTTGGTGCGGGGTCTTTGCTGCAAGATCGGCATGTTCGAGCAGCTTACGATCGTTGGTCACCAAGTAATCGACCTGCGCGCGCTTGCACGCGGCGAGCACCAAGTTGTCCTCGTAATCGCGATGGAGCGCTAAGTATTTGTCGGCCAGCCAAAGGTCCGACGCATCTGCACCCACGGCCGTAGCGTTTTCGGTCATATTCCGAACAAACGCCAGCGCCGCATCGCCAATCGCGCGGGCAGAAGCCTCGTCGAGCGCTCCCCCGCTGGCAAGAACGCCACGCTTCAGCTCGTGTTGGACAACGTACAGTACGTCCTTAGCGATATGCACCGGAAAGAACAGCGATGCCCCCGCCTCCGTCGCCTGCCCAATAAACGCACGCGCGGCAAGCGACTCGGCATGGTCAACACAAAACGAATCAACCCATACGTTGGCGTCCACCATGATCTTGAGAGGGGCTCCGCTCACAGGATCATCCCCTTTTGGCGATAGCGCTCGTCCATGGCTTCGGAATAGATTGTGTCCCAATCGCGATCGTCGGATACAGGCGACGCAGCGATGCCCATATCTGCATAAAGCCGGTCTGCCGCTGCCCACGACGCGGCGAACGGAGTATCGGGCGCGACGGCCTGCTGCCGGTCGTCGACGGCCGCAAGCACTTCCTCGCACTGCCCGCCACCCTGCGCGACCTTGGCCACCACCTTTTTGATGAGCTCGGGCAGCGACCCGCCCGAAAGCTGTAGCGCTTCCTCGGCACGGTTCTTGACCTGGCAATCTACGCGAACGTTCACCTGCGCCATGCCGCTAACAGCACCCACGTCGATCCCGCTCCCTTCAATTGCTAGCTCTGCTAGCCACACTATATAGAGAAGCTAGCACA
>DBFNYT010000108.1:0-7685 GCA_048425625.1 Collinsella sp. | reverse complement strand
GTCGGCCCTGAATGTTCAATGGCCGTTGTTTTCTGCCCCTCAAGTGGTGAACTTCTCCTCGGGGCTGTTGATTCCCCCACGCGCCCCCTTCCGTTCTCCGTGTTCCCCTTATACTCCTTGTACAAGGAGGTAAGAAGTCATGGACAAGACCGCACAGGACAGCTTGGCAAAGAAGCCCGTCGACATGAGGGACAGGATTCTCGAGCATCTCGAGGCCCTCACCTCTGCCGTCTCGCTCGACGACCTTGTCCGTCTGTCCACCTCCGACATCGCCGAGACGCTCATCATCTCCAGGAGTCTGGCGAGCCAGTACCTCAACGACCTTGTTCGCGCCGGCCTTGTGGTTAAGGTGGCGGGCAGGCCTGTCCGTTATTTTCATCGCCGCGCGTTCCAGAAGCGTTTTCAGGTAAAGCTCTCTGCAAGCGAGTACGCCTCGCTCGCCGACCTCATCCAGGCGACGGGAATCCCCGATCACCGCGACTTCGCGCGTGCCGTGGGCTTCGACCTGAGCCTCAGCTCCGTTGTCGAGCAGTGCAAGGCTGCGGTTCAGTACCCTCCGTTTGGCCTACCCATCCTCTTGAGCGGCGGCGTGGGTGTCGGTAAGTCTTTCCTTTCTCGCCTTGTGTACGAGTACGGCAAGAACCAGGGCTTGCTGTCCCGCGACTCCTCCTATGTGCGCATCGACTGCGCCGGGGTCCCGGACGCCGCCTCGTTCAACGGGCTTCTTGACGAGTCGATCGCGAAATCGCGCGGGGGTGTGGTTTTTGTCAACGGCATCGAGGCACTCTCTCCCTCTGCGATGGAGCACTGCCTTGCGACGGCCCTCGGGCTCGATGCCTCCCAGGATGCGCCGCGCGCTCGCCTCGTTCTTTCGACGACGCTTTCCGCCGATGACCTGAAGGTTTCCTCGGCCTACAGCAAAATGCCCATCTGTGCCCGCGTCCCCTCACTCAAGGAGCGGACCCCCGAGGAGCGCGAGGATCTCATCTTGAGCTTCCTGCGCAGCGAGGGGTGCCGAATCGGTTCTGATGTGAAGATCAGCCGCGGCGCATACCGTTGCCTCGTGAACGCGGACTTTTCCGATAACATCGCCGGCTTGCGCGCCTGCGTGACGAACTGCTGCGCCAAAGCGTTCCTCAATCGCGAGGGCGACTACGTCGTCGTTCGCCCGTATCTTCTTCCCAGCGGGCTCCTCTCCTCCGCGCAGATCGATCAACAGCCCGACGATGGCGTTCTGATCGACGCGTCCCTGGATGCCGCCGAGAGCACAGGGCCGGTCGAGCAGGCGCTCGATGCCCTGTGCTCTCTCGATGAGCGATTCTGCGCCGGGGAGCTCTCTGTCTCCGAGCTCGTCTCGCAAGCTGTCTCCGCTGTGCGCGGCGTTGAGGATCACTTGATCTTCGGCCGCGGCGTTACCTCCTCGAGGTCGCGCGCCTTCGAGCGTATCGTGGGCGCGGTCCTTGCCGACGCAGGCTCTTCTTATGGCATCGAGCTTTCGAGGAAGGTCGCTTTTCTGCTGGCCCAGGAGATTTGCCTGCAGTTGTGGCCGGGCATCGGCCTGGCTAAGCGAAAGTCTGCCTGTGCGGAGCAAATCTCCCATCTCCTCGGTGCCGTGACCTCCGAATTGCCGTTTGCCTCGAGCGTCTCCGATCAGGTCGCCGCAGACGTGGAAGGGGCGCTGGGAATCTCGCTCGATCACTTCACGAAGACGCTTCTGACGCTGTGCGTCGCATCGGAGTCTCGCGACGCGAAGGCCCTTCGAACGCTCTGCGTCATCTTGTCCCACGGCTACTCAACGGCGACGAGCATCGCCGACGCGGCGAACCGTATGCTCGGCATGCATGTGTACGAGGCGGTCGACATGCCCTACGACCAGCAGCTGAAGGACATCGTCGGTCCGCTCCAGCACCTCGTCGACCGCCATTCCTACTGCACCGGGGTCGTGTTCCTCGTCGACATGGGCTCCTTGGAGGAGGCCTATAAGGCCCTCGAGAACGTTACCGACTCCACTATCGGCGTGGTGAACAACGTCTCTACCGGTCTTGCGCTCGAGATCGGGGTCGGGCTGCTCGGCGGCAAGTCCATCGCCGAGGTTCTTGGCGATGCGACCGCCGCGTGCGTGACGCACTGCAAGGTGATCGAGCGCGTCAACCGTGAGGACGCCATCGTCTTCTGCTCCGAGTCCGGGGTCGACGCCGCGGAGAGGATACGCCAGCTCGTCTCGCAGAGCCTCCCGCGCACCATAGGCGCACGCCTGCTCACGAGGCCCTTCAAGCAGCTCGTCACGAACGGGTCGAACGACGCCGTTTTCTCCGAGCACCGCGTCTGCGCCGTCATCGGCACGGGAGACCCCGGGATTGCCTCCGTCCCCTTCGTCGCCCTCGAAGACATTATGTCGACGGCGTCCGCCTCGAAGGTCGATGCCGTGTTCGGCAGGTGGCTTGACGCTTCCGAGCTCTCTTCTTTCCACGAGAAGCTGCTTTCGAACATGACGCTGCAGAACGTTATCCGCTCCATCACCATCCTCGACCCGGAGCGGCTATTCCACGAGATCGAGAGCGCCGTGCACGAGCTTCAGCGCAGAACGGGCGAGAAGATCGGCAGCAACGCCATCATCGGGCTGTACGTTCACCTCTGTTGCCTCGTTGAGCGCCTCGTCACCCGCAACCCCATCGAGACCTACGTCGGCCAGGATCGCTTCGAGGAAGAGCACACCGACTTCATCGAGTCCTTCAGGCAGAGTTTCTCGAGCATCTCGACGCGCTATCGCGTGGAGGTTCCTGTAAGCGAGATCGCCTACGTCTTCGACTACATCAGCGTGAGCGCCGCCCCGGCGCGAGAGGAGCGTCTCGGCTCCTCGAGCCTCCTGTTCGACGAGTGACCCCCGCGCCGTCACGAGCTGACCGCGCGTCTTCAATAATCCGATAACCCCTTGCCCGGCGCGAATCCGGATAGCGCCAAGGCAGTACCGAACGTAAGACTTGATTTGATAGGAGCAAACATGAGTGTTGTTATGGCACGAATCGACAATCGCCTGCTTCACGGCATCATCGTGACGCAGTGGGCCCCGGTGTCGGGCGCAACCCGCGTCATGGTCGTCGATGACAAGGTCGCCGGCGATGAGGTCCTGAAGTCCACCATGAGGATGGCGCGCCCCGCGGGCATGGCCGTCTCGATCATCTCTGAGGAGACCGCGCTCAAGAACTTCGCGGCGGGCAAGTACGACCGCGAGAAGGTCTTTGTCATCGCTAAGGAGCCCGAGACGATCCTTCACCTGGCCGAGTCGGGCGTCGAGTTCCCGTCGCTGATCGTCGGCGGCTCTCTTGTCAAGGAGGACGGCGTCCAGCTCACCCAGCGCGCCTATGCCTCCGCCGAGAACGTCCAGAGCTACAAGGCGCTCATCGCCCGCGGCGTCAAGGTGACGGCACAGTTCGTGCCCGCCGACAAGCCCGTCTCCGTCGCCGACCTCATCTAAGGAGGGATCATGGTCAACTTCACTATCCTGCAGGTCGTCCTTTTGACCCTGCTGGCCTTCATCAAGCACGTGGACTACTACGGCATCCCGATGATCTTCGTCAACTATGCCGTTTTCTGGGGCCTTATCACCGGCGTCGTCATGGGCGACTGGCAGACCGGCCTCGTCATCGGCGGCACCATCCAGCTCATGCAGCTCGGCGTCGCGGGCTTCGGCGGCTCGTCGATTCCCGACTACGGCACGATGGCCATCATCGCCACCGCCTACGGCGTGACCCTGGGCGCGGACACGGGCCTCGCCATTGGCCTGCCGGTCGGCATGCTCGGCATCCAGCTCGACGTCATCGTCAAGATCCTCAACGGCTTCGTCGTGGAGAAGTCCCAGAAGCTCTGCAACGAGGGCAAGTTCAAGCAGATGAACGCCATCCTGTGGGTCTGCCCCGCGCTCTTCGGTCTGTGCGCCGCCCTGCCCGTCTTTGTTTCCGTGACGCTCGGCCAGCCCGCCGTCAACTGGCTCCTCGAGGTCATGCCCCAGTGGTTCCTCTCCGGCCTCACCCTCGCCGGCAAGATGCTCCCGGCCGTCGGCATCGCCATGCTGCTTCGCTACATGCCCACCGCTAAGTACTTCCAGTACCTGCTCGCCGGCTTCTTCCTCTCGGCCTTCCTGAACGTGCCCATCATCGGTGCCGCCATCGTCGGCGTTGCCCTCGCGATCGCGTTCTACCAGCGCGCCGAGAGGGACACCGAGCTCGCCGCCCACGCTTCCGCAGACGCCTTCATCGGAGAGGATGAGTAACCATGGAAAACGAGAACATCACCGCCGTCGCCGAGGGCAAGCCCTCCGGCTATAAGGTCACCAAGAAGGACCTGCGCAACGCGAACTGGCGCTGGCTCATGAGCGTGTGCACCTTCAACTACCAGACCCAGCAGGGCGCCTCGGTCGCCTACGCCCTCTCGCCGATCCTGAGGAAGATCTACACGAACGACGAGGACTATAAGCAAGCGCTCAACAACCACTTCCGCTACTACAACACCCAGCCTTGGCTCGCCGCCATCATCCTCGGTGCCTGCGTGGCCATGGAGGAGCGTGACGGCCTCGCGGCGGCGGACGCCGTCCAAGACCTGAAGATCGGCACCATGGGACCGCTCGCCGGCGTCGGCGACTCCCTGCTCATGACCATGATCCCGACCATCATGGGCTCCATCGCCGCCTACATGGCCATCGAGGGCAACCCCGTGGGAGCCGGCATCTGGTTCGCGCTCATCCTGGCCATCTTCTGGGTCCGCATGCACGCCCTCGAGTTCGGCTACAAGCAGGGTGTGAAGCTCGTCACCGACTTCAGCGAGAAGCTTCCCAACCTCACTGCCGCCGCCTCCGTGCTCGGCCTCACCGTGGTCGGCTGCCTCATCGCCTCGGTCATCGGCGTCACCTGCCCGATTAGCTTCAGCTTCGGCGACGTCTCAATGGAGATTCAGCCGCTGCTCGACAAGATCCTGCCTGCCATGATCCCCGCCGCCATCACGGGAAGCGCGTATTACCTTCTTACCAAGAAGAACGCGAGCATGACGGCCCTCATCCTCGTGGTGATCGTCCTCGCGATGGTCGCCTCCGCCGCCGGCATCCTCGCCTAGCTTCGACCCAAGAGATTGGTGAATCAATGAGAAAGATAGTTGTGGCGAGCCATTCCCTTCTCGCCCAGGGCTTCAAGGACACCCTCGAGTTCCTTACGGGTAAGAGCGACGTCGTCAACGCCGTGTGCGCCTACGTGAACGACAACGGCGAGGGGCTCGACGCGGCGGTCGAGGCGGCGCTTTCGGGCACTGACGAGGTCGTCGTCCTCACCGACGCGCTCGGCGGCAGCGTGAACCAGCGCTTCTCCCGCTTCGCCTCCGACCGGATCCACGTGATCGCGGGTGTCAACCTCCCGCTCGCCATGACGGTCGCGCTCGCGCGCCCCGACGAGAAACTCGACTTCGACGCCCTCGTCGACGAGGCGCGCCAGCAGATCGTCTACGTGAACGGTGCCAGTTCCGCCGAGTGCGAAGACGACGAATAGAGGAGGTCGACGATGAGAGAGTTCCTTAAGGACGTGTGGATGCACGGCGGTGAGGAAAGCCGCGCCATCACCCCCGAGAACATCACGGGCGAGAAGGGCCGCGCCGCCATGTCGGCCAGCCACCTCGGCGTCGGCCGCAAGGGCTCGTGCTGCGTGCCCCTTGAGTCCGGCGAGACCATCACGCTCGCGGACATCGAGGGCCCCGGCATCATCCGCCACATCTGGATGACCGTCCCCGACAAGACCGCCGCCGGCAGCTTCGTCATGCGCGACCTCGTGCTGCGCTTCTACTGGGACGACGAGGAGACCCCCTCGGTCGAGTGCCCTGTCGGCGACTTCTTCTGCAACGGCTTCGGTGAGCGCGCCATCGTCAACTCGATGCCCATCTGCGTGAACCCGACGGGCGGCATGAACTGCTACTTCGAGATGCCTTTCAGGAAGCACGCCAAGGTCACGCTTACGAGCGAGCACCCCGGGTTCATTAAGTACATCTTCTACACGTTCAACTACGCGCTCACCGACGTGCCGGACGACGCCATGTACTTCCACGCCCGTTTTAACCGCGAGCGCAGCACCCGCAGGGGCGTCGACTACACCGTGCTCGACGGCGTGCGCGGTAAGGGCTACTACGTCGGCACCTACATGGCCCTGTGCGCCCTGGAGCGCTATTGGTGGGGCGAGGGCGAGATGAAGTTCTTCCTCGACGGCGACGAGGAGTTCCCCACGGTCACCTCGACGGGAGCCGAGGACTACTTCGGCGGTGCCTGGGCCTTCCTCGACAGGCCGCCCCACGCGCTGCCCGAGGCGCAGTGCTTCAACACGCTGTTCGCCGGCTACCCGTACCGCTCGACGCGCGACGCCACGCGCGACCGCTTCAGCGCGGGCAAGCCGAACCCGAACCCGATGCTCGCGACCAACGACGACGCGCTGCCCAGGCACGGCCTCTACAGGTGGCACCTTCCCGACCCGATCTCGTTCAAGGAGGACCTGCGCGTGACGTTCCAGGACCTCGGCAACGACGACATCAAGCTCTACGAGCGCGAGGACGACATCTCCACCGTCGCCTACTGGTACCAAAGCGAGCCGCACGCCGTGCTCGCCCCGTTTGCCGCAAGGCAGGACCGCGTGCCCAGGTAGGGTCGCCTCGAAACAAGCCAACGTTATGGGCGCCCGCGGTTGACCATGACTGCGGGCGTCCCTTTGTAAGGAGGATCACATGAGCGAAAAGCAAATGAGGCTCGGCGCCCTCGAGGCCGGCGGGACCAAGATGGTCTGTGCCGTGGTGTCCGGCGACGGCGAGGTTCTCGACCGTATGGAGACCCCGACGCTTACGCCCGCCGAGACCGTCCCGCAGATGATCGAGTGGTTCACCGTCCGTGATGTGGACGCGTTGGGCATCGGCGCCTTCGGCCCGACCTGCGTCGACCCCAACGATGAGCGCTACGGTTCCATCCTCCAGACGCCCAAGCTCGCGTGGCGAGGCTATGGTCTTCGCGCCGCGTTTGCCGACGCCCTCGGGATTCCGGTGACCTACGACACGGACGTGAACGTTGCCTGCCTCGGCGAAGTAGTCTTCGGCTGCTGCAAGGGGCTCGAGGACGCCGTCTACGTGACCATCGGCACCGGCGTGGGCGCGGGCGTCATGTGCGCGGGCAGGCTCCTTCACGGCATGCTGCACCCCGAGGCCGGCCACATGCTGGTAAGGACCCGTCCCACCGAGGAGGGACGCTGCGTCTGCCCGAGCCACGCGAGCTGTCTCGAGGGCCTCGCCTCCGGCCCCGCCATCGCCGCGCGCTGGGGAAAGCCCGCGGCCGAGCTCGCGGACAACGCTGAGGTGTGGGCGCTCGAGGGGGATTATCTGGGGCAGATGTGCGCGAACCTCGTGCTCATGTACTCGCCTCGCCGTATCGTCCTCGGCGGCGGCGTGATGCACCAGGAGCAGCTCTACGGCATCGTCCGCAAGAAGACCCTCGAATATCTGGGTGGCTACATCCAGACCGCCGAGCTTAAGGACATAGAGAGCTACATCTGCGCCCCGGGCTGCGGCGGCGACCAAGGAATCCTTGGCGCGGCCGAGCTGGCAAGAAGGGCGCTCGCGTAACTTGCGCTCTCTCCGCCATACAACGCGTTAAGAAAAGACGAGCGCTTCTTGCC
>DBFNYT010000107.1:0-5889 GCA_048425625.1 Collinsella sp. | reverse complement strand
GCTGGTGGGCGACGACCTGTTCGTCACCAACACCGAGCGCCTCAAGAAGGGCATCGAGCTGGGTGCCGCCAACGCGATCCTGGTCAAGGTCAACCAGATCGGCACGCTCACCGAGTCGCTCGAGGCCATCGAGACCGCCAAGGAGGCCGGCTACGCTTGCATCGTGAGCCACCGTTCCGGCGAGACCGAGGACTCCACGATCGCCGACCTGGTCGTGGGCGTCAACGCCGGCCAGATCAAGTCGGGCGCCCCGTGCCGCAGCGACCGTATCGCCAAGTACAACCAGCTCATCCGCATCGAGGACGAGCTCGAGGGCAGCGCGCGTTACGCCGGCAAGGCCGCGTTCTACAACATTCGCTAAACGGGCGAATTTGGCGAGGGGGAGGCTGACTCGGTTCCGCCCCGTCTTGGCTGGACGCCGCAAAGCGCTGTGGGCGCTGGGCCATATGGCTCAGCGCCTTTTTTATGTCGAGCAAAGGCTGGCGAAGGCGGTGCGGGCGCTCGTGCTATAACTAAAGGACTTAGCGCAAACAAACCTCAACCGCACAAGGCGCACATGGATCAGATTTACGACAACAGGTACTATTCCGCCGGTTCGCGCGAGCCGTCGCCTCGCCGTGCGCGCACGGTGCAGCTCGGTGGGTCCGCCTACGCCGGCGTCGATCGCTCCACGCAGCGCCCGACAGGTACCTCGCGCCCCAATGCTCAAGTGAATACTTCGACAGATGGACCGGTGCGCCCGGCACGTTCGTCGCATGCGTCGCGTCCCTCGACTCAGGTACACGACAAATCGAGCAGGCCCTCGAACCGTTTTTCGGGCTCGGACTTTATGCGCTACGCCAACGACAACGCGGTGGTCAAGGCGATCTATGACTTTACGCATGGCTCTCTGCGTCCGCTGTTTATCGGTATCGTGGTGGCGCTGGTGCTCGTGAGCCTGTATTTTCCCGTGCGCGATCTGTACGTGGCAAAGCGTTCGAGCGATATCTTGGCCAAGCAAGTCGAGATTCGCCAGCAATACAACGATGAGCTGCAAAAAAGCGTCGACAAGCTGCTCTCGGAGGAAGGTATCAAGGACGCGGCGTCCGAGGACCTGGGCCTGGTGATGCCCGGCGAGAAGAGGATTGAAGTGCAGGGCCTGGACGACGATTCGGATTCGTCTTCGAGCAAGAAGTCGTCGAACGCCAAGAAGGCCAGCGAAGTTGCCAAGGAAATCGAAGAAGTCGGTAAGGACGCCCCGTGGTACATCCAGGCGCTCGACATGCTGTTTGGGTTTAACGGTGTCGAGGGCCAGACGGTCGTGTCCAACGGCAAATAGCGCCCGGAGGGGAGCCCGCAATGGCAGATTGCAAACGATATAAGGTGGCGGCGATCGATCTGGGAACGGTGTCGTCGCGACTGGTGCTGGCGCAGGTCGAGGGCGGGGCGATCGTGGAATCGTCCAAGCATACCGAGATTACCGACCTGGGCGAGGGTGTGGACGCGACGGGTCGCTTTTGCGAGGCGGCGGTCGAGCGCGTGCTCGCTGCATGCCGCATGTTTGTGGACGAGGCGCGTGCCTTTGGGGCCGCGTGCATTTGCACCACATGCACGAGCGCCGCGCGCGATGCATCCAATGCCGCACTGCTGCTGGACGGTCTGCGTGAGCTGGGGCTCGAACCGCAGGTGATTCCGGGCGAGGTCGAGGCGCGCCTGACGTTTTTTGGCGTGGCGCACGACTTTGCCGGCGAGCGCATCATTGTTGCCGATTCGGGCGGCGGATCCACGGAGCTCGCGACGGGCGTCTATGCGCCGGAGCGTGGGGTCTTTGCGCTGGAGGGCACGCGTTCGCTGGACATCGGTTGTCGCCGTGTGACGGAGCGATTTTTCTCGGCACTGCCGCCCGCACGCGGCGAGCTTACTGCCGCTGCCGCGTGGGCGGGCGAGCAGTTCGCTGCCTATTTTGAGGGCCTGCCGAGCAATTTTGAGCGCGCCGAACGCTTGGTCGCAGTGGGTGGCACCGTCACCACACTCGTGGCGCTCGTTCATGAGCTGGAACCGTACGATTCGAGCTTTGTGCACCTGCGCGAGCTTTCGCTGGATCAGGTTTCGGCCGCTATCGAGCGCATGTCTGCGTTGGATGCGGACGGCATCGCCGCTCTACCGGGTGTACAGCCCAAACGCGCGGGCGTGATCTTGGCTGGTGCCGTGGTAATCCGCGAGCTTATGCGAGCCGGCGGCTACAAGACGCTCACTGTAAGCGAGAACAGCTTACTCGCCGGCATGGCCGCCACCATCAACGAGGCTCTCGACGGTGCGACCCCCACCATCTCCTGGACCCCAGAGCTCAGCACCCTCTAAATAAGTTGCGGTGAAATAGTTCCTAAATAAGCTGGTAACGGTATAAACAGAATCTATTCCACCGCAACTTCTAAGGGACCGAAGCTGTCTTTTTAGCCCGTCCTAAATTAGTTGACTTTCTGAAGCGCGGGGCGGTGGGACGTCTGCGTATTTGCTGCGCAAATCCGCACCGGCTTCGGACGCCTGCTGGCGCCCTCGCCGGCTCGCTGCGGACGCTGCGCGTCCGCTTGACGCTCGCCCCCCCCTCGCGGGTTCGAGTCCCACCGGCATCTAAAAGAAGTGAGCCCGCATCCCTTGGGGACACGGGCTCGAAAGCTCCATATGGTAGGGGCGGTGGGACTCGAACCCACAATCCTTGCGGCGAGAGATTTTAAGTCTCCTGCGTATGCCAATTCCGCCACGCCCCCGTGAGACTAGAAGTCTAGCACAAGCCGTCCGTTACGCGTTGACGGCCATCGAGTGTTGCCCCGACTTCTCCAGGAACTCCTGGAACTTGGCTTCGTCGCCCTTGTTCTTGTACTGCAGAGCCAACAGATACTCCAAGCGGCAGCTCTTGACCTTGTCGTCACCGGCCTCCTTGAGCATGCGCTCCAGCTCGGGAATGTCGTTGTGGCGCTTGAGAATCATCGTGTCGTACATCAGTTGGCATTCGTGTGCGACTGCCTCGGCCTGGCCGCCCTCAAAGCCTTTGATCTCGTGCAGCAGCTCCTTGGACTTTTTGCGGTCCTCCTGGCCAACGTAGTAGTTAAAGGCCTTAATTACCAGGTCGACACGCTGCATCTTGGGGAGGTTGAGTCCCAGCAGCAGGTCGAACATCTCGTCGGCGCGCTTATGGTCCTCGCGCAGCAGATAGGAGTTCAGGCGCAGGTAGTCGCGGTTATAGCGCGGGTACAGCATGCTGGTGAGTTTGGCGTCGAGCAAACGATCGAACTCGTCCCACTGCTTGGCAGCCATAAGCTGTTGCAGGCGCTTGAACGTGGTGCGTTTTTTGACGCTAAAGAACACCGACACGGCGATGCAGATGATAACGACGGCGGTCCAGAGGGTGCGGGAATCGGGCATATTGGGGTCCTTAGTCGCTCATAAAGCGAGCGGTATGACAACACGTACTAGATGTATTATACGCAGCGCGCAAGCAAACTAGCATAAAAGCTCATCGAGGCTGAGTGCCATCGCTCGCTGCGGTACACTTACCTAAAGTAAACCATGAAGGGAGACATTACCTATGAAGAAGATCGTTTTGGCTTGCGGTGCTGGCGCTGCTACTTCCACGCTCGTTGCCCAGAAGGTCGCCACCTTGCTCGACGCCAACGGTTACGCCGACAAGTACGAGATCGTGCAGTGCGCCATCTCCGAGGCCAAGGACTACTGCGACGAGGGCGCCGACCTGCTGATCGCCACCACCGTTGCCCCCGAAGGCCTCACCTGCCCGTACGTGAGCGGCGTGCCCTTCATGACCGGCATGAACCGCGTCGCTGCCGAGAAGGCCGTTCTCGACGTCATGGCTCAGTAGGCACTGCCTGTATGAGTGAGCAGAACGCCAACCCGGTCGAGCTCTTTGGCATGCGCGTTGCCCATGTGGGCATTAACGCCGCCGACCCGGCAGACGCCCTGGAGATCGCGGAGCTGTTCTCGACGATGATGGGCCTGCCCGTCATCGAGACCCCCGTTTCGTACTTTAATGATTCGCTGGTCGAGATCATGAAGCAGAACGGTCGTGGCACCAAGGGCCACATTGGCTTTGCCGTTAACGACATCGATGCAGCTGAGAAGTGGTTTGCCGAGCGCGGGCTCGAGGTCAACGAGGAGTCGCGCGCGCTGCTGCCCGACGGTGGTACCAAGCTCGTGTACTTTAAGCGCGAGTTCGCCGGTTTCGCCGTGCACCTGTGCCGCGAATAGCGCACAAGCTGCCATAGCTAGCAAAAAGGGATAGGGCCGCGTGGCCCTATCCCTTTATTTATGCCGAGGGGCTTCCTAGCGCGGCAGGCGAATCGTAAAGCGGCTGCCGACGCCCTCGACTGAGGTCACGCCAATGACACCGCCATGGCTATCGACGATCCACTTGGCAATGGCGAGCCCCAGGCCCGAACCCTGCGCGCCGGCATCGCGCGCGTTGTCGGCACGGTAGAACCGCTCGAACGCGTGAGCTGCGGATTCCTGGTTCATGCCGATGCCCTCGTCCTCAACGCTTATGTCGATCGTGCCCGCGCCCGCATCCGACGCTACGCCAAACGAGATGGGCGTGCCCGCGTCCGAATACTTGGCGGCGTTTTGCACGATCACGCGAAGAGCCTGCTTCACGAGCGCCACGTCAACGGGCGCGTCGCAGCGTGGGTCGCTGACAAGCGCAGCGTCAAAGGCCAGCCGATACGTGTGCTCGGTATCGATCATCTGCGATTCCTCGCATACCTCGCCGACCAGTGCGGCCAGGTTGGTATGCGCGCGCCGCAGGACCGTGCGCCCGGCATCGCCGCGCGCCAAAAACAGCAGCTGCTCCACGAGCTCTTGCATGTGCTCGCTTTCGGCCTTGAGGGACGCGATGGATTCTGCCAGCACGTCCGGGTCGTCTTTGCCCCAGCGGTCGAGCATGTTTACGTAGCCCTGAATCACCGCGATGGGCGTGCGCAGCTCGTGGCTCGCATCGTTGACAAAGCGCATCTGCTGCAGCTTGGCCTCTTGCATCTGGCGCAGTAGGCGGTTGAGTGCAACCTCGATGCTTGCCAGGTCGGCGTCGCCGGTGGTGACGCTCGGCGAGTCGACGCTTGCGCGCTCGATGGCCTGCTCCAGTGTTTCCATCTTGCCGCCGGAGAGCTGCATGCGGCCGAGTTCGTCCACGCGCAGGGCCAGATCGTTGAGCGGCGCCATGGTGCGGCGCACGCGACGGGCGCCGCCGAGCATGTCGAGCACGCTGATGACCTGCCAACCCACAACGACAAGGTAGAGAGGCCATAGCGCGACGAGGTCCTGCGCGAGGGGGAAAGTCTTGGTGGTACGCGCAAGCTCGACGGTATAGGTGAGCGTTGCCAGGTCCCAGCCGCGCGCAGGCGCCAGCGACATGCCGTGAACGGCGACGCCGGGGATCCATCCTGCGGTAAACGCGCCGTCGGGCAGCATCTGGTTGTATCCATAGACGAGGATCGCCGCCGCAATCACCATCAGCAGCAGATCGAGCCAGACGTAGCTCATCAAGCGGCGCCACATATAGCTCCAGTTGATGGCGCGGGCGATGGATGTGACGCGCTTGGCCTCGGCGTTACGCGCGGCAGACATAGCCCACCCCACGCACGGTCTGGATGATGCGGGCGCCGCCGGCGTCCTCGATCTTGGCGCGCAGGTGCGCGATGTGCACGTCGACGTTGTTGGTGTCGCCCACGTATTCGTAGCCCAGCGCCTCGTGCGCGATGCGCTCGCGCGTGAGCACGGTGCCGGCGTGCGCCATAAGCAGGGCGAGGACGTCGAACTCGCGGGCAGTGAGCGCGATGGGCGAGCCGCCGACCGTGACTTCGCGGCGGTCGGGATCGAGCGCGACCGAACTCACGGTGAGCGCGG
>DBFNYT010000106.1:0-4467 GCA_048425625.1 Collinsella sp. | reverse complement strand
CCGCGAGGGCCTCGGACACGCTGGGGTACACGCCAACAAGCTTGTCAGCGTCCACAAGTGCGGCGAGCTCCTCCGCCGGCAGGGCGCGATCGGAATCGGTCTGGGTCACGACCACGCGCGGGAAAGCCGGGATCAGCACGTCGACGATGCCCGCCACGTCCTTGTCGGCCAGCGCGGCGCACAGCAGCGTGGGGCGATTCTCCACGCACGGATCAATCTCGTCCAGCGCGCTCACAAAGTTCTCGCAGCTCTGGGGGTTATGACAGGCGTCAATCAGCTTAAGCGGATCGGTCCCCAGCACGTCAAAACGACCCGGTGTGGGGCAACCCATAAGCGATGCATCCAGCGCATCGTGGTCGAGCTCGCGACCCAGATACCCCTCGCAAAGCATAATCGCGCACGCGGCATTCTGCGGCTGATAGGCCGGCTTGACCATGCTCGACGTATAGATCGCACGTGGCGTGGTGCAGCTAAACTCAACCGTGTCGCCCACATGCACCGGCACCTTAGTCGTGGCATGCCTCACCACGAGCGGCACAATGCCGCACTCTCGACAACGGGCATCCATCACGCGCTGAACGCTCGCCTCATGCGTGCCCTCGCCCAGCACAACCAGGCGTCCGGGCTTAATGACCGCAGCCTTCTCCCCCGCAATGGCCTCGAGCGTATCGCCCAAAATACGTGTGTGATCGAGCCCAATGCCTGTAATGGCCACGGCGACAGGATCGGTCGCACTCGTAGCATCCCAGCGTCCGCCCATGCCGACCTCAAGCACGGCCACGTCCACGCAAGCCTCGGCAAACACCACCAGTGCAGCAGCCGTCAGCAGGTCAAACGGCGTGATGGTATAGGCGCGCTCCCCCGCCGCCACACGACGGGCATTCACTCGATGCCCCGCCTCAACAGCGGCCGAAACGCCACGGGCAAACGCCTCATCGCTCACAACGCGCCCGTCAACCTCCATGCGCTCGGGATAGCGCACCAGCTGAGGCGACGTATACAGCGCGGTCTTGAGCCCCTCGCCGCGAAGAATAGCAGCCGAAAAACGCGTAGTCGAAGTCTTGCCATTGGTACCGGCAACCTGAATGCAATCGAAATACTCGTCCGGACGCCCCAACTCATCGAGCATATCGACAACCGTCTCGAGCAGAGGACCAGCATCCCCAGAAATCCGCCCCGTATCGGCAGCCAGCCCAACAGCCTCACCAAACGAAAGCAACTCAAACGAGAAAGGAACGACATACGACCCAGAACGCTTAGCCATAACCCAAAGTCCCCCAATAACAGAAAAAGAGGCCCACCAAAAAGAATGAGCCCCTCGCGTTGACAATATCAGACTTTATCCGCTTGCAGCAAGATCAAGGCCACAACCAGGTGGCCCTAACCTACCAGTTGCAAGCAGCCATGTAACCGCACTAGGAGCGGCCCGACGCTTTGCTCGATACAAGTTCCGCACGCAAAGGACAGCACTTAATGTGCTGTCCGTCTTGCGCAGGACTGTCCGCAGTAGCGAGCAAAGCGTCGGGACGCGCCCCTCAGTAAGAACTACGAGAAGTCTGCAACCTGAGCAGTCAGCGCCGCCAAGATCTCCTTGAGCTCAGCTGCACGGTCCCTCTTCTTCTGGACCACCGCGGGCGCGGCCTTAGCCACAAAGCCCTCGTTGGCGAGTGTCTTCTCGCAGCCGGCGAGCTCCTTCTGGGCCGCGGCGATCTCCTTCTCCAGGCGCGCCTTCTCGGCCGAAAGGTCAAC
This sequence comes from Collinsella sp., assembly GCA_048425625.1. GTDB lineage: Bacteria > Actinomycetota > Coriobacteriia > Coriobacteriales > Coriobacteriaceae > Collinsella. Next base: position 2,718 of record DBFNYT010000106.1, on the reverse strand, counting down.
CTTGCCCTCGAGCACCACAAAGACCTCGACGCCGCTGTCGACCACGGCGATGCTCGCAGCCGGCTTCTCAACGTCGGTGCCCATGACCAGAGAAGCAGTGTTCGCCAGCGGCTCAATCGTCGAGCGCAGGCTCTCGAGCTTCTCGATGTCCTCGGCACCGGCGCGCACGACCACGTCGAGCTCGGCCTTGGGGCTCAAGCGGTAACGCGAACGCGTGGCGCGGGCGGCGGAAACGACGGCGCGGCACAGCTCAAACGCGCGCTCGGCGTCCTCGTCAACATACTTAGCGTAGTCGGCGGGCTCGGGCCACTTGGCGATCATGAGCGCCTCGGCGCGGTTCACGTTGCCCTCGGCGTCCAGATCGAGCACACTCGCCGGCATGTTGTCCCAGATCTCCTCGGTGACAAACGGCATGAGCGGGTGCATCAGGCGAATGGAGGTGTCAAGCACAAAAATCAGGTTGCGCTGCGCCTGCAGACGGCCCTCGCCCTTCAAGCGGGCCTTGGTGACCTCGACGTACCAGTCGCAGACCTCGTTCCAGAAGAACTGCTGCACGCCGCGGGCCATGTCGCCAAAGGTGTAGTTCTCGATACCCTCGGTAACCATCTTCACGGCATTGGCCAGGCGGCTGAACATCCAAGCGTCTGCCGGCGTCTCCACGACGGGCTCGCCGGGCGTGTAGCCCTCCATGTTCATGAGCAGGAAGCGGCTCGCGTTCCAGATCTTGGTCACAAACGACTTGGCCTGCTCGGTACGCGGACTGTCGATAAGCTTCTTAGTCTTCTTGTCGATGTTCGCGTCGAACTTGACGTCCTGATTGTTGGTGCACAGCGTGAGCAGGTTGTAGCGCATGGCGTCGGCGCCGTACATGCCAATGAGGTCCATGGGGTCAACGCCGTTGCCCTTGGACTTGGACATACGGCTTCCGTCCTTGGCAAGAATCGTCGGGTAGATGACGACGTCCTTAAACGGCACCTCGTCCAGGAAGTACAGCGAGCTCATGACCATGCGGGCGACCCACAGCGCGATGATGTCGCGGGCGGTGACGAGCGCCGTCGTGGGGTGATGTCCCTCGAGCAGCTCCGGCTTTTGCGGCCAGCCCTGCGTGGCGAAGGTCCACAGCTGCGAGCTGAACCAGGTGTCCAGCACGTTCTCGTCCTGATGCACATGATGGCCGCCGCACTTGGGGCACACATCGGTGTCCTCGGTAAGAGCGTCCTCCCAGCCGCAGTCCTCGCAGTAGAACACGGGGATGCGGTGGCCCCACCACAGCTGGCGGCTGATGCACCAGTCCTTAAGGTTCTCCATCCAGGTGGTGTAGGTCTGCGTCCAACGCGCGGGGTGGAAGGTGACCTTGCCAGAGTTGACGGCGTCGAGCGCCGGCCCTTTGAGCTTATCGACGGCGACGAACCACTGCTCGGACAGCCACGGCTCCAGTGCGGCGTCGCAACGGTAGCAGTGCATGACGGAGTGATCGAGGTCCTCGACGTGATCGAGCAGGTCGTGCTCCTCGAACCACTTGATGACGGCCTCGCGGCACTCGTCGCGGTTCATGCCGGTGAACTCGCCGTAGCCTTCGACGACCACCGCGTGCTCGTCGAAGATGTTGATCTGCGGCAGGTCGTGAGCCTGACCCATGGCGTAGTCGTTGGGGTCGTGGGCAGGGGTGACCTTAACGAAGCCGGAACCAAAGTTAGCGTCGACATGCCAATCCTCAAAGATGGGAATCTCGCGGTCGACGATGGGGAGCTTGACGGTCTTACCCACAAAGGCGGCCTTCTCGGGGTCCTTCGGGGAAACGGCGACGCCCGTGTCGCCGAGCATGGTCTCGGGACGCGTGGTGGCGACGACGATGTAGTCCTGGCCGTTGACCGGCTCGGTCAGCGGGTAGCGCAGGTGCCACAGGTGGCCCTTCTCGTCCTTGTACTCGGCCTCGTCGTCCGAGATGGCGGTGGTGCAGTTGGGGCACCAGTTGACGATGCGCTTGCCGCGATAGATCAAGCCGTCGTGGTACCAGTCGCAGAAGACCTTGCGCACGGCCTGGGCGTAATCCTCGTCCATGGTAAAGCGCTCGTTGTCGAAGTCGACGGAGCAGCCCATGCGCTTGATCTGCTCGACGATGATGCCGCCGTACTCGTGGGTCCAATCCCAGCAGGCGTCGACAAACTTGTCGCGACCGATCTCCAGGCGGCTAATGCCCTCGCTCTTGAGTTTCTTGTCGACCTTGGTCTGCGTAGCGATACCGGCGTGGTCGGTGCCCAGCACCCAGCGCGTGGACTTGCCGCGCATGCGGGCCATGCGGATGATGGCGTCCTGGATGGAGTCGTCGGTGGCGTGGCCCATGTGGAGCTTGCCGGTCACGTTGGGAGGCGGAATGGTGACGGTGCAGTCGCCCACGCCCTCACGGCGCTTGCAGTAGCCGCCGTCGAGCCACTTCTGCAGGATCGCCGGCTCGTTGGTCGACGGATCGTAGTTCTTGGGCATCTCTTCCATATATCTCTCCCTTGCCCGTCGGCGTGTCCGCCTGCTTGGTTTTCGCTCGGTCAGGTCCTGACTCGCACGAAGAGCACATTAAGTGCTCTTCGGCTCGTGCGGAATCTACGAAAACCAAGCAGGCGGACACGTCTTAGGTATCGATTACTTCAGTCTGAAGGTACTAACTTGACAATCTCACAGAATAGCACAGGCATACCTGCCGAAAAGGGACAGGTTTATTTT
>DBFNYT010000105.1:0-11696 GCA_048425625.1 Collinsella sp. | reverse complement strand
AATCCCGCCGATGCACCCGCCGTAACGAGCATCCGCGACTTTATCGATGACCCGGCAGAAGATGAGCTCATCCGAGCGAGCATTGCCTATCACAGCGATTTCCGTCTACCCGCGCAGCTCGACGAGCGCACGCGGAGCTTCTGCGATATCGTGCGCGATGGCGACAAGATCGACATTATGCGCACCATCGCCGACAGCACTGTCGACACTATCCTCAAGGTGGACGAGAAGACGTTTCTCGGCAGCCGTTTCTCGTCGCCGACACTTGCCGCCTTTGACGAGCACCGCTGCGTCGCACGCGATGAGCGCGATGAGCCCGCCGACTTCTTGGTGGGGCTTATCTGCTTTATGTTTGAGCTCGTCTATCCAGCAAGCCGCGCGCTGGCGCGCGAACAGGGCGATATCCACCGCCTGCTCGACGCGCCCTTTGGCATTACGCGGCCCTTTACCGACCCCGCCACGCAGGCAACTTGGAGCCGCCTAAAGGACGAGATGCGCGACTGGCTGGCGCACGCCTAGCGCTCAAGCTGGGCCAGCAGCTCCTCGACGACCTCGACGGCGTCCCCAACAACCTTGTACTGGGCAGCACCGAAAATGGGGGCATCCGGGTCCTCGTTGATGGCGATGATGCACTCCGCCCCACCGATGCCGGCAAGATGTTGGATGGCGCCCGAAACACCGATACTCACGAGAAGCCTGGGCGAAACCGATACGCCCGTCTGGCCAATCTGGTGGCGATACTCCAGCCAACCCGCCTCCACGACGGGACGCGTGCAACCAAGCTCGGCACCCAGAGCCTCGGCGAGCCTTCGCATCAACGGCAGGTTTTTCTTGGAACCAATGCCGCGACCCACCACGACCAGGCGCTCGGCATTGGCGATCGAGGGCTGCTGTCCCCACTCCTCGGCGGGAATCGAGATCTCGACACGAGCCTTAGCATCATCCGCAAGCGATATCTGGGTGATCGTGCCAGAGCGGCCGTAGTCGAAGTCGGGAGCCTTAAAGATACCGGGGCGCACCGTTGCCATCTGCGGACGGTGGTTGGGGCAAATGATGGTGGCCATCAGGTTGCCGCCAAACGCCGGACGCGTCTGTTGCAGCAGTCCCGTCTCTGTATCCATCGAAAGTACGGTGCAGTCAGCCGTAAGGCCCGTCTGCAAACGCACGGCAACGCCGGGTGCCAGTTCGCGACCAAAAGCGGTCGCACCGTATAGGATGGCCTCGGGTTTGCGTTCGGCTACCAAATCGCAGATCAAGCGGGCGTAGACCTCCGCATCGTTTTGGCGCAGGCGCTCGTCGCGACAGGCCAGGACTTCGTCGGCGCCGGCACAAACCAGATGCTCCAGGTCGCCGAGAGAACCCTCGGGACCCATACCGACCAGTGCCACCAGACGGCAACCGCGCGCATCGGCAAGCTCGCGGCCCTTGCCCATAAGCTCATAGGCAACGGGAGTCACTGTATCGTGCTCGTCGGTCTGAGCGAATACCCAAATGTCTCGATACGCATCAAGGTCCACCGCACCAGCGGCCTCATCACGCTCGATCGAGATAGCGTTGACAGGGCAGGCGTCGACGCACCCACCGCATAGGATGCAGCCGTCGGTTACGTGGGCGCATCGGTTGGGTCGCTCGCCTTCCACTACGATGCCGCCCGAAGCACAGGCGCGAACGCAGCGACCGCAGCCGATACAGGCTTCGCTATCGATAATCAGTCCGCTCATCTACGCCATCCCCTCGATAATCTTGGCAAGTTTTACCGCCTGCTCGGACGCCGTTCCCTCAACGGCCTCGCACGTTTGGTCACGGTCGGGCACAAACGAGCGCACGACCTGTGTCGGCGACCCGGCAAGACCGCAACGCGCGGGGTCGGCGTTCACGTCGGCGGCACTGACCACGCGCACGTCCGCCTCCTCCGCCGCGCGAATACCGGCAATACTCGGCATACGCAACTGGCCAATCTCCTTGGCAGTCGTCATCGCGCACGGCATCTCAAGATACACCGTCTCCTCGCCGGCATCGCATCCGTGAATGAGCGCCAGCGAGCCACAGGTCGTAAAGCCCGCGCTCTGCACGCAACTCACGTCGGTCACGCAGGGAATCTCAAAGGCACCGGCAAGCTCGGGACCAATCTGGGCCGTATCGCCATCCACCGCCATCTTGCCGCAGATGAGCAGGTCGAAGTCCTCGTCGAGCGCCTCGATGCCGCATTTGAGAGCATAGGTGGTCGCCAGGGTATCGGCACCTGCAAAGGCGCGATCGGTCAGCAGCAGCGCGTCGTCGGCGCCTCGGGCGATGCAGTCGCGCAGCAGCGACTCGGTCGCGGGGATGCCCATCGACACCACCGTCACGCGCACATCCATGCCAAAGCCGATAAAGTCGTCCTTCAGCGCCAGCGCGCATTCCAAAGCGCTCGCATCAAAGGGATTAATGACCGCCTGCTTGCCATCGCGCACGATGGTATTGGTCTTGGGGTCCATCTTGACCTCGGTGCTGCCCGGCACGGCCTTGACGCACACCACCATATGGAAATCGCTCATCTTCACGCGCCCCCTTTCTGGACGAGCTCATCCAAGAGCTTCTCCGAAAACAGGTTGCCGCGACCCAGCTGCCCGTCGGGATCGAGCTGGAGCTTGAGCCGCGCCGACTCGACCATGGCCTCGTGACCGTACATCGTCTCTAAGAAGCCCGCCTTGATCTTGCCGACGCCGTGCTCGGCAGAAACGGCACCGCCCATAGCCGTTACCCCCGCAGCCCACTGGGCAAACAGCTCGCCACCGCGACGGTAGTCCTGCGCATCGCGCGGCAGGATGTTCACATGCAGATGGTTGTTACCGATGTGCCCCCAGGCAGCAGATTCAAGCCCGCTTTCGGCCAGTGTGCGGCGATAGAGGGCCACGACATCGGCAAGGCGTGCATTGGGCACCGACATGTCCGAACCCAGTTTGGTGATGGTGGGATCCGTGCGGCGACGCTCGTCGATAAGCATGTTGACGCTCTCGGGGACCGCATGGCGGAAGAACCGCTGACACTCGCGATCGACCTCGGTGCGCGCGACCCATGTCGCATCGTCGCGGCCACCCGCAAACTCGAGCACCCATCCCAGGTGGTACAGTTCCTCGGTCGCCTGGGCCTCGTCATCGCAGTCGAGCTCCACGTAGACACAGACCTTGGCCTCTTTGTCGAGCGCCGGCAGCGAGGCAAACGCCGTCGACTGCTCGCGCTGGCGACGTAGAATATCCAGGGCGCCAGCGTCGAAGTACTCGATGGCAGCCGCATGGGACAGGACGGGACGCATGGAATCGGTAAAGGACACGGCCTTGTCTTCGCTATCGAAAAAGCAGCTCACACCCCAAACGACCGCAGGCGCCGCCTGCAGGGCAATCTCGAGCTCGGTGATAACGCCGAGCGTGCCGCAAGCACCGATAAAGAGGTCGATGGCGTCCATTTCGTCCGCAACGAAATAGCCTGAGGCATTTTTTGTCTTGGGCATGGTATAGCCGGGAAGATCGAGCTCGAGCGTACGGCCCACTACCGTCACGAGCGACAGGTGGCGGCCCTGGGCAAAAGCCTCGCCGCGCTGAAGCTCAAGCAAATCGCCATCAGCCAGCGCGACGTGGAGTCCCGTGATATGTGGGCGCATGGGGCCGTAGGCGTAGCTGCGGGCACCGGAGGCGTTACATGCCGCCATGCCGCCCAGACAGGCAGACGCCTCGGTGGGATCGGTGGGAAAAAACTGCTCGGGAGCCTCTTGGAACTCCTCGTAGGCCTCAAGCGATGCCTGGTCCCAACCAGCGGTCGGCAGCACCTTCTTGCTCAGCTGCTTGCGCAGCTCCGAGAGCACAACGCCCGGCTCCACGCGCAGCAGAAATTGGCCTTGTTCATCGCGGCGAAGGCCCAAATAGCGATTCATACGGGAAGTATTGAGGATATGCCCGCCGTGGGGCACGGCGCCGGCGGCAAGGCCGGTTCGGGCGCCCTGAACCGTTACCGGCACACGCTCGGCATGGAGCTTTTCCAAAATGGCACGGACCTCGTTTTCCGTTGTCGGAAACGAGATGCTCGAGGCCTCGCCCGATGCGCGAGATTCATCGCGGCCATACTCTTCGAACTCGTCGGTGAAGGGTTTGATGGTTGCAGACACGCGAACTCCCCCTTTAGCTAACTACAGTGTTTGCAGGGAGATGTTACCGCATCGTTTCGTCGACGTGTTCGAGACCGTCTCCATAATTGGCGTTTTTTACGTTCGTGCAATTCGGCGAGCGGCTTGATTTCCTCGGCAGACGATGCTTTTGACACATATGGCCCCGCCGTCGCCGACCGCGCGATTGTCGCTCGAAAAAAGTTGGAGTATTTTTTGCCGCCTTTTACCTGCGGAGACGCCAATCCGTCAAGCATTTGGTCAGAAATTGGTCAAGTAGCGGCTGATAAGGTCGGCGTCGACAGCCAAAACCGATAGAAGTTTTGGCCCAGAAGCAGGGAGGTTCCCATGGCATATTACTGGCCCCAGTACGGCATCGCCATCGAAGTCGACGACGATCCCCATCTCCTGCCTTTCGACGAAGAGGCATTCCCCGATACGACGGTCTACCACGTTACCACCGATGTGATCTGCGACCCCGAGTCGTTCTCGGCGCTCGCCCACCACATCGCGCATATCCACGACATCGAGCTCCCTCCCGACTTCGACGAGCTCGTCTACTCGCGCCGTCTGATGCTTCACATGCTCTTTGGAGCGGACCCGTCCACCTTTGCGCGCGTCTATACCGCCAAGGATGCCGCATGAGCGCGAAGAAGCCACCCCACTTTGCAGGCCTGGGTCGTCGCAAGAAGCTCATCGTTGCCTGCTTGGCCATCGTCTGTGCCCTTGTCGCCGTAGGACTATACGTTTGGCAGTCGCAGCCCGTACCCGAGGCGGGCGCTTCGGTTACGACGGCCGAGGGCAAAACGCGCCAGGAAATCCAAGATGAGCTCGACGCCATCGTCCGCGACAACATGATGACGATTTCGGTCGCGCCGGTCGCTCAGCTGCAGGAGGACGGCAAACTGCGCGTCAACGTGCAAAACGTCCAAGACAATAAATTTCCCCAGCGATTCCGCGTCATCCAAAACGACGAGACCATCTATGAGTCCGGCATCGTCGAAACCGGCAAGACGGTTGAGACGTGTCCCGCCGGCGATATCGAGGAAGGCGAAGCGTATATCGAAATCCAGGCACTCGACACCAAGACCCATGACAACCACGGCAATCCGACGCGCGTCAAGGTCCGGGTGGAACAGGCCGAGAGCTAGCCCCTAGCGCCCGCTGTGTCATTGCGCGCAGTCACCAACACTCGTCCAATCATCGCGGGGACGGCCCGCGGCGAATAGAAAGGAACGACCATGGACATCACCAGGAACATGAACGGAGCCAGAGCGCTCGCCGTGGGCGCAGGGCTCGCGCTCGCGCTCGCAATGGGCGCCGCCCCGACGCCAGCTATGGCAGCCGGGCGTGTTGGAAGCACGAAGGTAATGGTCAAGACCGAGATCGACAACGTTAATTTCAAAGTTCCGACGGTTATTCCGTTCGTCGCCAAGGCCGACGGCACGCTTCAGGGCCCCTCAGAAGATGCAACCACCATCGACAACCTTTCGGCCTACGGCATCCATGTCACCAACATGAAGATCGATGCCATGAACACCTGGACCATTGCCGCCGACGCGAAGACCGGAACCGCTCAGAACTCCATCGACTTTAAGGTCGGCCCCGACGGCGCACTCCAAAACGCCAGCGCCGCAACGCAGGAGACGGGCCTCGATCTTTCCAAGAACGCAGCCTTCGACATGGGCTACCAGGGCATTGCCGGCGGCACGGACAAAATTAAGCTCAAGACAAGCGGAAACGTCGCCCGCGTCACGCGCGACATCTTCCGCGTAACCGGCGAAGGCGATCAGGTTGCAACGATCACCTGGACGGTCGAGCCCGGTGCGCACACGGCATAAGGCCGTCGCCCTGGCCGCCGCCGTCAGCATCCTAGCGTTTGGGCCAGCCATGGCCTTTGCCCAGCAAGAACAGGCGCAGGCCGCCACGCAAGTGACGGTCGACCTCTCGGAGCTCGACCGCGGCGACCGCGAGGAACCGTTGGCGCAGACAGGCGACAGACGATGGCTCTTGGCAGCAGGCGCCACAGCAGCAGGCGCGGGAACCGCCGGCCTCGGTCTGCACATCAAACGCAGCCAGAAACAAAACACGGACAGGCCGCACTAAATTAGCTAAGGAGACCCCATGGCATCGAAGAACCTTTTGCCCGTCGTCGCACTCTGCGGCGCGCTCGCAACCGGAACGTCTGTCGCCGCTTGGGCGGCTCCCGTCATGGCAGACTCCTTACCAGCAGCCCTAAGTTCCGCACCAAATCCATCGAGCGCCATTGCGTGCAAGCGTTTTTCGATCGCACAGGCCGCAATCTCGACCTCGGGATGTCTTCGTCGTAATACGGACGGCTCGATAGTCGTGGATATCGATCGTTCGAACAAGGCAAACGGCTCCCGGGCGGGGTGCGCCGTCTGCACGTGGCGCTCGGCTGTGCTCGATGCAGATGGCGATCCATGCAATTTAGAGCTGCGCATCGACATCGCTTCGGTCGATGACTCGGCGAACGGAGCGAAGGTCGCCTTCGACGGTACGTTTTTTGAGAAAGGAGGCGGTATATGTCTGGGCTGCGCCGCCGCGAATGCAGACGATGCGCAGCCCACCCTCTCATTCACGGCATCATTGCGGCTGACCAAAGCCGGCACCGATGCCATCGCGGCGGGAGAAGCGTCCCTGCTGTTCTACGCCGTCAGTACCAAAGACACAGACGCTCATTTCGAGAAGCCAGCCGGATCACTCAGCCTTACACGAGGGATAGAGGCAGGTCCTTTTGAAATCGATTCCCACGCGCAAAGCAGGCAACGCATTCTTGCCGACCCGGCGCTTCTCGAAATGGAGTGGAACGGATCCGGAGCTATCGGAATTCTCCCCTCCGCGTTTGACGCCAAGACGCTCCCCCCAAACGACGAACCCATCAACGCAACCATACAAGAAGAGAGCGCGGACAAAGAAGCAGGTGCGGGCGACACGCCGTCGCCGACAAACAGCGTCCCAGCTTCTCTCGAAGCACCGAATGAACCCGCTACCGATCCAAACGATTCCGAACTCGCGGACAGTCTGGGGCTTGCTGATCCTCAAGAGATCGATGAAGGTAACTGCTGCGTGCTTGCCGCGCTCGACCACACAGAGGTCATCGACGCTGCGAACATCGAAGTTGCCGCCGCCAATCAACCCGTCCGCAAGTCGGCCATCATCGCATTTCCCGAATCCATCGAAGTCGTCTTTTTGCCATCGGGCGAGGTCGTGGCCCCAACACTGCTCACCTTGTTGGGCGCCAAGAATACTCGAAACGAAATTAAAAAGGTCACGGTTGTCGACCCTGCAACCACCGCCAAGCTGCGTCTATACGCCGTTGCTCCAGATGGAGGCAAGACCTTGGAATTCGATGGCGACACACTCCTAGCCTGGCGGCGTCTGGACATTATGCAAGACGTCTCGTATCAGATCGAACTCGAAGGGTTTGATCGTGCCCGCGATGCCAATATCATCGCCGCGGCTATTGAATTCCCGCAGCGGCTTATGACACTGCGCTTTGAATACTATCCCTATGTCCCGACAACCACCTGAGGCTTAAATGCTGCGCATCATTCCTAACACCACTTATATAACGTATTAGATGAGTCGCGATGTGCCTCGCATTTCGTTCTGCTACGATTGCCACGTTGGCATCAATACAGGAGGGCTCATGCCGGGCTTGGGAACAATCATCAACGTTGTGCTTTTAGTTGCGGGCGGTCTTTTGGGATTAGCGGGCGGCCGCTTCATCACACCGCGCATCCAAGACACGCTCATGAAGGCGTCGGGGTTGTGTGTTCTGTTTATCGGCCTGGGTGGTACCATGCAAAAGATGCTCGTTATCGATGGAGAGGCGTTGGCGACCACCGGCACCACCATGCTTATCGTCTCATTTGCCCTCGGTTCGCTCATCGGCGAGGCCATCAACCTGGAGGCCGCCATCGAGAACCTCGGCGAATGGCTCAAGCGCAAAACCGGCAGCGAAGGCGACAACGAGTTCACCAACGCCTTTGTCTCGGCATCGCTCACCGTGTGTATCGGCGCCATGGCCATCGTGGGATCGATTCAGGACGGTCTGCTCGGCGACTGGTCCACGCTTGCCCTGAAGGGCGCGCTGGACTGCATCATCGTCTGCACCATGACGGCCTCGCTTGGCCGCGGCTGCATCTTCTCGGCCCTGCCCGTTGCCGTATTCCAGGGTACGATTACGCTTTTTGCCGGTGCACTCTCCCCCATCATGACCACCGCAGCCCTCGACAGCCTTTCGCTTGTGGGCTCCATGCTCATCTTCTGCGTTGGCGTTAACCTTATTCGACCTCAGACCTTCCGCACGGCCAACATGCTCCCCTCCGTTGTCGTGGCGGTCATCTACGCCCTCCTGTTCTAAATCTATCTACGCAGTGACATCTCGAACATCTGTTTGATGCTGTGCTATGATATGAGGTCACCGACACCATATGGGGAGAGGAGAGGGCGGTGGCCGACCAGGACGTCAAGATGCTCATCGAGCGCATTATGGCCGAGGCCCGGACCCATCAGTCCGCCCGCTTCTCAAACGAAATCTATGCTGACGAGCCGATTCTCAAGACCGGTCGTCAGATGCAGAACTTCCTCCCCGACCAGTACCGCAAGATGCGCGAGATATCACGCTGGCAAGAGGATCCCAAAGGCGGCGCGGGACGTTGGCTATCGGAGGCGGAACTCTTTTACCGCCAAGGCCTGCTGATGGCCGACTTCGAGGACGATTGCCCCTACAACGGCACCTTTAAGTCGTACTTTCCCACCTACAATGCCATGAGCGATCGACAGTTGCGCGGCTACTTTACCTGGCGTGCCCAAGTGCGCCGCGGCAATATCGAGGAGACATCGACCTCGTTTGCTTTTCTTTATCTTTACGAATTGATCTGCGGCATTGGCGTCGACAATCCGCGTGACGGCTATGACAAGATTAAGGCATTTTGGGATGCCTATCGCGCCTTTGAACCTGGCATCGACCGGTTCGCACGCGTGTGGCTGCAGGACTACGCCGTGTTCCATGAGCTCGACCCCAAGCTGCTTCGCGACTCTAAAACCGTCGCATTCGACAACGCCCTCATCGAGCTGCGCCGCGCAGCACGAGACCTTGTACCCGCGCCGGCGCCGTCGGACCTGCCCCCCAAACGTCGCAAGACCTCCGAGCCCACGCTTCCCCTTCCGCCCGATGAGGCGCATGAGGAGCGGCTCATGGCTGCCATCGACGCACTCTCGACGTACAACCTGAATAACTCACGGCTCGACCGTTCCCACCATCGTGACCTGCGCCACGTGGCATGCGCCGTGTATGTCCGTATGGCGCGCTACTATGACACGCACCGAAAGACCGGCATCGTAGCGAGCTTGTTTGGGGAGGAGACGGCCATGCCCTACACCATGTTTGCCTCGGCCGTGTTCTTTGCGCCCGAGCGCCACGAGGACTGCGAATATCGCCTGGACCCCATTCACATCTACCGCTGCCAAAATGGCTTTTGGGAATGTATGCGCATCCACGGCAGCAGACAAAAAAGCAGCAAGCTCGGTGAGATAATGCGCGCTTGTGATCAGCGTCTGCGCTTGGCACTGGATCCCGGCCATCCCCTTAAGGAAGAGAAGGTCCCCAAATATCTGGCTAAGATTATCGATGACGAGATCACAGCATGGCTTTCATGGGATGCCGCTCATCAGCCCGTCAAGATCGATATCGACCTGAGCCAGCTGGGGCACATTCGGAGCGCCGCCGCGCAAACGCGCGAGGCGCTTTTGATCGACGAGGAGCGCGAGGACGGCACGCTTGCGGATGCCGAGACGGCAGTTGCCGAACGACGGGAAGCCAAGCCCGTGGCCGACACTATCGCCGAACCAGTCGCAACGACCATGCAGCGGGACGAGGCTGGCGAGCCGACCATCTCCACCGAGCAGTTTGGCGTCGTAGCCCCGCTCCTCGCACCAGCGCCCACGCCCGCCGACACCGCGTCCGTACTCGATTCCGCCGCAGACGCCTATCTTCGAGCGCTCCTCGAGCAAAACGCAGCGCAGACGGCAGCGGCGGTGGCACAGTCGGGCAAGAGTGAGGACATGCTCGTCGATAGCATCAACGAAGCGCTCTTTGACCTGGTGGGCGACACCGTTATTGAATTTGGCTCAGCAGGACCGCAAATTATCGAGGACTACGAAGCAGACGTGAGAGGATACCTAGACCATGAGTGATACCGCATCCGCAGCACCCCGTGTGCCCAAGCGCGTCGCCGCCGTCATTCTCAACTCGCTCAAGGGCGGCGTTGTCCCGCGCATTGGCCTTCCCTATATCACCGTGGGGCGAGAGGTCGAGATCCGTGCTCTGCTCACCGACCTGAGCCTCATCGCCGATGGCGGCGCAAGCTTCCGTTTCCTAGTTGGTCGTTACGGCGCCGGCAAGAGCTTTTTGCTCCAGACCATCCGAACGCATGCCATGGGCGAAGGTTTTGTGGTCGCCGATGCCGACCTTTCCCCTGAGCGCCGCCTACAGGGTGGCCAGGGCCAGGGCCTCGCCACCTATCGTGAGCTCATCCGCAACATATCGACCAAGACGCGCCCCGAGGGCGGCGCGCTCAACCTTATCCTGGACCGCTGGGTCGCCTCGTGTGCCGACGCCGACGAGTCTGCCGTTAATGCCCAACTCGCTCCACTCGAAGAGATGGTCCACGGCTTTGACTTCGCCCGCATGCTCCGCCGTTATCGCACGGCCGTCTCGGAGGGTGACGAAGATGCCATGAGTCGCGTAACCAAATGGATTCGCGGCGAGTACCGCACCAAGAGCGAGGCGCGCGCCGAGCTGGACTCCTCGACCATCATCAGCGATGACGATTGGTACGACTACGTCAAGCTCATCGCACGTTTTTTGGTCTGCAGCGGCTACAAGGGCATGCTTGTGCTCATTGACGAGCTCGTGAATCTGTACAAGATTCCCAACGCGATCACGCGCCAATATAACTACGAGAAGATCCTGACCATGTACAACGACACGCTCCAGGGCAAGGCGCAGTACCTGGGCATGATCATGGGCGGCACGCCAACCTCCATCGAAGACCGCCGCCGCGGCGTGTTCTCCTACGAGGCCCTTCGGAGCCGTCTCGCTCAGGGCCGTTTTGCGCGCGATGATCTCAAAGACATGCTCGCGCCCATCATCCGCCTGCAGCCACTCACCTATGAGGAGTTGCTGGTGCTCATCGAAAAGCTCATGCAGATCCATGCCGGCTACTTTGGCTGGACGCCCACGCTTACCGAGAACGACTTGGTGGACTTTCTCAAGATTGAGTTGGGCCGCGTGGGGGCCGACACACATCTGACGCCGCGTGAAGTCATTCGTGACTTTATCGAGCTGCTCGACATCCTATGCCAAAACCCCGACGCCAACGTGGCCGAGTTACTGCAAAGCGTCGGCGGCGACGCGCTGGCGCCGGCAGCCGCAACAGACGACACCGGCACCGCGGACGACGACCGCAACTTCGCCGAATTCACCATCTAACCTGCAAAAAGGGACGGGTTTATTTTGGCAGGTTTT
>DBFNYT010000104.1:0-11471 GCA_048425625.1 Collinsella sp. | reverse complement strand
ATCGAGGGCAAGCGCGTGGGCATTATCCCTGCGTTTATGGAGGCCGAGGGCCTGACGCCCGAGGTCAAGGCCGCTGTTCAGCGCGCCGCCCAGGAGCTGCAGAACCAGGGCGCCGAGCTGGTCGAGGTCGACCTACCGCACCTGGACGCCGCCATCGCCGCCTACTACGTCATCGGCCCTGCCGAGGCGTTCTCCAACCTGGCACGTTTCGACGGCATTCGCTACGGCTATCAGGAGGAGGGCTGCGCCAACCTGTCCGACCAGAGCTCGCTCTCGCGTGCCCACGGCTTTGGCGCCGAGGCCAAGCGCCGTCAGATGCTTGGCGCCTACCTGCTGAGCTCGGGCGTGTACGACAAGTACTACTACGCAGCGCAAAAGGCCCGCACGCTCATCACGCAGGACTACGACGCCGCGTATGCCAAGGTGGACACCATCCTCATGCCCGCCTCGCCGCGCACGGCCTTTAAGTTTGGCGAGATCAGCGACCCCACGCAGATGTACCTCTCCGACCTGTACACCATCTCGCTCAACATTTGCGGCAACGGCGGTATCTCGGTGCCGCTGGGCCTGGGCGAGGACAGCAAGCTGCCCGTTTCTGCCCAGCTGGTTGGTCCGGCCTTTAAGGACCGTCAGCTGCTCACGTTTGCCCGCGCCCTGGAGCGCGGCTTTGCCGATGCCGCCACGGGTGCGCCCGCGCTTTCCGTCGCGCCCGATTTTGCCGGGAAGGGAGGCGAGCTGTAATGAAGGAGCTTTCCGAGGTCCTGCAGGATTGGGAGGCCGTGATCGGCCTGGAGATCCATACCGAGCTCACCGCACTCGACACCAAGATGTTCTGCAACTGCAAGCTCAGCCACGATGACGAGCCCAACGCCAACGTGTGCCCGGTGTGCCTGGGCCTGCCCGGCGCCTTGCCGGTGCCCAACAAGCGCGCCATCGAGAGCATCGTCAAGGCCGGTCTCGCCACCAACTGCGAGATCCAGCGCCACTCGATGTTCTACCGCAAGCACTACTTCTATCCCGACATGGCCAAGAACTTCCAGACCACGCAGGGTCCGGTCGCCTTTGCCATGTACGGCCATCTGGATCTGGACGTGACCGGTCGCGGCGCCGCCGAGCGCCCCGACTGCGCGTTTGGCGAGGCCGAGGCTCAGAGCCTGGCGAGCGCCTCGGCCAACGCCGAGGGCCTGTCCACGTCCATGTCGTCGACCATGCGCGAGGGTAACCAGCGCGCCGGCCACCTAGCCAGCTATGACGCGTCCAACCTGCAGATGCCCGAGCGTCGCGAGGACGGTTCCTACACGGTGCCCATCCGCATCCTGCGCATCCACATGGAGGAGGACGCTGCCAAGATGGTGCACGTGGGCGGTGCCGAGGGCCGCATTACCGCCGCTGCCGAGTCGCTCGTCGACTACAACCGCTGCGGCACGCCGCTGATCGAGCTCGTCACCGAGCCCGACCTGCGCACGCCCGAGGAAGCGCGCCTGTTTATGGAAAAGCTCCGTCGCATCTTTGTGACGCTGGGCATTTCGGACTGCTTCATGGAGAAGGGCTCCATGCGCTGCGACGGCAACGTTTCGCTGCGCCGCCGCGGCGAGACCAAGCTGGGCACCAAGACGGAGCTTAAAAACCTCAACTCGTTTAAGAGCCTGCACGATGGCCTTGCCCACGAGATTTGCCGCCAGGCCGAGGTGCTCGAGGAGGGCGGCATCATCTATCAGGAGACCCGTCACTGGGAGCCCAGCCGCAAGCGCACCGTGGTCATGCGCGTCAAGGAGACGGCCGACGACTATCGTCTGTTCCCCGATCCCGACCTGGCGCCGTTCGATCTGGACGACGAGTTCATCGACCGTTGCCGTGGCGAGATTCCCGAGCTGCCCGATGCCAAGTGCGCCCGTTTTGAGACCGACTTTGGCATTAAGGCGGCCGACGCCGAGCAGATCGCCGGCGACCCCGAGTTTGCCGAGTTCTTTGAGGCTGCCGCTGCCAGCATGGCTGGCAAGGAGGCCCAGACGGTCGCGAACCTGCTGGTCAACGAGATGATCGCCTACCTTAAGGGCGCAGGCGTGTCGCTCGCCGAGTCCGGCATTGCGCCGGCTCAGGTGGCAGCCCTTGCCAAGCTGCTGGCGACCGACGCCATCAGCTCCAACCAGGCGCACGAGGTCTTTGAGGCCATGGCCCAGACCGGCGACGACCCCAACAAGATCGTCGACGAGCGCGGCATGCGTCAGGTGAGCGATGCCGGCGCGCTACAGCCGATTGTGGACGAGGTGCTGGCAAACTGTGCCGATCAGGCGCAGCAGTATCGTGACGGCAACCAGAAGGTTATCGGCTTTTTGGTGGGCCAGTGCATGAAGGCGAGCCGCGGCAAGGGCAATCCGAAGCTCTTCAACGAGTTGCTGAGAACGTCGCTCTCGTAAGCGGGAACCCGGGAGCCCCGGCAGGGCGGGTGCTTCCTCAAAATTTCGAACAGTCCTGCGCAAGACGAAGGCCACATTAAGTGGCCTTCTTTGCGTGCGGAACTCATTTTGAGCAAGCACCCGCCCTGCCGGGGCTCCCGGGTTCCGTAACGACTCGGCCG
This sequence comes from Collinsella sp., assembly GCA_048425625.1. Taxonomy (GTDB): domain Bacteria; phylum Actinomycetota; class Coriobacteriia; order Coriobacteriales; family Coriobacteriaceae; genus Collinsella. The sequence continues at coordinate 8,893 of DBFNYT010000104.1, read as the reverse complement.
TTCGGGTCAGGTGGGCTGATAGAAAGATGGTGACGGAGGCGCCACTGGCGCCTCCGCCTTTTCAATGTGATGAAAGTGTGGCGAAATGAGCTTAAAACTTCCGTAAATGTGATAAATGTCACGTTTTACCTAGGGTAAAATGTGGGAAATATCACGTTTACGGAAGTTTCTTTGCGGGAGGTTCGGCCATGCAGCGAGATATCATTGCCAAGCTTAACGCTTGGAAAGCGTCAGAATATCGTAAGCCGCTTATCCTTAAGGGGGCGCGCCAGGTTGGAAAGACGTGGGCGCTTAAGGAGTTCGGCCGAACCTCGTACATCAATTATGTGTATCTGACGCTCGAGGAGCCGTCACCTGGGGTACAGAGCGAGTACGCTCAGTTTTTCGAAGGTACGCGCGATCCTCGACGGATCATCTCAAATCTTTCCCTGGCGCTTGGACAGCCTATCGATCCTGGCGAGACGCTGCTTATTATTGATGAGATCCAGGATTGTCCTTCTGCAGTCGGTGCCCTTAAATACTTCTGTGACGAGGCCCCCGAGTATCACGTCGCATGCGCAGGGTCTTTGTTGGGCGTTCGCTTGTCCCGTGAGACCAGCGCTTTTCCGGTGGGAAAGGTCGAGTTCATGGAGATGCGCCCCATGAGCTTTTCCGAGTTTCTGAAAGCCGAGGGCGCTGCAAACTACGACGAATACCTTGGCGGCCTGGATCAGATCGAGACAGTGCCCGATTTCTTCCATGTCCGTCTCGTCGAGCATCTTCGGCGTTATTTTGCATGTGGCGGCATGCCAGAGGCTCTTGGTCGGTGGGTGGAGACGGGCGATATCGTTCAGGTCGATAAGGTGTTGTCCGATCTCTTGGATTCCTACGAGCGCGATTTTGCCAAGCATGGTGGCCGTGCGCAGTTCGCCAAGCTTTCGCAAATATGGAACTCGATTCCAACTCAGTTGGCGCGCGAGAATAAAAAGTTCGTTTGGGGTGCGGTGCGCGAGGGGGCTCGTGCTCGAGAATACGAGGATGCTCTGGAATGGCTTGCCGATGCTGGGCTCATCACGGCGGTTCGCCTTAATGCTGCCGGTGGTGTGCCGCTCTCTGCGTACGATGACCTCAAGGCATTTAAAGTCTACTGTCTTGATGTCGGCTTGCTGCGCCGCATGGCAAGGCTGGATGCGTCCGCTTTTGCCATCTCGGATGCGCTATTTTCGGAGTTCAAAGGTTCGTTCGCCGAGAACTATGTGCTTCAGGCATTACTTTCACAGTTAGATGCTGCTCCGCGTTATTGGACAAACGAGAAGCCGAAGCACGAAGTCGATTTTTTGATTCAGGTCGGAAACGAAATCGTTCCCGTCGAGGTCAAATCGGGAGAGGTCGTTCATTCCAAGAGCCTTAAGTACTATGCCGACAAGCATGCGGAGACGACTCCATTGAGGGTCCGCTACTCACTTAAGAACCTAAAGCTCGACGACGGGGTGCTCAACATTCCGTTGTATTTGGCTGATCGATCTGTCCCTCTTATCAAAAAGGCGCTTGATTGTGCACATCTTGACGTTTAGATCCTGGGTGAGCTGACGGGCGGCGGCTAATTAATCGCTCCGTTACGGCCAGGGAGCTTGGGCCTTAGCGATGCTTGCTTCGCCAAGCCGTGGGTGTCATGCCGGTGTATTGTTTGAAGGCTTGGGCGAAGGCAGCCTGCTGAGGGTAGTCGAGCCGCTCTGCTACCTGCGCTATCGTGAGCGCGCTATCGGCCAAAAGGTCCTGCGCTCGCTCCATACGGCGTCTGCGAATGTAGGCGCCCAGGGATTCGCCAGTTTGGGCCTTAAAGGTGGCGCATAGTTTGGAGCGGCTTGTGTAGAGCCTCTCGGCCACCTCGTTGATACCCACACGTCTGCCTGTGTCGAGCGCGCGCTCAATCATTGCCGTTGCTTCTTCGGCAATGGTTATGCTGACGCGTGTGTCCGCCGCCTGCCGTGCCTGCTTGTGGGCCGCGCGCGAACAGGCGAGCTCCGCGACCATGGTCTCCACGATGCCCTGCATATAGACGTGTCCGCCTACGGTGCGGGCGCGGTCCTCGTTAATCCGGCGTAGCGTGTGGCAGATGGCAGACGTCGCTTCCTCGTGCCATGACTCGGCAAACGCCTCAAAGATTCCCGCGAACTCGGTGGGATAGCGGTGTTCCAGTTCGTCAAAATATCCAGGCAAAAAGAGCACCGAGCGCGAGTGATAAAGCTCCCCCGCAAACAGCGGGCTTAATTCCTCGCCACAGCTATCTTGGATAAAGCTGCAAACGGCATTGTTTGGCCATGGTCCATGCAATGGTTTGAGGTTCGCGGGCGTTATGCCAGCCTCGGGCATGCATGTAAGTGTGGGCGCGCTGACTTCGCTCACGCAGGCGTATGGCTCGGGTGTGTATTCGGCCAGGTACATATCGTGCGTCGGGGTGATGAAATGCTCCATGACGATGCAGGTGGGGGAGAGGGGCATGATCCATGCGCGTCCGTGCGCCCGATCGTTTGCCACCTCGCCGGTAAAGACGGCGCCCTTGCCGGTAAGCTCCAGGCCAAACTGCTCAAATTGCGGTGCGTAGAGCTCGGTTATGTCGGTCGCTGCCTGCCGTATTTGCAAAAGCGTCCCTTTCCTTTGCAGAAACGTCCACGCCTGGCTTGATTGTGAGCCATGGCTAACACATCAATGATAAGTTCATTACGGTTAACTCTCAAGCCGTTAGAAAGGAATCTCATGGCAAAGGGATCAAAAAGGGAAGGCGGCGGTATCGGCGAGCTGCTTGCATATGCCGGTGACCGCAAATTCCTAACGTATTTGGGCATGGCGCTCTCAGCGCTCTCGCAGCTGCTGAGCTTTGGCCCGTACGTGTGCATTTGGCTTGTCGCGCGCGATCTGATCGCCGTGGCACCTAACTGGAGCGAAGCCTGCGCCATCGCGATGTATGGCTGGTGGGCCGTGGGTTTTGCGCTGGCAAGCATCGTAGTTTATTTCGTGGGGCTCATGTGCACGCACCTGTCTGCGTTTCGCTGCGCGTCCAATATCCGCAAGACTACGAGCGAGCACCTGCTTAAGCTGCCGCTTGGCTTCTTTGACACGCACGCCACCGGTGAGCTGCGCCGTATTGTAGACGGATGCGCCGCCTCTACCGAGACTTTGCTCGCACACATGTTGCCCGATATCGCCGGCGCCACCGCCATGGTCGTGGGCTTGCTCGTGTTGCTATTCGCCCTCGATTGGCGCTTGGGCACGGCATGCCTCATCTCGGTGGCCATTTCGCTTGGTGCCATGGCCACCATGATGGGCGGCAAAGGCGCCGAGTTCATGAAGGCCTACATGGGAGCGCTGGTCAAGATGAACAAGACCGGCACCGAATACGTACGCGGTATTCCCGTGGTCAAGGTGTTTCAGCAGACGGTCTACTCCTTTAAGGCCTTCCACGATGCGATCGCCGAATACGCCGACATGGCACAAAACTATGCGGGCACGTTCTGCCGAGGTCCGCAGGTACTCAATCTTACCGCGCTCAATGGTCTTGTGGCATTCCTGTTGCCCGTGGCGTTGCTGTTGGCGTCGGGCGAGACGGACTTCGCACATTTTATGGCCAACTTCACGTTTTACGCGATATTTTCGGCCGTGGTACCGACGGCCATGACCAAGCTCATGTTTGTGGGCGAGGCCTCTCAGATGAGTGCCGATTCGCTGGCTCGTATTCGAAGTATCATGGATTCCAAGCAGCTCTCCGTGCCCGCCCAACTCAAGCACCCTGCCGGCGGCGAAGTGCGATTTGAGGACGTAAGCTTTACGTACGAGGGTGCCGAAGCACCTGCCGTTAGCCATGTAAGTTTCAGCGTTCCCGCTGGTAGCACCCTCGCCCTAGTGGGTCCCTCGGGCGGTGGTAAGTCAACCTGCGCAAGCTTGATCCCGCGTTTTTGGGATGTTTCCTCGGGTCGAGTGCTCGTAGGCGGTGTGGACGTTCGCGATATGGATCCGCACGAGCTTATGGACCAGGTCGCCTTTGTGTTCCAGACCAACCAGCTGTTCCGGCAAACACTTGCCGATAACGTGCGCGCCTCCAAGCCTGCGGCCACTGACGACGAGGTGCGTGCGGCCCTCTCCGCAGCTCAGTGCGACGACATTGTGGCCAAGCTCCCACAGGGCATCAATACCATGCTCGGCGCCGGCGGGGCATATCTTTCGGGTGGCGAGGTCCAGCGCGTGGCATTAGCCCGCGCGATCCTTAAAGACGCGCCTATCGTGGTGCTCGATGAGGCCACGGCGTTTGCCGATCCCGAGAACGAGGCGCTCATCCAGCGCGCCTTTAGCAAGCTGGCGGCGGGTCGCACGGTCATTATGATTGCGCACCGACTCTCGACTGTAGTGGGCGCAGACCAAATCGTGGTGCTCAACCAGGGCAGCGTACAGGAGTCGGGTACCCATGCCGAGTTGCTGTCCCAAGAGGGTCTGTATGCCAAGATGTGGGCCGAATACGAACAGGCCGCGAGCTGGAAGATCACTGCTGCCGCGGATGTCGCGGTGGCGAAGGGAGGCGAGGCCTAAATGTTCGCCTCATTCCAAAAGAAGTATTTCCTATCCGATAAAGGCGTCGCCGGCGTAAAACGCGGCATTTTCTGGACCACGCTCACCAATCTTGTGACCATGGCCGGCATGGGCTTTTTGTTCCTGGTCATGGCCGGCTTTGTCGAGCATCTCGTCACCGGTGCCGACCTGCCGGATGCCCTGCCGATCGTGGGCGGCCTCCTGGTCTTTTTTGTGCTGCTCTTTGCCTCTAACTGGCAGCAGTATTACTACACCTACTGCATCTTTTACGAGGAGTGCGGCAAGCAGCGCATGGGGATTGCCGAGCGCTTGCGCAAACTGCCGTTGTCGTTTTTCGGCCGTCGTGATCTGGCCGATCTAACCGAAACCATCATGGGCGACGTTCAGACTATGGAGCATGCCTACAGCCATGTGCTGGGAGAACTCTGGGGCGCCATCATCGCAAGCGCCATCGTGTTCGTGGCGTCGCTGTTCTTTTGCTGGCAGCTGGCGATTGCGGCGTTTTGGAGCGTGCCCGTGGCCTTTGCCGTGCTGTATCTGACACGCGGGCCCATGACCCCGGTGTTCGACCGCGTGCGCGCCGAGAAGGTCATGGTCACCGAGGCTATTCAAGAGACGCTCGACTGCGTTCGCGAGATCCGCGCCACCAACCAGGAGGCCCATTATCTTGAGGGGCTCAACGCCGTGATCGATGCCGAGGAGCGTGAGACCACCAAGGGCGAGCTCGCTAACGGGCTTTTGGTCAACTCCGCCTTTGTCATCCTGCGTCTGGGCATTGCCACCACGCTGGTCACGGGCGCTGCGATGGTCGCCTCCGGCCAGGTCGACTTTTTGGTGATGTTTGCCTTCCTGCTCATGGTGAGCCGCATCTATGCGCCCTTCGATCAGGCACTGATGCTGATGTCCGAGCTGTTTGCCGCCGAGTCGTCGGCCAAGCGCATGCGCTCCATCATGGAGGAGCCCGTGGCGCGGGGCAGCGAGCAGTTTGAACCCGTGGGTCATGACGTGGTGTTCGATCACGTGGCATTTGGCTATGGTGCGGGCGAGGACGGCCGTGCCGGCGAGAAAGTTCTTACCGATGTGAGCTTTACCGCCAAGGAAGGCGAAGTTACGGCGCTGGTCGGTCCTTCGGGTTCCGGTAAGTCTACGGTGAGCCGCCTGGCCGCGCGCTTTTGGGATGCCACCGAAGGCACGGTCACCGTGGGTGGCGTGGATGTTGCGGGCGTTGATCCCGAGGTGCTGCTGCGCGACTACGCCATTGTGTTCCAAGACGTGCTGCTCTTTGACGACACGGTGATGGGAAACATTCGCCTCGGGCGTCGTGATGCCACCGATGAGGAAGTGCTTGCGGCCGCGCGTGCCGCCAACTGCGACGAGTTCGTGAACCGCATGCCGCAGGGCTACGACACCATGATCGGCGAGAACGGCTCCAAACTCTCCGGTGGCGAGCGCCAGCGCATCTCCATCGCCCGCGCGCTGCTCAAAGACGCGCCCATCGTGCTGTTGGACGAGGCGACGGCAAGCTTGGATGTGGAGAATGAGACCGTGGTACAGCAGGCACTCTCCCGTCTGCTTGCAGGTAAGACGGTTATTGTGATCGCCCATCGCATGCGCACGGTGGAAAATGCCGACAAGATCGTCGTGCTCAAGGATGGCGTTGTCGCCGAGCAGGGCACCCCGGCGCAGCTCAAGGCGGCAGGTGGAGAATTTGCCCGCATGATTGCGCTGCAAAAGGAAGCGGCTGCCTGGCGGCTATAGGAATGTGACAAAGGGACAATCCCTTTGTCACATTGAGTTCATCCCCATAGTTTCCAAAAAGTTAGCCATTGTTGACCAAATAGTTATACTAAACTATTTTCAAAAGCGTGCTCGAGCAAACTAATGAACTCGGGTGCTAAGGCACCATGCCGCGCTTGTGCGGCAAAAGGGAGAAGCAACATGAAGAAGTCGATGTTTAACACTCTGCTTGTCGGTGGCGGTTTTCTGCTTGGCACGGCCGGCATCAAGCTGCTTACCAGCGCTCCGGTAAAGAATGCCTGCGTGCAGGGCATCGCGTGCGGTATGCGCGTCAAGAACTGCTACCAGGACATGGTCGAGCAGGCCAAGGCCAATGTCGATGACATGGTTGCCGAGGCTGCCTACATCACCCAGAGCGAGGCCGCTGCTGACGAGGCAGCCGAGTAACGCTCCCAGGCACAAACTATGAGATTCTCGATTATTAGCGAGATCCCCGGCAGGACCCGTCTTCAATTGGCGGGTCCTGTGCCAGAGAGCGATCTCGATGCACTTCTTAAGCTCAGCGGCGATATCGACGGCGTGCACAAGGTGCGCGTTTATGGCCGTATTGGCCAGATGGCGCTGGAGTACGACGAGCCGCGCCGCGCGAGCGTGCTCGACGCCCTGGGCGCACTCGATGCTCAAGCTATCGCCGATGCCAAGTCGGGTTACGTGATGCAGCTTGAGCCACGCAAGCACAAACTCGTTATGGACCTGGCGACACTCGTCGGTGCCCATTACGCGCGCCGCTGGTTCCTGCCTACGCCGCTGCGTGCCATCTTTGTCGTGGCCGGTTACATGGCATTTTTGCGCGCTGCCCTTCATGAGCTCGCGAAGCCGCGCCTGACCGTTCCCGTGCTCGACGCTTCGGCCATTGGCATCTCGTTCGTCAAGCGTGATGTTGACACCGCGGGCCAGACGATGTTTCTGCTCAACGTGGGCGAGCTGCTCGAGGACTACACCCGCGCCATGAGCGAAAACGAGCTCATCAACTCGCTGCTCGACGTGCCCGACAAAGCGCAAAAGGTCGTCGGCGACACCGAGGTGAGCGTTGCCGCGACCGAGCTCGAGCCCGGCGATTTGGTCGCCGTGCGCACCGGCATGTCCATCTGCATCGATGGCGTGGTCGAGCAGGGGAGCGCCATGGTCAACCAGGCGACCCTGACCGGCGAGCCGCTGGCCGTCGAGCGCAGCGTGGGCGACGACGTGTTCGCCGGCACCGTCGTGGAAGACGGCAGCATCTTGGTGCGCGTGCGCGCCAACACGGCTCAGACCAAGCTCCGTTCGATCGTCTCGCTCGTGCAGACGGCCGACTCGCTCAAGTCCGAGGGCCAGTCGCACATGGAAGACCTCGCCAACAAGATCGTCCCGTGGAACTTCCTGCTCGCGGGCCTTGTCGCTCTCACCACGCGCAGCCTTATCAAGACCTCGGCGGCGCTGATGGTCGACTACTCGTGCGCACTCAAGCTCACGGGTTCCGTCGCCGTCATGACTGCCATGAGCGATGCTGCCAAGATGGGCGTCATGGTCAAGGGCGCGAAGTACTTTGAGTCGTTTGCCAAGGCCGACACCATTGTGTTTGATAAGACCGGCACGCTCACCGAGGCGCAGCCGCGTCTTGCCTGCGTGCTCACCACCGATGGCTGGAGCGATGACGAGGTCCTGCGCCTTTCCGCTTGCTTGGAGGAGCATTTCCCGCATCCGGTGGCGCGCGCCGTGGTCAATGCGGCACGTGAGCGCGGGCTCGAGCATCGTGAACGCCATGCTGCCGTCGAGTACATCGTGGCGCACGGCATCGCTTCGTCCATCGAAGGACGTCGTGCCATCATCGGTTCCGCGCACTTTGTATTTGAGGACGAGGGCGCACAGCTCGAATCCGACATCAAGGAGCGCATCGAGTCTCAGATGCAGGGCCTGTCGCCGCTGTATCTGGCGGTCGACGGCACGGTCGTCGGCGTGCTCGGCATCGAGGATCCGCTTAAGCCCGGGGTCCGTGAGGCCATCGCCGACCTGCATGCGCTGGGCGTCAAGCATGTCGTTATGCTCACGGGCGATTCGGAGCGCACGGCCGAGCGCATTGCGCGCGAAGCGGGCGTTGACGAGTTTAAGGCCGAGCTGCTGCCCGAGGACAAGTACGCCTATGTGGAGCGCATTAAGAGCGAGGGGCGCCATGTTGCCATGGTGGGCGACGGCGTCAACGATTCGCCGGCGCTCGGTTTGGCCGACGTGGGCCTGGCCATGGGTGGCGGAAGTGATATTGCCAAGGAGGTCGCCGATATCATCCTGACCGATACGGATCTTGCCGCGATCGTGCGCCTGCGCCGCATGAGCCAGGGCCTCATTGATCGTCTGACGAGTTCCTATTCTAAGGTGATGCTCACCAACTCGGCGCTCCTGGCGCTGGGCATTACCGGCGCGATTACCCCGCAAGCGTCGTCGCTGCTGCACAACGGCTCGACGATTGCCTACAGCCTGGGCAACGCAAAGGCGTACCTGCGTTAGCAGACGTGTTCGCCCACGTTATCTGGCCTGCGCCCAGACGGCAATCGTCGAGCCG
>DBFNYT010000103.1:0-8206 GCA_048425625.1 Collinsella sp. | reverse complement strand
TGCGGCGTCGATGGCGACCGCGCAGGAGGAGCGGCGGCAATTTTGGGGCTTAGGGGGTGACGCCTGATGCATGTGTTGTCCGGCGTGATCTCAATTAAGGATAACGCCACCGCCACATTACGGGCGGTGCGAAAAGAACAGTCAGCCTTTCGCCGCGAGGTCGACAGCACCAAAAATAGCCTCCAAAAGACATGGGACAAAAAATATAAGGCGCGGCTGGACGCGACGGCGGCCAGCAAAAAGGCTAAACAATTATCCAAGCAGTACGCGCCGCTGCGCAAAAAGATCGCCACCGCCGTGGCGGTCAAAGATATGGCCACCTCCAAGATTAAGGCGGTTGGCAGCCGGCTCCGATCAATCGGCAAGACGGTAGCCTCTCCGGTCGTCAAGCTTAAGGATAAGGCATCCTCCGTGCTCAAATCACTCGGAGGCAAGCTCAAATCCATCGGCAAGGCCGTGGCAATCCCCATTGCTGCCGGGGGCGCTGCGGCTGTGGCCGGAGTTGGGGCAACGGTCAAGAGCGGCATGGAGCTAGAGCAACAGCAGGTCTCCATGGAGCACTTTGTCGGTGCGACCAACAAGGGCATGAGCCAAGGGCAAGTCAAGGCAACGACCGACAAGTACATCGCGGGCTTACGCGACAACGCCAACAAGACCCCATTTGAGACGGGCGAGGTGATCCAGGCAGGCTCACGCGCCATTGCCATCGCCAGCGGCAACACCAAGGAGGCCATGAGGCTCGTTACCCTCGCCGAGGATATGGCGGCGGCGTCCGGCGGCACCAAGTCCGTCAGCGACGCCATCGAGGCCCTCGCCGACGCAAAGCTCGGTGAGATGGAGCGGCTCAAGGAGTTTGGGTTTAAGGTCTCCAAAGAACAATTTGATTCAAAGGGTTTCGGCGGCGTGGCCGCCGACCTGCAAAATTTTTACGGTGGGGCCGCAAATAAGCTGGCAACCACCGGCGCGGGCCTCCTCTCCACCATCAAGGGCAAGCTCAAAAGCTTTGTCGCGGACACGGGCCTCAAGATGGTCGATAAGCTCAAGCCCGCGTTTGAGGGCGTAATCACGATCATCGACAAGTGCGGCCCCGCCATCGAGGTGATCGGCGGCGTGATAGCCGACAAGCTCGGCAGGGGCATCCAGTGGCTGTCCTCCGCGCTGCCTGGGCTTACCTCCAAGCTCGGCGGGCTCTCGTCCATCGGCGCGGGCCTGTCCGGCATGATGGCCCCGCTCAAGACCTTTGGGGGGTCGGTCATGTCAACGCTTGGCACGGTTGCCTCCAGCGTCATGCCCGCCGTCTCCAGCATCATCGGTACGGTGCAGCAGGTGCTGCCGTCCGTGCTGCCGGTGCTGTCCTCCGTCATCAGCACGGTCGGCACAGTGGTCGGGCAGACAGCCCCCATCATTGCCAGCGCGATCTCGGCCTTTGGGACGGTGATCACCACCATCGCCCCAGTCGTCAAGACCATCTTTGACGGGATTGGGTCCAAGGTCAGCACTGTTATCGGTATCATCAGCGACAATATGGGCTGGATTACCGACGTCATTAGCACGGCGGCACCGGTTATCAAGGACATCCTCTCGACGGCCTGGTCGGTGATCTCTCCGATCATGGACGCCTGCATCAATGTGTTTAGGGTGCTTTTGGGGGTCGTCAAAAAGGTGTTTCCCACGATCCAAAAAGTCATCGAAAAGGTCTGGACGGTCATCAAGCCCATCGTCTCCGGGATCGGCACGGTCATCGGCGGCATCTCCAGCGGCATCGGCTGGATCGCCGACAAGCTCGGCGTCGGATCGGGCGACGGTAAGGCGGGCAACAACGCCACCGGCACGCAAAGCTGGCGCGGCGGTATGACGTGGGTCGGCGAGCACGGGCCGGAGCTCATGGCGCTGCCCAAGGGCACGCGGATCACGTCCAACCAGCAGTCCAAGCGACAAGTGCGTAAACAGGAGGATGATAGCCCCAAGCCGCAGGGCGGCAAGGGCGGCGTCGTCCTCAACATCCATATCCCCAAGCTCGCGGATCAGATCATTGTACGCGAGGAGGCGGACATTGACCGCATCGGCGAGGCGGTTACCAAGCAGGTTATCCTCGCCGTGAGCAACAGCGCATAAGCATAAGGAGGTAAGGTCATATGCCAATTAAGAGCAGGACAATCGAGCTTAGTATAGATAACCGCAAGGAGCGGCTGGTGCTGCCGGTCAACCCGCAGGAGATCGCTATCGATACGGCGAGCCTCAACCAGCACGTGCAGCTGCTCACGGTCGGAGAGGCCAACCTCTTAGGCCCGCGCGGCCTTGCCTCCACCTCCCTCTCCGGCTTTTTCCCGGCGCAGGGGTCGCCGTTTTATCGGTTTGCCGACCGGAGCCCGCAGTCATACGTCAGCACCCTCAAGCGCTGGCGGGACGCCTGCAAGCCTGTGCGGCTGATTATATCGGACATGGGTGTCAATCTTGCAATGGCCATCGAGAGCCTGCAATTTACCTACCGCGAGGGCAGCCGGGATATCTCGTATTCCATTCAGCTGGCGGAGTACCGCCAGCTGAATGTGCCGACCGTCAAGGTGGCAGTCAAGACCAAGCGGCCCGCCGTTAAGGTGGTATCCCGCACCTATACGGTGCGCACCGGCGACTGTCTGTGGACGATCGCCAAGCGGTACTATGGCAATGGGGCCAAGTGGCAGCGTATCTATAACTCCAACCGGGCTAAGATACGCAATCCTAACCTGATCTACACCGGGCAGAGGCTGGTGATCCCCGCATGACGGTCAAGCTGGTCGCGGGCAAGTACGATATCAGCACGCTCGCCGACAAGATCACATGGAGCGGCGATACTAAGCAGGTTGCCCGGCAGCTTACCTTTTCCCTGCCGCGCATGGAGAGCGATAAGCTGCTGCCCAAGGTGTCCATCAGCGAGGGCGATCCGGTCACCCTGCAGGTGGACGGTAAGCAGCTCTATTATGGGATTATCATGGACGTCGAGAGTAACGTCTCCTCCCATACGGTCAGCTATACGGCGCTTGACCTGCTCTGGTATGTCAACCAATCGGACATCAATCACGTCTACAGCGACACGCCCGAGCGCATCACCGCCAACATCTGCGCGGAGCTCGGCGTGCCGCTCGGCAGCGCCGCCAAGACCGGCATATCTGTATATATGCCGTGCCTCGGAAAAAAGGCGTATGAGGCCATCATGGCAGCGTATACCGCCGCCTCCCGGCGCAACGGCAACAAGTACATCCCCCTGATGCAGCGGGATCGCCTGCAGGTCATCGTCAAGGGGACATACTGCGGCGTGGTGCTTGACGGCGGATATAACCTGACCGAGGCAAGCTACAAGTCGAGCATGCAGCAGGTCGTCAACCGCGTGGTCATCACCAACAAGGATGGCAAGACCGTCAACACGCTGCAGGACGCGGCCTCCCGCCGCAAGTATGGCACGGTGCAGCGGGTATATAAGCAGCAGGACGACGTCGACAACGCCGCCGAGGCGCGGGCGCTCCTTAAGGGTCTTGAGCGGTCAGGCAGCGTTACCGCCCTCGGCGACGTGCGGGCCGTATCAGGTTACTCTGTCGCCGTGCAGGAGCCGGTCAGCGGCCTATACGGCAAATTTTACGTCGAGTCCGACACCCACACATGGGAGGCAGGCAAATACACGATGCAGCTGACGCTCGCCTACGATAACCTCATGGACGAGCACGAGATCGATAAGGTCGAGGACAAGGATAAGAGTAAGAGTAAGTCTAAGTCTAAGTAAGGAGGGATCAGCATGTCAAGATGGGCAATTGAGCTCGCAGAGGCCCTCCGGGGCCAGAGCGGATCAGATGGGGCGGACGGCGTCACTCTGCGGATCGCAACCGTCACATCAGTTAATCCTCTGGGGATCAACATCAACGGCGCGAACATCAGCCGCAATGTCTATTGCAATCCGGCGTATACGCTGGATGGGTATGACACGGTCGATAAGCTGCGGGAGCTCTTTATCGACGCGCCGGAGCCCGCCGCCCTCTTTGCGTTTTTGGAGGATTTCCATTCGGCGTTTTTGTTGCGCCCGGGAGATACCGCCCTTACGGCGCAGATCGGCACCGCGTTTTACATCGTCGAGAGGGTGGCGAGCAACGTATGAGCGACGATATCGGTATTTTTCCCTTTGTCCCCACCGATGAGGTGGAGGACATCTCCGACACGGCCATTGAGGAGCTGCCGCTCTACCGGGAGTATGCATACGACTTTGAGCGCAACTGCCTTAAGACCGGGCCGGACGGCAACACCTATCTGGTCGAGGGCAACGAGGCGCTCCGCATATGGATCTATAAGGCGCTGCGCACGGTGCGCTATGCGCATGCGGCCTATGACGATGAGTACGGCTGCGAGCTTAATAACCTCATCGGGGAGCCGATGGCCAGCGAGATCACGCGCCTTGAGATCAAGCGGTATATCACGGAGGCGCTGATGGTTAACCCGTACATCGAGGAGCTCAGCGACTTTCAGTTTACCTCCACGCAGAGCGGCGTGGAGGTCACTTTTACCGTCCGCACCGGCTACGGGACGGACACGATCACAATGGATGAGGAGGGCACGGTCTATGCCATATGATTACGACGCGCAGTCGATCCTTAAGCGGCTCATGGACGGCCTCCAGAGCGACGTCAACCGCCTGCAGGGCGGGTTTTGCATGGATAACTTGCAGGCCGTGGCCGAGGAGCTTGCCCGTTACCGGGCAATGATCCTTGAGTACGCGGTCGAGCAGACAATGCTCGATACCGCCGATGGCGAGTATCTTGACCGCAAGGCGCTGGAGTACAACGAGGAGCGCCTCGACGGCGAGGCGGACGACGTATTCCGCGCGCGGCTGCTCAATAAGATCAGGCAGCCGATTACCTCAGGTAACGCCAATCATTACGTCTATTGGGCGCGTCAGGTGCCGGGCGTGGGCGCTGCCCGCTGCATCCCCACCTGGGACGGCCCCGGCACGGTCAAGGTGGTCATCCTCTCTGCCGCGATGGCGGAGCCGGATGATGCATTGATCGCCGCTGTGCGGTCATACGTGGAGACGCAGCGCCCGGTCGGCGCGTCGGTTACGATCAGTAAGGCCGTGCCGGTAGACGTCACGATCAACGTCAAGGCGACGCTGGAGGCGGGCAGCAATCCGGATGAGGTACGTGAGCAGATCGCCGCCGCGATCCAGTCGTATTGTACAGAGATCGCGTTTGACTTGACCACGCTCAGCTACCATAAGGTCGGCGACCTCATGTTTGACGTGACGGGCGTTGCGGATATCTCCTCATATACGCTCAATGGCAAGACAGCCTCCGTCACGATGACTGCCGAGCAGTTTGCGCGCCTCAAGGAGGTGGTGCTCGATGCCTCTTAACGACCCGCAGATGCTCCCCGCGTATATCCGCGAGATGGCACAGATGCAGGAGCTCCTGCAGACAGAGCAGGCGGAGCTCGACCGTACCGAGGCGGCAATCCTCGACGCCACGGATCAGCTCTATATCAATTCGGCAACATGGACGCTCTCCCGCTGGGAGCAGATATTTGGCCTGCCAACCAACGATTCTGTCCCGGTCGCGCTGCGCCGGGAGAAAATCCTATCTAAGCGCAATGTCCGCCCACCTGCGACCGCCGAGTTTATCCGCCTCACGGCGGAGCAGATAACCGGCCAGCAGGTTACGATCACAGAGCATCCGGGCAGTTACTCGTTTGCGCTGCACATCCACCTCAATGATATCTACAGCCTCGACCTTGCCGCCCTGCGGGCACGCATCGACGAGCTCAAGCCCGCGCACCTGACCTACACCGTGGAGCAGTACGATCCCTCCGGGATCGACGTCCGGCAGCGGTACGCGGTCATGGTCGGCGAGGCCAAGCATTATACTTTATACCCACACCAAGGAGGAGACGGTAATGGCGACATGGGATAACGTCGTATACACCACGCTGGGCCTCAATCTGATGGCCAAGCTGCAGACCGGGGCCACGCTCCATATTACGCGAGCAGTCGGTGGGGACGGGCACGCAAGCGCGGATGCCTTGCCTGCCCTGACAGAGATCGCGGCCACACAGACGCTGACCTTAAGCGATCCGGTCTACAAGGGCAATGGGCGTGCATTGCTGCCTGTAACGCTGTATAACCGGGGATTAACCGGGGGTTATATCCTGCGTCAGATCGGTATCTATGCGACCGACCCGGACGACGGCGAGGTGCTCATGCTGGTGGCGCAGTCTGAGACGCCGGACACGATCCCGAGCGAGCTTGCAAGCCCGGATTTTGTTGCTAATTTTTCCTTTCATATCGCGCTCGGCAATGCCGGGCGCATCAATGTTACTTATAGCCTGACGGACATGGCCACCAAGGCGGATTATGCCGCGTTTGTCGAGCAGATAGAGGATAAGCTTGCCCAACCCAACGGCATCGCCACGCTGGACAGCAGTGGCAAGCTCGCACAGATGCCCACGGCGGCGGATGTGGGGGCGATCAAATTGCGCTGGTCAACGCTTATCAACGAGACAACGGCAACACCCAACAAATACAATTTTGATGATTACATCACGCCGGGGGATGTCGTGTCCGTCGATAATTATGCAAGTGCACAATCTATCGCCAACATCCCCGAGGCCGTTCCCGGCAAGCTGTATGTTCTGCCTCTGCGCACGGATGATCAGGGGCGTAACGATATCATGCAGGAGTATCACACAGCGACGGGTAACGTGTGGTGTAGGCCACGTTATTACTATAGCAGCAATACATGGAGCAATTGGGCCAGTGGCGCGATCAAACCCATGCAACCCTATGTTTCCACGCAATTAACCGGCAGCGGGTATGTATATTTTGCGTGCTACGGGCTGGATGCGGGATCGTACATCTTTTCAGCCTGCGGGAATTTTAATGCGGGCGGATCAGATCTATACAGGGCAACATATACCGCCATCATCCACATATCGTGCGACTACGATAGTGGTACGAAACAGGTCATTGCGCGTGTAAGTCATGCACCGTTACTGATTTCTGCCAACTTTGGGGATAGAACGGATAGCAAATTTGACGTAGGATTTAACCAAATGGCAAAAACAGCACCGTGGTCAGCATGGCAAAGCGGCGATGAACCGGGCAAAATCTACATCTCCGCCACCAGCAGCACATCATCCAGTGTATCCGACTGGTCGTGCAAACTACTCAAATTGATATAAGGAGGCGTAACCATGTCAATCGCAACCATCAAGGCCGTCATCAACGACCAAACCTACACCCTGACCCTAGCAGAGGACGGGTATTACACCCTCTCCGGCACCGCGCCCGCCCTATCCTCCGCCAATTTGCCGGGCGGCTGCTATGGCGTACAGATTATCGCTACTGACGATGCAGGTAATGAGACCACGATCAACCAGGATGATAGTACGTGGGGCGCACAACTCCGCCTGCAATCCTACGAGAGCGTCAAGCCCACCGTCACCATCACCTATCCCTCCAACGACAGCCGGATCAATACCTGCACGCCAACCATCACCGCCCAGCTGCGGGACAACGATAGCGGCGTTGATCCCGCCACTCTTGACCTGCGTATTAACGGCGGCGGCAAGATCACACAGGGCGCGCCGGGGCTTACTCTGACACCAGTAGAGGGCGGATATGATCTCTCCTACGCTGTGCCGGATGCCTTGCTGGAGGGCAGCACGACAATCTCCATCGGCGTATCCGACAAGGACGGCAACGCCGCCGAGCCCGCATCAATCACCTGCACAATTGCGGTGACCGCGCCGACCATTAGTCTGTCCTCACCTGCGGAGGGCCTTGTAACCAACCAGGCGGCGGTGCAGATTACGGGCATCACGTCGGATGATCAGCTGACATCCGTCACCCTGACTGTCACCGTCAATGGGCACGACCAGGGGCCGGTTACAGTGGACGGCCAGACGGGTGCGTTTGCGGTCAGCGCCAATCCCTCCCACATGCAGGAGGGGGCCAACGTCATCAAGGTCAAGGTGGTCGACGCGACCGGGCTGGAGGCCGAGATCACCCGCAATGTCACCTTAGATACCATCCCGCCACGCATTGTTGAGGTTATCGGCGTGACCGACCGCGTGCATGTCGGCGCACCGTTTGTGATCCGCGTCAAAGTGGAGGATTGATATGATTACGCGCATTGAGGGCATGGCTGATAACCATGCCCTTGTGTTTGCCCGTAGTGAGGATGGCTACTGG
>DBFNYT010000102.1:0-19664 GCA_048425625.1 Collinsella sp. | reverse complement strand
GGGGTCGTCGCCGCGCGGCGTGGGCGCCTGGATGGTCGTCTTTGCCGACGGTAGCCAGGCGGGCACCATCGGCGGCGGCAAGATCGAGCTTTTTGCGCTGGACGAGGCGCGAGAGCTGCTGGCCGCGGGGCAATCGCGTCTAGTCCGCTACACCATGGGCGGCGAGAACTCCGATACCGGCATGATCTGCGGCGGAGCCATCTGCCTGTGCTATCTGCATCTGGATGCGACCCAGGCACCGTTGTTCCAGGAAATTGCCGACATCTTGGTCTATCGACGCATCGGCGACTTCGTCATCGACTTTGAGCCGTTTATCGCGAGCGCGCTCGAGGGCGATGTGGCCGAGTACCATGGCGAGGAATCGCGCCGCACCATTGCGGGCTGCCCCGGGCTTTCGCTGGTGGAGGAGGGGAGTAACGTCACCTACACTAACGCCGCCTCCGAGATTCCCGCGGCGCACGTCGAGACGCTCTGCCCCGAGGGCCTGACCTACATCTTTGGCTGCGGACACGTGGGCGCCGCGACGGCGCGCGTGCTCACGGCGGCGGGCTTTGCCGTCGTGGCCTGCGATGACCGCCCCGGCACGTTGACGCCCGAATGGGTGCCCGGTGTCTACGATCGTCGCCTGGTCGATTACAAGAACCTGAGCGAGCTGTGTCCCATCGGTCCGCGCGACTTGGTGGTCGTCGCCACGGCGGGTCACAAGTCCGATATCGACGTGGTGATTCAGGCCATGCGTGCCAAGCCTGCCTACCTGGGCTGTCTGGGTTCGCGCCGCAAGACGGCCTTTGTGCGCGCCCGCCTGGAGCAGGAAGGCTTTACGCAGGACCAGATCGACGAGCTGCACCTTCCGATCGGCGTTGCCATCGAGGCCGAGGACCCCGAGGAGATCGCCATCTCCATCGCCGCCGAGATGATCCACCTGCGCCGCACCAAACTCGTCCCCCGCAAGCGCTAATCGCATCCCCACCAATAAGTTGCGGTGAAATACGGATTGTTTAAGCCTGTTAGGCCGCCAAACAGTCCCTATTTCACCGCAACAGCTTTTTGGGACCCATTTGTGCGGGGGAGTTGTGGAGTTGTGCAGGCAGACGAGGTTTTTCTGGAAATACGCTCCCGATGCGCGTATAGTACCGATTGTTTTGTCGGCTCCTGCTGCGTCGAGTCCAAACCGCAAAATGCCATGAGCGGCGCGGATGCAGCCAGGAGGCACGAGGACAACCCATCGTGGCCACGCCCCGTGCTTAAAACCCCAAGAAGGAGTGAACAATGGCAGAAGAGAAGTATGTGCCGCGTCTGAAGACCAAGTACAACAACGAGGTCAAGCAGCAGCTTCAGGACAAGTTCCAGTACGAGAACGTCATGATGATCCCCAAGTTTGAGAAGATCGTCGTGAACATGGGTGTCGGCGAGGCCGCTACCGATTCCAAGGCCATCGACGGTGCCGTGCGCGACCTGCGCGCCATCACCGGCCAGCAGCCGATGATCACCCGTGCCCGCAAGTCCATCGCTACCTTCCGCCTGCGCGCTGGTATGCCGATCGGCTGCAAGGTTACCCTGCGTGGCGACCGTATGTGGGAGTTCTTCGATCGTCTGACCTCCGTCGCGATCCCCCGTATCCGCGACTTCCGCGGCATCTCCGCCAAGAGCTTCGACGGCCGTGGTAACTTCTCCATGGGCGTCACCGAGCAGCTCATCTTCCCCGAGATCGACTTCGACTCCGTCGATCACCAGCGCGGTATGGACATCACTTTCGTGACCACCGCCAATACCGATGAGGAGGCCAAGGCCCTTCTGGACGCCTTCGGTTTCCCGTTCAAGAAATAGGTTCACCTGCCCTATAAGCGCCGTTCCCACAAGGGGGCGGCGCTTGGGGCGAACAATACTCTATGTGAGGAGGATATAAGTGGCTAAGACATCGATGATCGTCAAGTGCAATCGCAAGCAGAAGTTCTCTACTCGTGAGTACACGCGCTGCCAGCGCTGCGGCCGTCCGCACTCTGTGTACCGCAAGTTCGGCCTGTGCCGTGTCTGCTTCCGCGAGCTTGCACTCAAGGGCGAGCTTCCCGGCGTTAAGAAGGCCAGCTGGTAAGTCACTACCAGCGTTTCAAGCATCAGTTTGGAACAGGGAAAACGCGCTAAAAAGGCTTTGCCGTTAAGGGCGGCGAAGAACCAAGAGCACGTGTTCATCAAGAACGAAGGAGAATCTGTATGAACCTTACAGACCCGATCGCAGATATGCTTACGCGCATCCGTAACGCTAACTCTGTGAACAAGGCCACGGTCTCCATGCCGAGCAGCAAGAAGCTCGTCGAGATCGCTCGTGTTCTGCACGAGGAGGGCTACATCGAGGGCTACGATGTCGAGGACACCGTTCCCCAGAAGACTCTGCACATCACGCTTAAGTATGGTCCCAAGAAGGCTAAGGTCATCAACGGCATCCGCCGCATTTCCAAGCCGGGCCTGCGTAAGTACACCGGCGTTGCCGATATGCCCCGCGTCCGCGGTGGCCTTGGTACCGCCATTATTTCCACCAGCCATGGCGTCATGACCGACCGCGATGCTCGCAAGCACAACGTCGGCGGCGAGATCATCGCTTACGTCTGGTAATTCGCTCGGTAGGTAGAAGGAAAGGAGATCACCGTGTCTCGTATCGGTAATAAGCCTGTCCAGATTCCCGCCGGAGTCGAAGTGGCAGTCAACGGCAACAACGTTGTCGTCAAGGGCCCCAAGGGCCAGCTCGAGCTCGATGTCTTTGAGAAGCTCGCTATCAACGTCGAGGACAACGTCCTCACCGTTTCCCGTCCCGACGACGAGCGTGAGACCCGTGCCCGCCACGGCCTCACCCGCGCCCTCATCCACAACATGGTTGTTGGCGTTTCCGAGGGCTTCGAGAAGAAGCTCGAGCTCGCCGGCGTCGGTTACCGCGTGCAGCAGAAGGGCAAGAACCTCGAGTTCTCCCTGGGCTTCTCGCACCCCGTGATCGTCGAGGCTCCCGAGGGCATCACCTTCGAGGTTCCCGACAACACCCACGTGAACGTCAAGGGTATCAACAAGCAGCAGGTCGGTCAGATCGCCGCTGAGATCCGCGGCCATCGTCCTCCCGAGCCTTACAAGGGCAAGGGTATCCACTACGTTGGCGAGCACATCCGCCGCAAGCTGGGTAAGGCCGCCAAGTAGTCGTAACCGACTCACTCGCATAAGACCAGCACCCCGTCAGGTGCTGGCAAGATCAACCTTTTTAGGAGTTTACGTATGAACAAGCATAAGGCGAAGCTGGAAGGCCTCAAGCGTCGTCAGCGTCGTGTTCGCGGCAAGGTCTCGGGTACCTCCGAGCGTCCGCGTCTTCGCGTGACCCGTACTAACGCCAACATCTATGCCCAGATCATCGACGACAGCAAGGGCTCCAGCCTGACGCTCGTCTCTGCCTCGACCCTCGAGGCCGAGTTCAAGGGCACCCACACCTCGAACAAGGAGGCTGCGGAGAAGGTCGGTCAGCTCGTTGGCAAGCGCGCCATCGAGGCCGGCATCACCAAGGTCGCCTTCGATCGCGGTGGCCGTATCTACCATGGCCGCGTCAAGGCCCTCGCCGACGGTGCTCGTGCCGCCGGTCTCGAGTTCTAGGAGGTATGTAGCACATGGCTCGTAATCAGAAGCAGCAGCGCGAGGCCTCCGAGTTCGAGGAGCGCGTCGTTTACATCAACCGCGTGTCGAAGACCGTCAAGGGTGGTCGTCGCATGAGCCTCGTCGCTCTCGTCGTCGTTGGCGACGGCAAGGGCAACGTCGGCGTTGGCATGGGCAAGTCCGCTGAGGTGCCCCTGGCCATCTCCAAGGCGTCTCTCGATGCCAAGAAGAACATGTTCCACGTGCCGGTGACCGAGCAGGGCACCATCCCGCACGAGGTTCTCGGCCACTTTGGTGCCGGCCGCATCATCATCAAGCCCGCTGTCGAGGGTACCGGCGTTATCGCCGGCGGCGCTGTGCGTCCCCTCTTTGAGCTTGCTGGCATCAAGAACGTCCTGTCCAAGTCCCTCGGTACCGACAACGGCCTCAACATCATCAAGGCTGCCGTCGAGGGCCTCAAGGAGCTCTCCAGCCCTGAGGACGTCGCGGCTCGCCGTGGCCTGACGGTCTCCGAGATGTTCGTCGGTAAGGAGAACTAAGCATGGCTGACACCATCAAGATCAAGCAGGTCCGCAGCACCAACGGTTGCAAGCAGGACCAGGTCCGTACTGTCCGTGCCCTCGGTCTCCACAGGATCCGCGAGGTTCGCGAGATTGCTGACAACGAGTCCGTCCGCGGCATGATCTTCAAGGTCAAGCACCTTGTCGAGATTGTAGAGGAGTAGCAAATGCAGCTTCACGATCTTACTCCCGCGCTCGGTTCCACCAAGAACCGCAAGCGCGTCGGCCGTGGCAATTCTTCGGGTCACGGCACCACTTCTGGCCGCGGTCAGAAGGGCCAGGGTTCCCGCTCTGGCGGCACCAAGGGTGCCGGTTTCGAGGGTGGCCAGACTCCGCTGGCTATGCGCCTGCCCAAGCTTCCGGGCTTCCGCAACCCCCGTCGTATCGAGTACACCGCTGTTAACGTTGAGCGTCTCGAGCGCAAGTTCGAGGACGGCGCTGTGATCGACGGTGCCGCTCTTAAGGCCGCTCGCATCACCAAGAGCGAGTTCGAGCCCGTCAAGGTGCTCGGCAATGGTGAGCTCACCAAGAAGTTCACGGTCAAGGTCGACAAGGTCAGCGCTTCTGCGCAGGCCAAGATCGAGGCCGCCGGCGGAAAGGTCGAGCTGCCGTGCTAAATGGTCTTAAGAATGCTTTCCGCATCAAAGAATTGCGCGAAAAGATTCTTTTTACCATAGCTATGCTCGTCGTGTACCGCATTGGTGCGCACGTTCCTGTGCCCGGCATTCCCTTCCAGGGGATGCTGGGCCTTTTCTCGACCGATAACAATTCGGTCGCCGCAGGTGCTATGGCCCTCCTGAATCTTTTCTCTGGCGGCGCTTTGAGCTATGTGTCGGTGTTTTCGCTGGGCATCATGCCTTACATCACCAGCTCGATCATCCTCCAGATGCTCCAGGCCGTTGTGCCTTCCCTGCATGAGCTTGCCCGCGAGGGCGAGGTCGGTCAGACCAAGATTACGCAGTATTCGCGTTACCTCACCCTGGCTCTGGCAATCCTCAACTCCGTGGGTTACCTCTTCCTCTTTAAGAGCTTCGGCATCAGCTTTAATGGCGCCGGCGCCCCCGAGATCATCTTCGACCTCATGATCGTCGGCACGCTCACTGCGGGCGCCATGCTGATCATGTGGATTGGTGAGCTCATCACCCAGCGCGGTATCGGCAATGGCATGTCGCTGATCATCTTTGCGAACATCATGGCCGGTCTGCCGCAGGCTATCTTCTCCAGCACCGAGGGCAATGCCGGTGGCATCATCACCATGGTGATTATCTGCGCCATCATCCTGCTGGTTATCCCGCTGATTGTTTTCCTTGAGCGCGGCCAGCGCCGCATTCCGGTCTCCTACGCTAAGCGCGTCGTGGGCCGTCGCATGATGGGTGGCCAGACCACCTACCTGCCCATCAAGGTCAACACCGCGGGTGTCGTGCCGATCATCTTCGCTTCGGCGCTGCTGTACTTCCCGGCTCAGATTGCCGTGTTCTTCCCCGGCATCGGCTGGATTCAGGCAGTTGCCTCCGCGCTTTCGACCGGTTGGCTCAACTGGGTGCTTAACGTTGTCCTCATCGTGTTCTTCGCGTACTTCTACACCTCCATGGTGTTCAACCCCGATGACACGGCCGATAACCTTAAGAAGCAGGGCGGCTTTATTCCGGGCGTCCGTCCGGGTAGGGCTACCGCGGCCTACATCAAGAACGCGCTCAACAAGATCACGCTTCCCAGCGCTGTCTTTTTGGCGCTCATCGCCATCGTGCCTTCGATCATCTTCTCCTTCACGGGTAACCATCTGATCCAGGCATTTGGCGGCACGTCCATCCTCATCATGGTCGGCGTCGTGCTCGACACGGTCGATAAGCTCGAAGGCCAGATCAAGATGTATGATTACGATGGATTCTTTAAATAGGCTAGAGGAGGATTGCTCATGAACCTCGTATTGCTCGGAGCTCCGGGTGCCGGTAAGGGCACCGTCGCACAGGAGCTCGTCGCCGAGTTTGGCGTCGCCCATATTTCCACGGGCGACCTGCTGCGTGCTGCCGTCAAGGGTGGCACCGAGCTTGGTATTCAGGCTAAGAAGTACATGGACGCTGGCGAGCTCGTTCCCGACCAGCTCGTGATCGACCTTGTCAAGGAGCGCCTTGCCGCCGATGACGCCCAGCAGGGCTTCATCCTCGACGGCTTCCCGCGCAACACCGCCCAGGCTGTGACGCTCGATTCCGAGCTCTCCGCCATGGGTCGCGAGATCGATTGCGCCCTTCTGGTCGATGTGGCCCCCGAGGTCATTATCGATCGTCTGTCTTCGCGTCGCACCTGCCGCGCCTGCGGTTACACCGGCACCGCTGCCGATGCCACCTGCCCCAAGTGCGGTGGCGAGATGTATCAGCGCGACGACGACAAGCCCGAGACCATCAAGAACCGTCTCGACGTCTACGAGAAGTCCACGAGCCCGCTCGTTGACTACTATCGTGGCCAGGGTCTGCTCAAGTCGGTCAACGGTGACCAGGCTCGCGAGACCGTGTACGGGGATGTCAAAGAGGCTCTCGGTCTATGATCAAGATTAAGTCTGCAACGCAAATCGAGCAGATGAAGAAGGCAGGAGCGCTATCTAAGATGGCGCTCCGCCACGTTGGAGCCATGGTGCGCCCCGGCGTTTCGACTTTTGAGCTCGATCAGCTCGCGGAGCAGATTATCCGCATGCATGGCGGCACCCCGGCCTTTAAGGGCTACGGCGGGTTCCCGGGAACCATCTGCGCATCGATCAACGATGCCGTGGTTCACGGTATTCCCAACCCCGACATGATCCTGCGCGATGGCGATATCATCTCCATCGATACGGGAGCTGTCGTTGACGGTTGGGTCGGCGATAACGCTTGGACGTTTTTCGTCGGCACCCCCACGCCCGAAGCCAAGGCTTTGTGCGAGGTCACGCGCGATTGCCTTAAGGCTGCCATCGAGCAGGCTGTTCCCGGTAACCATATCGGGGACGTCGGTTATGCCGTTCAGTCCCTCGCCGAGTCTCACGGTTACGGCGTGCTTCGTGATTATGTGGGCCATGGCATTGGCCGCGTGATGCACGAGGACCCCAACGTTCCTAACTATGGAAAGAAGGGGAGGGGCGTTCGCCTCCAGGCCGGCATGGTCATTGCCATTGAGCCGATGGTTACGATGGGTTCCAACCATGTGAGCACGGGTTCCGACGGTTGGATCGTCACGACCAACGACCACCTGCCCGCCGCGCACTACGAGAACACCGTCGCCATCACCGATGACGGCCCGTTGATTCTCACCACCGACGCGCAAGGCGCTTGGTGTTCGCTCCAAGGCGGAGAAATGTAAAAGTCGCCGCCCCCTGATGCCCAACCTCGCCTTTCAATTTCGAAGGCATGACCCCAAGGTCTATGCCTTCTCATTTCAAGGCGATCTTGGGCATCAGGGAACGGCTTTGTTTTACATTTCAAATGTAACAAGTTCCACTTAGTTGTGGAGCCATTACGAAGTTATTACGATGCGTGCATACGTGTTGTAGAATACTCAATCGCTGTCGTTTTCTAGAGAAAGATGATTGCTTGTGAAGAAGGAAGACGCAATTGAGCTCGAGGGTACGGTAAAAGAGCCGCTGCCCAACGCCATGTTTAAGGTCGAGCTCGAGAACGGTCATTCGGTTCTGTGCAACATTTCTGGCAAGATCCGAATGAATTACATCCGCATTCTCCCCGGTGACAGGGTTGTCGTGGAGCTTTCCCCGTACGACCTGACCCGCGGCCGCATCACCTATCGCTATAAATAGCGGCACGCATACACGCTCTTTTCCGACTGCAGGCTTAGCTCAACCTACGGTCGGATTGTGTGTGAAGACCAGCCATAGTTTTAAACGCCTGCGGCTGGGCGAGTAGATAGTAGGGAAGTAGTTTGAGCGCTACCGAAAGGAAGAACGATGAAGGTACGTCCTTCGGTCAAGAAGATGTGCGATAAGTGCAAAATCATTAGGCGCCATGGCAAGGTCCTCGTCATTTGCGAGAACCCCCGTCATAAGCAGCGTCAGGGTTAAGAGAGGAGACTACGTTGGCCCGTATTAATGGTGTCGACCTCCCGCGTGAGAAGCGCGTTGAGATCGGTCTGACCTACATTTACGGCATCGGCCGCACCACTGCGACGAAGATTTGCGTCGAGTGCAACGTTAACGTGGATACGCGCGTTAAGGACCTCACCGAGGATGAGGTTAACGCCATCCGCGATTATATCGATAAGAACCAGATCATGGTTGAGGGCGACCTCCGCCGTGAGCGCAACCAGAACGTCAAGCGCCTTATGGACATCGGCTGCAACCGCGGCCTTCGTCACCGCAAGGGCCTCCCGGTCCGCGGCCAGCGCACCCACACTAACGCTCGTACCCGCAAGGGCCCGAAGCGTCAGATCGGTGCTAAGAAGAAGAAATAAGGAGCGCTAGATAGATGGCTACTGCTAAGAAGAACGTTCGCGCTGCCCGTCTGAAGCGCGCGGACCGTAAGAACATTTCCGTGGGCCAGGCTCACATTCGTTCTACGTTCAACAACACGATCGTTTCGATCACCGATCCCCAGGGCAACGTCATTTCCTGGAAGTCGGCTGGCCAGGTGGGCTTCAAGGGCTCCCGTAAGTCCACGCCGTTCGCTGCCCAGATGGCTGCCGAGGCTGCTGCCAAGCAGGCCATGGAGCACGGTATGAAGAAGGTTTCCGTCTTCGTCAAGGGCCCCGGCTCCGGTCGTGAGACCGCCATCCGCTCCCTCCAGGCTGCTGGCCTCGAGGTCTCGAGCATCCAGGACAAGACCCCCATTCCGCACAACGGCTGCCGCCCCAAGAAGCGTCGCCGCGTGTAACTGAAAGGATCGTATCAATATGGCAATCGACAGGACTCCTGTTCTTAAGCGCTGCCGTCAGCTCGGGATCGATCCCGCTGAGCTCGGTTACAGCAGCAAGAAGGAATCTATCCGTCAGCCCAAGCGCCGTCGCAAGGAATCTGAGTACGGCATGCAGCTGCGCGAGAAGCAGAAGGTCAAGTTCATCTATGGCGTTCTGGAGAAGCAGTTCCACGGCTACTTCAACAAGGCCCGCAAGATGAACGGCGTCACCGGTGAGAACCTCATGATCATCCTTGAGTCTCGCCTCGACAACGTCGTCTTCCGTCTTGGCTTCGCCCGCACCCGCAAAGAGGCTCGTCAGTCCGTCCGTCACGGTCACTTCACCGTGAACGGCAAGCGCGTGGACATCCCGTCCTACCGCGTCAAGGCCGGCGACGTCGTCGCTGTCGGCGAGAAGTTCCGTGACCTCCTCCCCATCAAGGAGGCCCTGATTTCCTCCGAGCGCTTTGAGGTCCCTGGCTGGCTCGAGGTCGATATCGAGAAGCTGTCTGGTAACGTGCTCGCTCTGCCGACGCGTGAGCAGATCAGCGGTGATATCAACGAGCAGCTCATCGTCGAGCTCTACTCTAAGTAGTCCATCCGGGCTGCTGAGGCTGGAGGTAATACATGTCAGAATTCATTAGGCCTCAGGTTCAGGTCGAAGAGATCAACGAGACGTCTGCTCGTGTCTCCGTCGAGCCGCTCGAGCGTGGCTACGGCGATACGCTGGGTAACTCCCTTCGTCGCGTTCTTCTGTCCTCGCTCGAGGGTGCCGCCGTCGAGGCTATTCAGATCGATGGTGCGCAGCACGAGTTCATGACCATCCCTAACATGGTCGAGGATGTCACCGACATCGTCCTGAATGTCAAGGGTCTTGTCTTCAGGGCTCTCGGCACGACCGACGAGGCGACCGCCACCATCTCGGTTGACGGCCCCTGCGAGGTCACCGGTGCGGACTTCTTTATTCCGTCCGAGTTTGAGCTGGTTAACCCCGAGCAGCACATCGCTACGCTCACCGAGGGTGGCCATCTCACCATGAGCATGCGCATCGGCTATGGCCGCGGCTATGTTTCTGGCGAGGCCAACAAGCGCGACAACGATCCCATCGGTGTGATCCACGTCGACTCGCTGTACTCGCCGGTTTCCCGTTGCGCCAAGCTCGTTGAGGCTTGCCGTGTCGGTCAGCACACCGACTACGACCGCCTTGTCCTCGAGATCGAGACCAACGGCTCCATCGCCCCGCGCGACGCCGTGGTCCAGGCTGCCAATATCATCAACCAGCATATGGCCGCCTTTATGAACCTTGCCGAGACCCCCGAGGTCGAGGAGGAGGCTTCGATCTTCGCTCCCGAGGTCACCAACGACAACGCTGAGCTGGACAAGCAGATCGAGGATCTGGACCTTTCCGTCCGTTCCTATAACTGCCTTAAGCGCGCCAGCATTCACTCGGTCCGTCAGCTCGTTGAGTTCTCGGAGAACGATCTGCTCAACATCCGTAACTTCGGTGTTAAGTCGATCGAGGAAGTGAAGGACAAGCTTGAGTCCATGGGCCTGAGCCTGAAGGCTTAATGCTTCGCATATTTGAGGAGAAACTAGACCATGCGTCACAACGTTAAGAAGGGCCTGAAGCTCGGCACCGATGCGAGCCACACCAAGGCCATGAAGAAGAGCCTTGCTAAGGCCCTCTTCGAGAACGACCGCATCAAGACCACCGAGACCCGCGCTAAGGCGCTGCGTTCGGTCGTCGACCCGATCATCACTTGGGCCAAGAAGGGCGACCTGCACTCTCGTCGTCTGGCTATCGCCAAGCTCGGCGATAAGCAGCTCGTTGCCGAGATCTTCGACAAGGCTGCCCAGGGCATGTGGCAGGACCGCAACGGCGGTTATACCCGCATCATGAAGCTCGGCAACCGCAAGGGCGACAACGCTCCCATCGTTATCATGGAGCTCGTCACCGAGCCTTGCACGCCTAAGGCCAAGAAGGCTGCTCCGGCCCCCAAGAAGGCCGCTGCTCCCAAGAAGGTCGAGGCTGTCGAGGAGGCTCCTGCTGAGGAGACCGCTGAGTAGACATTCCGTCTGCATAGGCTATATTCGAGGGGTACGTTCGCGTACCCCTCTTTTTTTGTCGCGATACCGTTACTTGTTTGTTGGGAGCGCCCATGACTGCGCCGTCTGATTTCAATTCGATTTCCGAGCTTGACGCCACGCTCGTATTTCGCGTGGCCTATGATGGCTCGTCGTATAGCGGATTTGCCGAGCAGCCGGGACAGACGACGGTTGCGGGTGAGCTGCGTCGAGCCATCGAGACGCTGCTTCGCCGTCCGATCGATCTGACGTGCGCAGGTCGTACCGATGCCGGCGTGCATGCCGTGGCTCAGTACATCAGCGTGCCCGTAACGGACGCTGAGCTCGCCCTTACGCGCCGTAGGTGGCTGCGGGCTATGGATGCCCTGCTGCCTAAAGATATCGCCATAAACGAGGTCTACAGGGCCCGTAAGGGCTTTTCTGCACGCTTTGACGCGCGTTCCCGTACGTATACGTACCGTATTGCCGATCGCGATGCGCGCCCCGTGCTGTCCCGTGGTGCCGTGTGGTGGCATCGCTATCCCTTGGACGTCGAGGCCATGTCTGCGGCCTGTCCCGCGCTTTTGGGTGAGCAGGACTTTAAGAGCTTTTGCAAGGTCGCCTCTGCCGTGGGCAAGCCTACGCACCGCTGCGTGATGCGGGCCGAGTTTGGCCATGAGGTGGCCTTTGGCGAGGATATCCTGACGTTTACCATTGAGGGCAACGCATTTTTGCATTCGATGGTCCGCACGATCGTGGGCACGCTTGTCGAGATTGGCATGCATCGCCGCGAACCCGAGTGGATGCGCGAGGTCATCGACGCTTGCGACCGTACCGCTGCGGGCCCCACGGCTCCTGCCTGCGGCCTTACGTTTATGGGCGTGGATTACGATCCCGCCGAGCTTGTCGTGCTCGACTAGGGGAGGGCTCGACGCGTCGTGCGTCGACACCTGTCATCTGTGGGCTGCACGTGTGCAACATCTGTTCTTGGCGTGCAATACAACCGGTGTCTCATTGCTTTTATTGCCGGGGTGTACCATGAACCACGATTTAATTCATTGCTGTCGAGAGGACGGATAACTTGGTTCGACGTGGCTCGCATCCGCGACTTTCGGTGATCCTTGTGGTAGAAGGTTCGCCCAGCTATGCGATGCGTGCGCTCGAGAGTATCCAGAACCAAGACCTCTACGATTTGCAGATTGTCGTTGTCTGCCGCGATACTGCGCCCGGTGTGCGCCATTCGCTTCAAGTTGCTGCCGACAGGGACATCCATATTGATTTGATTGACGTCGAGGACGCGACGCGCGGCGCGTGTCTTCGTGCCGGTTTTGCTGCCTCGCGCGGCTCTCAAATCATCGCCATGAACGCCGATGAGTGGTTTGCTCCGCAATCCCTTTCCAAGATGGTCGATATCGCGTGCGATACTGCGGCAGACATAGTGTTCCCCACGGTGTCGCTCGACCGCTATGATGCACATCGAGAGCGCCATTCGCGCGTCTTGGATGCTACTCATATTTCCATTGATAGCAAATCTTCGATGGTGGCCGGGTTGCCTCAGTTGATTTTGGGCGGCTTGGTTGCTCAAGTCTCTGGCGTGATGTACAGCCGCTCGCTGTTTGAGGCATGCCTGTCGCGCGGCAAGGCGTACCGTACGGTTGAGTTTATGGCTTATGCGCTCTCGCAGGCACGATTCGTGTCCGGCTGCGGCGACGCTTGTTTCCACGCGGTGGCACCTAAGCTTACAGATGCCTTTGATCCCACCATGTATGCCAGGATATCCGATGACACTCGAGCGCTCGACGAGCTTGCGGACTCACTCTCGGAAGCAGATAGCGGTGGTCGGCTCAAGCTGGCAAGCCAAAAGTTCTACTTTGCCGGACTGGTCGCCTGCATCGAGAATTTGTGTCTGAGCCCGCATGGGGTGTCGTCAATTGAGCGTTCCGCCCGCATGCGTGATATGCTCGAGGCGCCTCGAACCCGTCAGATGGTCGCCGCGCTCAAGGACAACCATCGGGGACTCGGTCTGTTGTTTGGGCCGATCGCCAGCGCCAAGCCCACGCGCTGCGTGATGTGTACGCATCTGGCAGCTTTTCTTAACCGGACGGGTGCAAAAACCGCCTAAACGGCTCATTTCGAAACAAATTTGCATAGAATTGTTTCGAAATGCGTTCTTATACACAAAAGCCTTCAAATAGCGTTAAACTATTCAATCACTGATTGATTGTCTCCGCCATCTTTTGGAGAGAGGGTTTGTATGGCTAAAAAACGCAATGGGCGCCAGGATGCCATTAGAGATATTGTGCGCAATAAGGACGTCCGCACGCAGCGCGTGCTGGTCGATGAGCTCCGCGCTATGGGCTTTGATTGCACGCAGGCGACTGTCTCTCGCGATATTGCCGACATGGGGCTGCGTAAGCTCCCTGAGGGCATCTATGTTCTGGCAGAGGACCTGCACCTGCAGCGTATGGTTTCCGAGCTCGTAACGGGCGTTCTGCGCACCGATAAT
The DNA here is from genome assembly GCA_048425625.1 of Collinsella sp. Taxonomy (GTDB): domain Bacteria; phylum Actinomycetota; class Coriobacteriia; order Coriobacteriales; family Coriobacteriaceae; genus Collinsella. The sequence goes on along the minus strand of DBFNYT010000102.1, from coordinate 6,042 downwards.
CTGGTTATGATCAAGGCTCAGCCTGGTACGGCTTCCGGCATCGCCGCCGCTGTTGATGCGGCAGAGTTGCCCGATGTGCTTGGCTCGCTTGCCGGCAACGATACGATTTTGGTTATTGCCCAGACGGCCGAGGACGGCGAGCGTCTTGAGGCGCTGATCAATAAGCTGAGCAATTCTCGCAAGTAGGCGTGCAAGTCGTGCGCTCGGCACTGTGTGCGTGACATAGTGGCTTGTAAGGGGGTATCGATGTTGGTCGGTACCCTTTTTTGTCTGCCGGTATAAAGACCGCCCATCAGGTCGCTTTAAACTAAAAAGGCCCCCGAGCAGTTAAATAAGCTGCTCGGGGGCCTTGTTGCTTATGGCCGGATGATTTCTAGCCGACCGTATCGTCGGGCGTGGGCGAGGGGTCGGGAGTGGGCGTGGGCGTAGGCGTGCCGCCATCGCCGCCGGTCGAACCACCAGTGGATCCGCCCGTCGAGCCACCGGTCGTACCGGTGCCGCCGGTGGTGTCGCCGCCCGTGGTCTCGGTGGTCGTGGTCGTCGTGGTAGTCGTTGTGGTAGTGGTTTCCTCTTCGTCCTCGTTCTCGTCCTTGTCGTCGTTCTCCGTCTTCTTGGTGTTGTTGGTGCCGTAGAACTTCCAGACGCTGTTGTTCTTGTAGGTGGGAGCCGTTCCGGTCGCAAACTCCTCGCGCTCGGTACCGGTCAGAACGGTGTTCATAAACCGCTTAAAGACAGGCAGGTTGGTGCTGTCGCCCAGCAGGTCTGTGCCGTATTTTTGGATGGGGATCTCGCCCGCGGAATAGCCGGTCCACAGGGCGCACGCCAGCTGCGGGGTATAGCCGCAGAACCACAGGTTAGTGGTGTTGTCGGTGGTGCCCGTCTTGCCGGCATAGGGCTGGTTGACGCTCAGGGCACCGGCAGCACCCGTGCCGCCGCCCTGCATGACGCCGGACAGAACATCGGTGACCGCTGCGGCCTCGCCCTCGGTAAGCACCTGTGAGGGATTGTCGGTGTGCTGGTACAGCACCGAGCCGGTACGCGAGTCGATCTCGGTAATGGCGATGGGCTGACGGTAGTAGCCACCGTTGGCAAACGTTGCGTAGGCAGATGCCATCTCGAGCGGTGAGATGGACCCGGTGCCGAGCGTCATGACGGGAACGTCCTCGATATTGTCCTTGGCGGGATCGATGCCAAGCTTTTTGACGAGCGACATGATCTTGTCATTGCCGATGGCTTCGGCCACCTGAATGTAGCCGGTGTTGGATGAGTATGCCGTTGCCTGCTTAAGCGTGATGTTGCCATAGCTCTGGTTGCCGTAGTTTTGCACCTCGGTCGTGGTGCCCTTGGCCTTGAGCGGCGAGTTGCAGTTGAGGGTGACGTTGGGGTTCATACCGTTTTGGATGGCAGTTGCCAGCGTAAAGGCCTTAAACGTGGAGCCCACGGGGCGCTTTGCCGTAGCGTGGTTCACGTGATTCTCGTCGGCGTTGTAGTCGTAGCCGCCTACCATGCACTTGATATAGCCGGTCTTGGGGTCAACGACGACCATGCCCATGTCCAGGCCGTCGAGCGAAAGCGTGTCGAGCTGCGAGCGCACAGCCTCCTCGGCCACCTGCTGCATGGTGGGGTCGATGGTGGTCTTGACGGTCAGACCGCCCTTAAAGAGCACGTCGGTGGAGAACTCCTGCTCAAGCAACTGTTTAACGTAGGAGACAAAGTAGGGCTGAGAGTACACATCGACGCCACTGCCCGAAATCTCGGTCACGTTAAGCGTGATGGGCTCAGCCTGTGCGGCATCGTGCTCTTCCTGCGTGATGTGGCCCAGACGCAGCATGTTGTCCAGAACCTTATTGCGGCGGGACAGCGCCAAGTCGGGATTAACCGTGGGGTCGTACTGCGAGGGCGAGTTGGGAAGGCCGATGAGCAGCGCGGCATCGCTCAGGGTGAGGTCGGCGGCGGTTTTGGACAGATAGGTCTCGGCGGCGGCCTCGATTCCATATGCTCCATGGCCGTAGTAGATGGTGTTGAGGTACATCATGAGGATCTCGTCTTTGGAGTACATATCCTCCATCTTGATGGCGATATAGGCCTCGCGCACCTTACGCTCGATGGTCGAGTCGAATTGTTCCTCCTGCAAGATGGTGTTGCGAACCAGCTGCTGGGTGATGGTCGATGCGCCCTCGTGGCCGCCGGTGAGGGTTGCCACCGATGCGCGTGCAATGCCCCAGAGGTCGATGCCGCCATGTTCGTAGAAGCGCTCGTCCTCAACGTCGACGGTGCCCTGCAGCACGTACGGGGACACTTGGTCCTTGGTGATGGACTTGCGGTTTTGCGTGTAGAAACTCGCAATGGTATTGCCGTTGCAGTCGACGATGTCGGTGGGCTCGCTCACCAGATACGCGTTGGCATCGGTGTAGTCGGGCAGATCGGACAGCCAGCGGTTGACGTTGCCGATCATGCCGATGCCAAACGCTACGCCCGCGATAAGCAGAAAGCCCAAAAACGAGAGCAAGATCATGGGCAGAGCATGCGTCTTTGAACGGCTGCGTCCCTGTCGTTGGCGAGGACCCATATATTGACCTCCAGGTATGTCGTGCCGGACGGTGGATGTGCCGTCGGGGCAGGATGGACATAAGTTATTACACGATAAACCAAACGGGGCGCGCGAGGCCTCGTGTATGCTGGAAGACGGCATTTTTCAGAGTGAATGCATACCTTGGTAAGGAGTTTGTCGATGGCGATTCGGACGATGGGGCCGAGCGGACAATACGAGACTGGATTGGATGCTGCCGGTGCGGCGCTGCCCGAGCTGCTGGCGCCGGCGGGCGGACTCGACCAGATGCTTGCGGCCATCGCCGCGGGTGCCGATGCCATCTATGCGGGGCTGGACGGATTCAACGCTCGAGTGAGCGCGCATGGCTTTAGCGATGATGAGTTCGCGCGCGGTTGTGCCGTGGCCCATGCCCATGGCGTGCGTGTGTACGTGACGCTCAACGTGTTCGTGTTCGATGATGGGCTTGCCGACGCCGTGGCGTTGGGGGCGCATGCGCGCGCGTTGGGTGCCGATGCGTTGATTGTGGCCGATGCCGGGCTGGCTTGTGCACTTCGTGCGGCGATTCCGGGGGTCGAGATTCACCTGTCCACTCAGGCGGGCGCTCATAGCGAGGGTGCCGTGCAGTTGGCTGCCAAGGAGTTGGGCGTTGAGCGCGTGACGACTGCGCGCGAGCTGAGCGTTGCAGAGATTGAGACACTTTGCGCTACTGGCGTGCCCATCGAGGTGTTCTGTCACGGCGCTATTTGCATTGGATACTCGGGTGCGTGCGGGTTCTCTGCCCTTCGACGTGGCCGCTCTGCGATGCGCGGTGATTGCACTCAACCGTGCCGTCTATCCTATGACTTGGTGGACGAGGCGGGGCAGAGTGTTGTCGCTGTCGAAGGGGATCGCCTGCTTTGTCCGCGTGACTATCTGGGCATCGCGCATCTGCCCGAGCTTGTTGCCGCCGGCGTGGCATCGCTCAAGATCGAGGGCCGCATGAAGAATCCCGACTACGTCTTTAACGTGGTGAGGGTGTGGCGTCGGGCGCTCAATATGCTGCGCGACGGCACATGGGATGCCGATGCGGTGCCGGCGCTTGAGCGCGAGCTGGGAAGGTCGTTCAACCGCGGCTTTACCGATGCGTATCTGCGGGGTCGTTCGGGCGCCGAGCTCATGAGCTTTGAGCGCGCGATCAACCAGGGCGTGCGCGTGGGCCACTTGGTGGCGGTGGGTCACGAAGAGGTGACGGTTGAGCTTGATGCCGCCGTGGCGGCGGGCGATACGCTCGAGATCCGATTTTACCCGGGTGCCGACGCGCGTCCCGATGTGCCCAAGCGCTGGCCACAGGTGCCTTGCCCCGTGGATGCCGCTGCGGGAGAGCGCATCGTCGTGCATTGCAAACGTAAGGTGGACGCGGGCTGCGAGGTCTATCTGATTCGCAGCGCCGGCGTGTTGGATCAGACGGCGGCGGTGTTGGAGCGCATGCGGGTCGAGGCAGATGCGGTCGCGCCTGCTGAGCAGTCCGTTGAGGTGCTGCCGTTTGAGGGCGTTCTGGCAGATGGCGACGTGCCGACGGAGTTGGCGGGACCGGCAGAGCCGGCAAAGCATGAGGCTTTTGCTCGTATGGTCTTTGCCTGGGAGCTGATGGATTTGGATCCGCGCGATGAGCGGGATCTGTCCGATGCGACGGTGGTGCTCGACGAAGTGTGCCGCGCAGGCGACGCCGAGCGGACTCGAGCGCTTATGCAACGTGCCGGGCACGTCGTCTGCCGCAATCTGGGACAGGTGGCGATGGCCCGCGAGCTGGGCACGACGTTTGACGTGGCGGCGCCGGTGTTCTGCGCCAATCGGGCCACGCTTGCCTGGCTGCGCGGGCTTGGTGCGGGGTGGGTATACTTGCCTGCCGAGTTGCTCAGCAATGATAGGGAGCGTATTGCCGAACTGGCTGCTGAACCCGGCGTCTTGGGTCCGGTCGACGCCGACCGTCCCGAGCTTATGGTGTGCGAGCACTGCCTGCTGACCGCCGAGGGCGTCTGTGCCACCGATGCGACGGGGCAGGTCCGTTGCCGCGACTGCTTGTGTCGTCGGCAGGTGCGCTATCTGGTCGAGCGTGACGGCACGCGTCTGCCAGTTGCCATCGACGCATGCGGCAGGACGAGGATTTTCCTGTCGTAGATGCTGCGTCGCGTCAGTTTGTTATCATAAGAGAGTTTATGGACTTCCAGCACCGCCGTTTTCGGCGAGGGTGCTATAGCAAAAGGAGGATACCCAATGCTGTCTGTTGACGAGCAAATGCGTATCATCACCTCGGGCGCCGCGCAGATCGTCCCCGAGGCCGACCTTCGCAAGAAGCTTGAGAAGGGCGAGCCCCTCAACATCAAGCTCGGCGTCGATCCCACCAGCCCCGACCTGCACCTGGGCCACGCCGTGCCGCTGCGCAAGATGCGTCAGTTCCAGGACCTGGGCCACAACGTCACCCTCATCATCGGCAACGGTACCGCGCTGATTGGCGATCCTTCGGGCAAGAACTCCACCCGCCCGCAGCTTTCGCAGGAGCAGATCGAGGCCAACGCCGAGACCTACGTGAGCCAGGCCATGAAGATCCTGGATCCCGAGAAGACCACCATCGTGCACAACGGCGACTGGATCCTGTCGATGGATCTGGCCGGCCTGCTGCAGGTGTGCTCCAAGTTCACCGTCGCCCGCATCCTCGAGCGCGACGACTTTACCAAGCGCTACCAGTCCCAGACGCCGATCGCCCTGCACGAGTTCCTGTACCCCGTGATGCAGGCCTTCGACTCCGTGCAGATCAAGGCCGATGTGGAGATGGGCGGCACCGACCAGCTCTTCAACCTGCTCGCCGGCCGCGAGCTCATGGAGAAGATGGGCATGGAGCCGCAGATCGCGCTCACCATGCCGCTGCTCGAGGGCACCGATGGCGTGCGCAAGATGTCCAAGTCCTATGGCAACTACATCGGCCTGACCGACGCGCCCAAGGATATGTTCGGCAAGACCATGTCCATCCCCGACGAGATGATCGGCAAGTACTATCGTCTGGCCAGCTCGCTCACCCCGGCCGAGGTCGACAAGATCGACGCCGCCCTGGCCGATGGTTCTGCCGACCCCTACGAGCTCAAGCGCGCTCTGGGCCGCGACCTGTGCGACACCTACCACGGCGCCGGCGCCGGCGACGAGGCTCAGGCCGAGTTCGACCGCGTATTCAAGGAGGGCCAGCTCGCCGACTTCCCCGAGAAGCATGTCGAGCTGACCGTCAACGACGAGGGCCAGATCTACCTCGCCGGCTTGCTCAAGGACCTGGGTCTTTCGGCGAGCGCCGGCCAGGCTCGTCGCGATATCGACGGCGGCGGCGTCAAAATCAACGGCAAGGCCGTGGCTCCCAAGAGCTATAACATCGATCCCAGCGCCCTCAAGCTGGGCGACACCCTCTCCGTGGGCAAGCGCAAGGGCTTCAAGCTTATTTAGTTACGCGGTTTTACCAAACCGCGTAA
>DBFNYT010000101.1:0-6868 GCA_048425625.1 Collinsella sp. | reverse complement strand
ACCAGCGGGGTCAAAATAGCCGTAACGATTGCGCAGGCAGCAACCTGTGCCGTGGCCGTCGCGAGCACCGCGCCGCCGTACATGGCCTCGTTGACGCTTGCCATGGCAGCAGGCGTGGCCACATTGGCTCCGGCGCAGCTCGAAACGGCCGCACCTGCGACACCCGTACCGCCCGTGAGCTTATCGACCGCGATAACGGGAATTGCAAAGACCACCGAGCAGATCACGCCGAGCAGAATACCGGGGAGACCGCCATTAATGAGCTGGCCAAAGGTCATGGTCGAGCCCATGGCAAAGAAGACGAGCACGATGATGGCGGAAAGTGCCGGTGCCATCATCTTCTTAAAGCTGGGGAACAGGTTACCCAGAATAATGCCGACGACGATCGGCAGAATGGCACCCACGAGCGACCAGCCGATCGGAGCCTGGCCGGCAGCGCCGAGCACGATCATCGTGACCGGAGGGCCGACAACCAGCGTGGTGATGGCGACAGCGCCACGCTCAGCCTCGTTGCCCATGGTGCCCATCAGACCAGCGTACATAGCGTTGTTGGCGCCGGTACAAGCCGCCAGCATCACCATGGCAGAGATGCCAAACAGGTTGTCGTTGAACACATAAAGGATGAGCAGCGACACGGCAACGACCACGATTTGCTTGATGGCGATGATGATGGCACCGCGGGCAGCGGCGGCAGGAGCACTCTTAAACGAAATCGTCGTACCGACGATAAGCAAAAAAGCGCCCACGAGCGGGCCTGCACCCTGCTGGGTCATGCCAAGCGTAAAGCTGCCGAGCGTTTTGAACAGGTCAGGGAACAGCGTGTTGAGCAGGCAACCCAGCAAAAGCGGCACCAAAATATTGGCACCCGGGATGGAGGACATCTTAAAGAACGGCTCCTTTGCCGCCGGCGCCTCCACCGCAGTCGATTCACTCATATATATCTCCTTTGGATGCATGCGAATCGTAGCCGCACGCGCCTATGTCAGAAAGAAGGCGACAACCCCGAGTCGCCAGGGTCGCCGCCAAACGATCACCGCGGGGTATTACCCGTCCAGAACGATGCCGCCGTCGCAGTCACCAATCTCGCCGTTCACGAAGCTGGCGAGGTCGGAAGCGAAGAACAGCACCATCTGCGCAGGCTCGCTGGCCTGGGCGGCGCGGCCCAGAGGAATACCGTTGATGATGCGCTGAGAGTTCTCGTCAGAGAGAATCGAGGTCATATCGGTCAACGTGAGCGACGGGCACACGGCGTTGCAGCGGACGCCAAACTTGCCGCCTTCCTTGGCGACTGCCTTGGTTAGACCGTTAACACCGGCCTTGGAGCTGGCGTAGGCGGCTGTGCCGAGCAGGCCGCCACCGATCTTGCCCGCAACGGAACTCACGTTGACGATAGTGCCGGCATGGGCCGCCTTAAAGTGCGGATACACGGCGTTCATCATAGTGAAGGTACCGTTGAGGTTGATGTCGATGGTGCGACGCCACTCGGTGTCATCAATCTCGTCGAATTTCTTGGTGCTGATGACGCCAGCGCAGTTGATCAGGATGTTGGTTTGCGGCAGGTCCGTAAAAATCTGCTCGACGGTCTCACGCGCCTTAGGCGCATCGGCAACATCGAGCTGATAGAACTTGTTGCCCTCGCCAAGCTCGGCCACAGCGGCCTCGCCCTTGGCAGCGTTCCTTGCGATGAGCGCGACGTGTCCGCCGCCCGCGACGATGCCCTTGGCGATCTCGAGGCCAATGCCCTGAGTGCCACCCGTGACAATCGCGGTCTTGCCCGTGAAGTCAAATGCCATGACTCCATCCCCCTTTTATATAAGGTGTCTCCTTGCGGGAAGTTGGAGCATCGCACGTGGCGATAAATGAGTCCCAGTCGTCATGGTGGTGACAACCCCTCGCCTAACCGCGGGCATAATAGTTCTTTGAAACGCTTCAGCAATTGAATTTTTTAACTCTTTATGCGCTCTTTATATTGCCCAGCAACCAGGTAGTTTTTGGGACATGCCTAGAGATCTGCCCCTAACTTTGCTGGCACCGACGGTGTACGGAGATCGCCTAAAGGCAGTTTTCTAGGCATGTCCCAAAAATCTTCCGTATAGGGCGCGCGTGCGGGGGTATCATCTTTCACCGAAAATAGTTTCTAGTGTTAGGGGTTTTCGGTGGAAGATACCGATTTCCATGAGCTTGGGCGTCAGCTCTTTACCGAGTTTGGAAGCATGCACCAGCGCGTTTCGCGCTTTGCCGACCAGGCTCTGGGTGGCGAGATGGCCGTCATGCGCGCCCTCATGCGCGCCGGCGGCTCGCTCACGCCGAGCGAACTCGCCGATCGTGCCTGGGTCTCGAGCGCCCGCATCGCCAATATCCTGCGCGCCCTCGAGGCCAAGGGCTGGGTCGAGCGCGAGCACTCAAAGACCGACCGTCGTCGCGTACACGTCACGGTGACCGACAAGGGATTCCAGGTCATCGAAATCAAACGCCGGGAATTCGAGGACCGCACCGCGGCCTTCCTCGAGCAGCTCGGCGAAACAGATACCCAGGAGATGGTGCGCCTTCTAAGACGTGCCAACGAAATTATCGACCGCAATCAAGAAAGGAGAGATGCCGAGTGAGGATTCTCAAGCTCTTTAAAAAACATATCCTGGCACTGTTCGCAGCTATCGTACTTATCGTAATCAGCTGCAACGCCGATCTGGCGCTGCCTACCTATATGAGCGACATCGTCGACGTGGGTGTGCAGCAAGGCGGCATCGCGTCGCCCGTGCCCGACACCATCCGTGCCGAATCGCTCGTCGACCTCGAACTCTTTATGAGCACCAAGGACGCCAAGGCTGTGGAGGCCGTGTTTAGCAAGGCGGACAATAACGGCATTCGAACGTACAAGGGCGCCGAGGAGGAGCGCGCCGACGGCGGCAAGATTGCCGACATCATGAGCCTGCCCGAGACTGTCGTCCTTTCGTTCAACCAGGGCATCGATGCCAACTCCATGGGCGACATGACCGGCGCATCTACCGAGGCAAGCGATGACGGCGCCGCTCAGGCCATGCCCACCCCCGAGCAGATGGCGGCGATGACGCCCGAGCAGCTCGCCGAGATGCAGCAGAAGGCCGCAGCGGCGCAAAACATGCAAAAGCAGATTGATGCCGACGGCGGTAAGATCACCATGAAGGGTCTGCGTCTAGGCGTTGAAGGCGGCCTAATCGACCAGGGCAAGCTCGTCGAGGGCGCCAACGATATGGCGGACAAAATGGGCTCCATGTCGGGCTCCATCGTGACCCAACGCGCCGTGAGCTATGTGCAAGACGAGTACAAGGCGCAGGGCATCGACCCCGCCGACGTGCAGAACGCCTACCTGGGCCGCATGGCGACCACGATGTTTGGTCTGTGCCTGATCTCGCTCGTCGCCACCATCCTGACCGGTGCCGTGGCCTCGCGCACCGCCTGCTCCATCGCCCGCGACCTGCGCCGCGAGACCTTCAACAAGGTTATGCACTTCTCGCCGGCCGAGGTGGGCAAGTTTAGCCAGGCCTCGCTCATCACCCGCTGCACCAACGACATTCAGCAGATCCAGATGGCCGCAACCCTGTTTATCCGCATGTGTCTGATGGCCCCCGTCATGGGCATCGTCGCCGTCATGCGCGTCCTGGCCAACCATACCGGCCTAGAGTGGACCATCGCCGTGGCCATCATCGCGGTCTCGGCCGTCGTCGGCGTGCTTATGGGCCTCACCATGCCCAAGTTCAAAAAGATGCAGAGCTTTGTGGACCGTGTGAACCTTACCGCCCGCGAGCTGCTCGACGGCCTTATGCCTATCCGTTCGTTCAACCGCGAAGAGCATGAGCTCGAGCGTTTTGACAAGGCTTCGCTCGACCTGATGACCACACAGCTCTACACCAACCGCGCCATGAGCTTTATGATGCCGCTCATGATGCTCGTCATGAACTGCATCACCGTGCTTATCGTCTGGTTTGGCGCGCAGGGCGTGTCCGACGGCGTGATGCAGGTCGGCAACATGATGGCGTTTATCTCCTACACCATGCAGATCGTCATGGCGTTTATGATCCTCACCATGGTTTCGGTCATCCTGCCCCGTGCCGAGGTCGCAGCCGAGCGCGTGGAAGAGGTCATCACCTGCCCCACGAGCATCAACGACCCTGTCTCACCCAAATTGCCTGCTGCCAGCGCGCCGCGCGGTGAGCTCACCTTCCGTGACGTGAGCTTCCAGTATCCCGATGCCCGCGCCGACGTCATTAGCGGCGTAAACTTCACCACGCACGCCGGCCAGATGCTCGGCATTATTGGCTCAACGGGTTCGGGCAAGTCCACGCTTGTACAGTTGATTCCGCGCCTGTACGACGTCACGGGCGGCAGCATTTCGCTCGACGGCATCGACGTGCGCGACATGACCCTCTCTGAGCTGCGCCGCCGCATCGGTTATATTCCGCAGCAGGGTCGTCTGTTCTCGGGTACCGTCGAGAGCAACCTCAAGTTTGCTGGCGACATGGTGAGTGACGAGGATATGCGCCAGGCAGCACGCGTCGCCCAGGCGGAGGACTTTATCGCCGAGCGCGAGGGCGGCTACGACTCCCCCATCAGCCAGGGCGGCTCCAATGTTTCGGGTGGTCAGCGCCAGCGTCTGGCCATCGCCCGCGCGTTGGCCAAAAAGCCCGAGGTCGTGGTGTTCGATGACTCGTTTAGTGCCCTCGACTACAAGACCGACGCGCGCCTACGCGAGGAGCTGGCCAAAAACGTTACCGACGCCGCGCTCGTGGTCGTGGCCCAGCGCATCGCGACCATCATGCACGCCGACCAGATCATCGTGCTCGACGACGGCCACGTAGTGGGCACCGGCACGCACAAGGAGCTGCTGCGCAGCTGCCCGGCGTACCTGGAGATCGCACAGTCGCAGCTTTCCGCCGAGGAGCTGGGGCTTACCCAAGAAGAAATTGCAGCCGTCATGGAAGGAGGCGAGCGCTAATGGCAGACGAGACCAAGACTCAGATTCCCAAGCCCACCCGCCAGCGTGGTCCCATGGGCCGCATGGGCGGCATGCGTCGCGGCGAAAAGGCCAAGGACTTTAAGGGCACCATGAGGCAGCTGCTCGGCTATATCGGCCAGCACAAGATTGCCGTGTTTGCCGCCGTCGCCTTTGCCGTGTGCTCGGTCATCTTTAACATTGTGGGACCCAAGGTGCTCGGCCAGGTTACGACCAAGCTGTTCGAAGGCCTGGTCGCCAAGGTCAACGGCACCGGCGACGTTGACTTTAACTGGATCGCCAAGACGCTCGGCTTTTTGCTCTGCCTGTATCTGGCAAGCTCTGTTTGCAGCCTCATCCAGGGCTGGCTCATGACCGGCGTCACGCAAAAGATCTGCTATCGCATGCGCAAGGAGATCGCCGCCAAAATCGCCGTCGTGCCGATGAGTTACTTTAACGGCCACAGCAAGGGCGACGTACTCAGCCGCATCACCAACGATGTCGATACGCTGGGCCAGTCGCTCAACCAGAGCGTGACGCAGCTCATCACGTCGGTGACGCAGATTATCGGCGTGCTCGTCATGATGCTTTCGATCAGCCTGCCGCTTACCGGCGTCACCGTGCTCACGCTGCCGGCCGCCGCGATTATCCTGACCGTGATGATTCACTTCTCGCAGCCGTACTTCCGCGAGCAACAGCAGGTTCTGGGCGCCGTCAACGGCATTATCGAGGAGGACTTTGCCGGCCAGAACGTCATTCAGGTGTTCGACCGCGCCGAGGCCTCGATTGAAGAGTTCGACCGTCAAAACGACCGTCTCTTTATTAGTGGCTGGCGCTCGCAGTTCCTGTCGGGCCTGATGATGCCGCTTATGAGCTTGGTGGGCAACATGGGCTACGTGGGCGTCGTCGTGGTGGGCGCGCAGCTCGCGCTGACCGGCAATGCCACGCCCGGCGACATCCAGAGCTTTATCCAGTACGTTCGAAACTTTACGCAACCCGTGCAGCAGCTGGGCAACGTGAGCAACACGATGCAGTCGATGGCCGCCGCCACCGAGCGCGTGTTTGAGTTCCTGGCCGCGCCCGAGGAGGAGCAGAAGGCCGACGCGCAGATTCCCGAGAAGCGCCCCGGCCACGTGGTGTTTGACCATGTCAAGTTTGGCTACACGCCCGACAAGACCATCATCCACGACTTTAGCTGCGAGGCGCAGCCCGGCCAGACCATCGCCATCGTCGGCCCCACCGGCGCCGGCAAGACCACGCTCATTAAGCTGCTGCAGCGCTTCTACGACGTGGACGGCGGCTCGCTGCGTGTCGAGGGCGTCGATGTGCGCGACTGGGACCGCGCGGCACTGCGCGGCGAGTTTGCCATGGTGCTGCAGGACACCTGGCTGTTTAACGGCACCATCCGCGAGAACATCCGCTACGGACGCCCCGACGCGAGCGATGCCGAGGTCGAGGCCGCTGCGCGCGCCGCACGCTGCGACCACTTTATTCATACGCTCGCCGGTGGCTACGACTTTATGATCAACGAGGAGGGCACCAACCTATCGCAGGGTCAGCGCCAGCTCGTGACCATCGCCCGTGCCATTTTGGCCGACCGCCCGGCACTGATTCTGGACGAGGCGACTTCCAACGTCGATACCCGTACCGAGGAGCTCATTCAGCGCGCCATGGATGCGCTGATGCAGGGCCGCACCAGCTTTGTCATCGCGCACCGCCTGTCCACGATCCGCAACGCCGACGTGATCTTGGTGATTCGCGACGGCGATATCGTCGAGAAGGGCACGCACGACGAGTTGCTCGCCCAGGGCGGCTTCTACGCCGACCTGTATAACTCGCAGTTCGACGAGGCGGCGTAACAACCGGCGGCAAACAACCGCAATGCCCAGAAAACGGGGG